>CAJCIO010000185.1 GCA_903970465.1 Gammaproteobacteria bacterium
CGCAACAGCGCTCAACTCCGTTTTGCAGGCGCATTTTTTTCGCCTGCATTTCGGTGCTATGGCGAATTGCGCAGGGACCTCCTCGGAGGTGCCGGTTTCCGTATTGTCCGGTCCGCCAACCTTGCGTAATTCGCCACCCAATTCTGCTTGGCGGCAGACGGTGGCGATCCTTTAATCACAATCCGGATCCTTACTCAATGACCCAAACCAATCTCCACACCGCTGGCACCACCCCTTTCGGCCGCTCCCTTGACGGCCACAAGCTGTTCACTGTCAACCCTGACATCCCCGCCATCGACGCGCTGGAACACGCCTCCATCCTGCAGGACTGCGCCAACAAACTGATGACTGAAGCCGCGTTTGGCGATCCTACCGGGCATGCAGCCTTGTCCGCCGTTTACCTGAACGAAATGGGCAAGGCGCTGATGGATGATGTTGTTCAAGCGATGGCGGCAGCGGTCTGACCTGCGTCTCCCGCGCCAATCTGATGTAAAGGCGAGACTCTGCGCGGGCCTGACCGGGCGCTGAAATTGTCCAACAGGGTGTTGGACAATTCCTCGGGGCATATCCGGTGCTGCTTGCCAGGCTGAACGCCCTACAGCAGCGCCTCGTCTGCGCTAAAACGGCTGTTGGACCTCTGGCTGCCAGAATTGCGGCCCCACAAAAAACGCCCGTGCATTATCCTCCAGCGACTCCAGGTGATAACCGCCTTCCTGCACGATGACACACGCCAACCCCAAACTCCGTACCCGCTCGCCCAACCGCGCAAAGCCCTCGGTCGTCACCGCCACCTTGCTCTGCGGATCCAGCTCGTAGATATCAAAGCCCAGCGACAACACCAGCACTTCGGCGCCGAACGCCCGAACCGCCTCGAGCGCCTGCTCCAGCTTGTCCATGAACACCGCTTCAGACGAACCATGAGGCATCGGCAAGTTGACGTTGCAGCCCTCCCCCGCGCCGCTTCCGCGCTCGTCCTCGAAGCCCGCCACACCCGGATAGAAGTTGGTCGGATCGCCATGAATCGACACATACAACACATCATCCCGATCGTAGAAGATCTCCTGAATCCCCTGCCCGTGGTGCATGTCACTGTCCAGCACCGCAACCTTGCCATAACGCGCCCGCAACGCCTGGGCTGCCACCGCCGCACCATTCACATAGCAGAACCCACCCGCGGCTTCGGCACGAGCATGGTGTCCCGGCGGCCGACACAACGCATAGGCAGCGGGTTCACCCTCGATCACCGCCTGCGCCGCCGCCACGGCACATTGCGCCGACCAATAGGCCGCGCGCCAAGTGTGCTCTCCTACGGGGCAGCTGCCATCCGCCAGGTAGCGGCCGGCCTGGGCGAGAATGCCGCGCAATGCATTGGGCTCACGGACGAAGATGTTAGACATGACTTCATCACCCCAATCCTCGGGCACCTCTTTCCAGCGCCGGTGGGCCTCCTCCAGAAATGTCAGATAGGCAGCACTGTGCACCGCTAGCAGCGGCGCCAATCCAAAGTCAGCCGGTTGCTCGACAACAAACCCCAACGACTCAGCCGCCTTGACCAGATTCAACGCCCGCTCAGGCACTTCCTGAGGCGTGCGCATCTGCCCCCGCGAGTAATAACTACGCGGATGGTGAAGCAGTTGTTCCGGATGAAAGAAACTACGCATGACATTTACCTCGAAGAATTAGTGTGCAGCGGCCATTTCAAGCCCGTGAGCCAACGCATGCCGACGCGCCAGCGCCAATACGCAAATCAGCGAAGTCCCGGCAATCAAGGTGTAGAACACCGCCATCGGCCACCACTGGCCCGGGTAGGAATGGGCCAGCCAAGTGCCGATCAACGGCGTCAAACCACCCGCCACCGCGCCGCACACTTGATACGCCAGGGAGATCGCGGTGTAGCGCACGCGGGTCGCAAACATCCCACTGACGAACCCGGCAATCACCGCATAGAACGACGCCATGCACACCACCGCCAAGGCGATGCCGACAATGATCTTGCTTGGCTGACCACTGCTCACCAGCATGAACATCGGGTACGGCGAGGCCATCGCCAAGGTCGCCATTACGGCCAGAAACCGCGTCGCGCCGACCTTCTCGGCAATCCACGCAGCGGCCGACTGGATGCAGAACTGAATGATCGACACCACAAACAGGCATTCCAGAATCAGCGAACGCGGCAGCCCCAGTTGCTGGGTGGTGTAGGCAATCATGAAGGTGTTGGTGAAGTACACCCCGGCAATGCCCAGGGTGTTGGCGCCCATGCACAGCAGCAGTGGCCGCCAGGCGGTTTTCAGCACCTCGACCACCGGTGCCTGTTCGGTGTGCCCGACCACGCTGCGGGCGTGTACGGCATTGGCCTTGTCGTCGAGGAACTCCGGCGACTCGTTGACCCCGAGGCGGATCACCAGGCCGACGATCAGCAGCAGAGAACTGGCCAGGAATGGCAGGCGCCAACCCCAGCTCATCAGGTCGGCTTCCGGCAAGCGGGTGATGGCGCTGAATGCCAGCAGCGAGAGAATCAAACCGGCCGGGCTGCCCAGTTGCGCGAAGGAAGCGAAGAAGTTGCGTCGGCCTTTGGGCGCATGCTCGCCGGCCATCAGCACCGCGCCGCCCCACTCGCCGCCGACGGCGATGCCTTGCACCACGCGCAGCAGGATCAACAGCACGGGCGCGGCGACGCCGATCTGTGCGTAGCTGGGCAACAAGCCGATGCACACGGTGACCACGCCCATCATCAGCAAGGTGATGATCAAGGACTTTTTGCGCCCGATGCAATCACCCACATGGCCAAAGATGACGCCGCCCAGCGGCCGCGCGAAGAAGCCCACGGCGAAGGTGCCGAAGGCGGCCATGGTGCTGAACAATGGATCGCTGGAGGGGAAGAACAGTTGGCCGAACACCAGGGCCGCGGCCGTGGCGTAGATGTAAAAGTCGTACCACTCGATCATGGTGCCGATGAATGCGGCGGCCGCAGCTCTGCGTGGCTGCGACTGAGCAGGACGGTTCATGGAATTGACTCCCGTGGGGTTGTTTTTTTGGCAGGAGAAAGGCGAGCAATACCGGCGCTCTGATGGCGCTTGGCGGATTGATTTTTTGGCCGGGGGCTATGATTAGTCAATGTTCTATTTATTATGCATATTATAAATTTGAATTATGATCGGAAATTCCCAATGGAAGATGTACGCCGCGAGTTGCCCCTGCTCAACGACCGTCTGGACTGGAACCTGCTGCGCACCTTCAGGGTGATCGGCCAGGAACTGAGCATCAGCCGTGCGGCGGCGCGCCTGCATCTGACGCAGCCTGCGGTGAGTCAGGCCTTGAAGCGGCTGGAGGAGCAGCTCGGGTATCAGTTGATCGCCCGTCGAGGGCCGCGTTTTGATCTCACCGAGGCCGGGCACAAGATCTTCGCCATGGCCGGCGAGATGTATGGCCAGGTGTCGCAGATGAGTCACACGCTGGAGCAGCCGGGGGATGACGTGGTGGGCAAGGTGCGCATCCTGATGGTCAGCCGTATCGTCAATGCGCGCTTTGACAACTTCCTGGCGACCTTTCACCGGCAGCATCCGCGGGTGGATTTCGAAATCGACGTGATGCGCAGTTCGGATATCGTCAGTGCATTGCTGGAGAAGACGGCGAGTTTGGGGATCAGCCTTAATCGGCGGCGGCAACCGAGGTTGGAGCAGGAATTGTTTCAGCGTCAGCGGTATAGCTTTTACTGTGGGCAGCATCATCGGCTGTTCGGTCAAAGCGGGCTGACGCTGGAGCAGTTGCAGGCGGAGAACTTCGTCAGTTTTACCAGTGACCAGATCGGTGGGATGTTATCGCCGTTGACGATTTTCCGGGATCAGCAAGGGTTCGGTGGGCGAATTGTGGCGTCGTCGCCGAGCCTGGAGGAGATACGCCGGCTGGTGATCGCGGGGATGGGACTGGGTTGCTTGCCGGAGCATGTGGTGGCCGAGGATCTACGCAATGGATTGCTGTGGCAGGTGCCGCCATATGAAGGGGTGGCTGATGTGGATATTCATCTGCTGTGGAATCGGGATCAGCGCCGCACGCGGGCGGAAACGGTGTTTATCGAGGGTGTGGTGCGCTGCATGGCAGACGCGTGACGCCCACTGACCTTGTCGCGAGGGGGTCTGGGGGTATCAGACTGAATCAACTGGCGAGCCTTCGATCACTTGCTGGAACGCCTCCAGAAACACCGTCTCCGCCCGACTCATCCGTTGCTCGCGGTTCCACATCAAAAACACGTCCACATCCACCACCCCTTCCGCGGGAGGCAAGCGCCAGATCAGCCCGTTGTGCAGGTCGATATCCACCAGGTGCTCCGGCAGGCACCCCACGCCATACCCCGCGATGATCAACCGGCGAATCTCCTCGAAGCTCGACGATGAAGCGACGATCTTCCCGGTAAAACCCTGCTGATCTCGAAACATGGTCAGCGGCGACAGATTCCCGCCCACCTGGTCACTGGTAAAACTCACAAAATTCTCGCTCTGCAATGCTTCGAGCGGCAGCTTGCGCTGGCCAAACAACCGATGTCGCTTGCCGCAGAAAAAAGCATAGCGCTGGCGCAACAATCGCACACGCTCCAGCTTGGCCTGCGCAAACCGGCAAAGCCCAAGCCCGACAGTGGCGGTGCGCTGGCTCAAGGCGCTCTGGATGTCGGAGCTGCGCATCACCTCGACCTCCAGTTCGACGCGCGGGTGGTCACGATGAAACTGCACCAGAAAATCATCGTACAACGCCGACTGGACCCGGCTGATGGTGAGAATGCGCACCTTGCCGACCACGTCATCCTCGGGGTTCTTGAGGGTCGCCGACAGCCGAGCGACATTGCCGTAGATCTCCTCGGCGATGCGCAGCACTTCTTCGCCGGCCGGCGACACATCGAATCGCGGACCTCGGCGCAGGATCAATTTGCACTCCAGCTGCTCCTCCAGTCGCTTCAACGACTGGCTGACCGCCGATTGAGTCAGAAACAACCGCGCCGCCGCCCGGCTGATGCTCTTCTCCTGGCCGATGACCAGGAAGGCCCGCAGCAGATTCCAGTCCAGGCGATCGCTCAAAAACCGCCGGCTCTGCCAGTTCTTGAGGCCCGCTTCAACGTTCTGATCGCTCATCGCTCACCATCAGTAATCTCGCTAATAGTTAGATTAAGTATTAGCAAATTGATTAAAGATGCAGGGTAAGGGATAAAGACTGCAAGCGCCACAGAGCGCAACGTGATCAGCCTCGACACCCTGCCAGAACACTAAAAACCAAAGGGCCTTGCATGCAGACTTCATCGACCCAGCCCCGTCGCGCGGCGGCTGCAGCCTTCGTCGGCACCACCATCGAATTCTATGATTTCTATATCTACGCCACGGCCGCAGCGCTGATTCTCGGCCAAGTGTTTTTCCCTAGCAGCGACCCGACCGTGAATACCTTGGCGGCGTTCGGCACCTTTGCCGTCGGCTTTATCGCCCGGCCCCTGGCGGGGATGGTGTTCGGCCACTTGGGCGATCGCCTCGGTCGCAAAAAGATGCTGCTGCTGACCATCGTACTGATGGGCCTGGCGACCACCGGTATCGGCCTGTTGCCCAGCTATGCCAGCGCGGGCATCTGGGCGCCAATCGGCCTGGTGGCGCTGCGTATCATCCAGGGCATCTCGGTGGGCGGCGAATGGGGCGGCGCGGTGCTGATGGCCAGCGAGCACGCACCGGCCAGGCGCAAGACCTTCTACGCCTCGTTCGCACAATTGGGCAGCCCAGCCGGCCTGCTGCTGGCACTGATCGCGTTTCGGCTGGTGACCTCGCTCGAACCCGCGCAATTCGCCGACTGGGGCTGGCGCCTGCCGTTTTTGGCCAGTGGGGTGCTGATGCTGATCGGCCTGGTGATTCGCTTCGGTGTCGATGAATCGCCCGAGTTCAAAGAGGTCGCCAGGCGCGGCGCGACCGCCCAGTACCCGGTCGCGGAAGTGATCCGCACTTGCTGGCGGCAGATCCTGTTCGCCGCCTGCGCAGTGACCATCGGCTCGGCGGGCTTCTTCTTCACCAACACCTTCATGATCACCTACGTCACCCAGTACCAGGGCATCTCCCGAGCGACCATCCTCGACTGCCTGTTCGTGGTGACCCTTTTGCAGTTCATCTCGCAACCGCTGAGCGCGCTGCTGGCCGAGCGCATGGGTGAAGGGCGCTTCCTGATGCTCACTGCACTGCTGTCGATGGTGATGCCCTACCCGATGTTCGTGCTGGTCGGCACCCAGAACATCTTGCTGATGACCCTCGGCATTGCCATGGCGGTAGTGACGTTGTCCGGCCTGTACGCGGTGATCGCCGGGTACATGGCCCAGGCCTTCCCGACCCATTTGCGCTACAGCGGCATCTCGCTCGCTTACCAGCTGATCTGTGCGATTGCCGGCGGCACCACGCCGATCATCGGCACCCTGCTCGCCGCCCATTTTGCCGGCCAGTGGTTGCCACTGGCCCTGTTCTTCACCCTGCTGTCCGCCGTGTCGCTGTTCGGCGTGTGTGGTCTGGCGCGCCTGCGTGGCGAGCACAGCGCACTGCCGCAGTCGGCGATCTGACAAGGAGCTCCCCATGCATCAACCCGAGCACATCGACCCCGTGGAATGGCAGGCGCGCTGCGAACTCGCCGCACTGTACCGGCTGGTCGCGCACTTTCGCATGACCGACCTGATCGACACGCATATCACCCTGCGCATCCCAGGCCCCGAGCATCACTTTTTGATCAACCGCTACGGGGTGATCTTCGAGCGCATGAAGGCCAGCGATCTGGTGCGCATCGACCAACACGGCAATGTGGTCAATGGCGACCCGACCACCAGCCGGGTCAATGCCGCAGGCTTCGTGATCCACTCGGCCATTCACATGGCTCGCCCGGACCTGGCCTGCGTGATTCACACCCACACCGCCGCCGGCATGGCCGTCGCCGCGCAGGAACAAGGCCTGTTGCCGATCAGCCAGCACGCGCTGCGCTACTACGGCCACCTGGCGTACCACACCTATGAAGGCATCGCCTTGTCGCTGAGCGAGCGCGAGCGCCTGGTGGCCGACCTCGGCCCGCACAAGGCGATGATCCTGCGCAACCACGGCCTGCTGGCGGCGGGTATCAGTGTCGGCCATGCCTTTCAGGAGATCCACTTTCTCGAGCGCGCCTGCCAGGCGCAGGTCCAGGCCTTGGCTGGCAACAGCAAGCTGGTCTATCCCAGCGAAGAAGTCTGCCGCTTGACTGCAGAACAATTTGCCCGCGACGAAGCCGATGAAATCACCCACCTCAGTTGGCTCGCCACCCTGAGCCTGATCGAAGACCAACGCGAGTCCTACTGCTCATGACCACTGTGGTGCTGCTCAGCAAAGACGAGTGCCTGCTGCAACAGCTGCAGGCCGCTTTCGCCACCCACGCGCCCCATCTGCGTGCGGTGCTGGCCGACGACCCGGCGGCCAACGACGCCGTCGCCGCAGCGTGCTGGTATCCGCCTGCGGGCAGCCTGGGGCGCTTGCCAAATGTGCGCCTGGTGCACTCGGTCGCGGCCGGCGTTGACCATTTGCGCACCGACGGCAGCGGCGCCGACCTCCCCATCTGCCGGGTGGTCGACCCCGATCACCGACGTGGCATGACCGAGTACGTGCGCTGGGCCGTGCTGCACTATCACCGCGATTTCGATCGGGTCATCGCCCAGCAGCGGCACAGCCAGTGGCAGCGTCATCCGCAACGCGCGGCCGGGCAGTTCAAGGTCGGGGTCATGGGCCTTGGTTCGCTGGGCGCGGCCATTGCCGGGGACCTGGCCAGTGCCGGCTATGACGTGCGCGGTTGGGCGCGCAGCGAGCGGCAACTGACCGGCGTCGCCTGCTATCACGGTGATGAGCAGTTCGCCTGCTTTCTCGATGGCCTCGACCTGCTGGTCAATCTGCTGCCCCTGACCGATGCCACGCGCGGCATTCTCAACGTCAGCACCTTCGAAAAACTCGCCTGCGGCGCGGCCATCGTCAACGGTGGGCGCGGTCAGCATCTGGTCATCGATGATCTGCAACAGGCCCTCGCCAGCGGCCAGTTGCGCGGCGCGGTGCTGGATGTGTTCGAGCACGAACCGCTGGCCGCCGAGCACCCGCTCTGGCAGATGCCCGGCGTGGTGGTGACGCCGCACATGGCCTCGGCCGCCTCCCACGATTGCATCGTGCGCCAGGTCGCGGAGAACACCCGGCGGCTGCTCGGCGGCGAAGCCTTGAACAACCTGGTCGACCCCTCATTGGGTTACTGAAGCACCGGCAGGAGAGACTTTATGAACGTATTGAAATGCAACGGCGAACGCTTGTGGAGCAGCCTGATGGACATGGCCAAGCTCGGCGCCACCGACAAAGGCGGCAACTGCCGGCTGGCCCTGTCCCAGGAAGACAAGCTCGGCCGCGAGCTGTTCATCGGTTGGTGCACCGAGGCCGGCATGAACACCGCCTTCGACGCCATCGGCAACCTGTTCGCGCGCCTGCCTGGCCTCGACGACAGCTTGCCGCCGGTGGTGATGGGCAGCCACCTCGACACCCAGCCCAAGGGCGGGCGTTTTGACGGTATCTATGGCGTGCTCGCCGGGCTTGAAGTGGTGCGCAGCCTCAAGGACCAAGGCCTGCGCAACAAGCGCCCGATCGAGATTGCGGTGTGGACCAACGAAGAAGGCGCACGCTTCACCCCGGCCATGTTCGGCTCGGCGGTGTTCACCGGCAGCTTGGCGCTGGACACCGCGTTGAATGCCCGAGACAGTGCAGGCATCAGCGTGCGGGATGCTTTGAATGAAATCGGCCACGCCGGTGACTCGCCGTTCCAGCGGCCCTTCGATGCCTATTTCGAAGCGCATATCGAGCAAGGCCCGATTCTCGAAGACAACGGCCTGCCCGTGGGCGTGGTCACCGGTGGTCAGGCGATCTGCTGGCTCGACGTGCAGGTGCAGGGCCAGAGCGCTCACGCCGGCACCACACCCATGGCGTTGCGCAAGGACGCGCTGTTCGGTGTCGCCGAAATGGCCACGCAACTGGAAGCGCTGGCAGCGGACTTCAGCCCCAAGGGCCTCGTCACTATCGGCCAGGTCGCGATCGCCAAGTCGTCGCGCAATACCATCGCCGGCAACGTGAGCTTTACCGTGGATCTGCGCCATCACCAGGACGCGCAGATCGCGATCATGGAACAGGGCGTGTTCGAGCGCTTCCAGGCGATCGCCGACGCGCGCGGTCTGACGCTGAACATCGAGCGCCACTGGCTGAGCCCGGCCACGCCCTTCGACAGCGGTTGCGTCGATGCGGTACGACGCGCCGTCGAGGCGCTGGATTATCCCCATATGGACATCGTCAGCGGTGCCGGCCACGACGCCATCCTGCTGGCCCGCCACTGCCCCACCACCATGGTGTTCATCCCGTGCGTTGGCGGCCTGAGCCACAACGAAGCCGAGGCGATATTTCCCGAGGACGCGCGCAAGGGCTGCGACGTGCTGCTCAACGCCGTGACCGAGCGGGTACAACGCTGAACTGAACCACAGCAAAGCCGCAAGGGCCCGTCGAGGCCCTGCTCCCCAATAAAAGCTTAACTGCACCAGCGCCCGGACGCGGGCGCCGCACTACTCGCACTCTGCCAATCAAAAACACTATCCGTTGAGCATCGGCTCATTTTGGAGACATAAGGCATGAACAGTTCTGCGCGCATACCCGATCAGGTGCTGACTCAGGCAGCCCCGGTCAACATGAAAAAAGTCGCGGTGGCCAGCGTCATCGGCACCACCGTCGAGTGGTACGACTTGTTCGTCTTCGCCACCGCTTCGGCCTTGGTGTTCAACAAGATCTTCTTTCCGGCGTTCGATGCGCTGGTGGGCACCTTGCTGGCCTTCGGCACCTTCGCCTCGGCGTATGGCGCGCGGATCGTCGGCGCCGCGTTGTTCGGCCACTTCGGCGACAAGCTCGGGCGCAAGTCGATGCTGTTGATTTCGCTGCTGGTGATGGGCGCGGCGACCTTCGCCATCGGCCTGTTGCCAGACTACGCCGCCATCGGCGTGTGGGCGCCGATCCTGCTGCTGAGCCTGCGCATCATCCAGGGCCTGGCGCTGGGTGGCGAATGGGGCGGCGCGGTGTTGATGGCGGTGGAACATGCGCCGGCCCACCAGCGCGGTTTGTATGGCTCGTGGGTGCAGATCGGGGTACCGGCCGGCACCATGATCGCCAACCTGGCCTTCCTCGCCATCGCCACCTCGCTGTCACCTGAGGACCTGCTGGCCTGGGGCTGGCGCATCCCCTTCCTGGGCAGCGCCTTGCTGATCGCGGTGGGCTTGTACATCCGCCTGACCATCACCGAGACCCCCGCCTTCAACACGGCGAAAGAGACCGAACCCGCGGTCAAGATGCCCCTGGCCGAGATCTGCCGCAAGTACTGGAAGCAGGTGCTGCTGGGCGGTATCGCGACCATGTCGACCGGCTCGTCATTCAACATCATCGTCGCCTTCGGTCTGACCTACGGCACGCAAACGTTGGGCTTTACCCGCCCGGTGATGCTCAGCGTAGTGCTGGCCTCGTGCGCACTGTGCGTGTTCATGCTGCCGGCGTTCGGCGCGTTGTCCGATCGCTGGGGACGCAAGCCAGTGATCATCGGTGGCATCGTCGCCGAAGCGCTGGTGGCCTTCCCGATGTTCTGGCTGATGGACACCCGCGAGCTGCCGATGGTGTTCCTCGGCTACATGTTGTTGATGACGGCCTTTGCTGCCAACTACGGCCCGATCGCGACCTTTCTGGCCGAGCTGTTCGGGACCAAGGTGCGCTACTCCGGGCTGTCGGTGGCGTACATGCTCTCCGGCCTGCTGGGCAGCGCCGCAACGCCCATGGTCACCACCGCGCTGCTGAACTGGACCGGCAAGGGCTCGTCGGTGGCCTGGTACATGATCGGCACCGCCCTGCTGTCGCTGATCGCTCTGTTGCTGCTGACCGAGACTTTCAAGCGCGACCTGACCGCCACCGCTGCCAAGCCGGCCTGAACGCTATAACCCGGCGGCTGCAAGGCAGCCGGGCCCTGCATTGATGAGGTATGACATGAAGCGCATTACCGCAGCCCCCGGCACCATTGGTCCCGTGGGCCCCTATTCGCAAGCGGTTGTCAGTGGCCACCTGGTGTTCACCGCCGGACAGATCCCCGCCAGCGAAAGCCTGGACTCGCAACCCGAGACCTTTGAAGAACAAGTGCGCCAGACACTGCGTAATCTGCAAGCCATCCTGATCGCTGCCGGCTCCGACTTCGACCACGTGATCAAGGTCAACGGCTACCTGACCGACCCGGCGCAACTCGAACCCTTCAACCGTGTGTACGCCGAGGTCCTCGGCCATGCCCCGCCGGCCCGCACCACCGTGTGTGTGTCGCTGTGGGGCGTGAGCCTGGAAATCGACTGCGTGGCCGAACTGATCAATCACCCTGGGGTGCAAGCATGAGCGTTGAACTGGAAGCAAAACTGCAGCGGGTGAGCTTCGCGACCTTGGGGCATTTTTTGGAGGACGGGTTTGTCAGCCACCTCGTTCGTTCGCAACTGACCGGGGTGAAAGTGGTCGGACGCGCCCGCACGTTGCGGTTGGTCAACGCGGATGCGTTCGCGGTGAATCACGCACTGGTCAGCCTGTTGCCTGGCGAGGTGCTGGTGATCGACATGCAGGGCGACCATCACCACGCTTGCGTCGGTACGGTGACGGCCTGCGCGGCTACGGCCAAAGGGGCACTCGGGATTGTGGTCGACGGTGTGGTGAC
>CAJCIO010000186.1 GCA_903970465.1 Gammaproteobacteria bacterium
GAGGCCGACGAGTCCGATCTTCAGGTAGCCGTCGGAGCGCAAGAGGTTCATCAGGTCCATGACGTCGCCGTAGTTCACGGACTTGTCGGCTCGCACGAAGATGCGCTTGTTCTTGTCGCCCCCGGTCACGCCGTTCAGCGCGGTGCCGAGCCCGCCGCGCGCCACCGGATCGTCGCCCAGCGCCAGCGTCTTGTCTTCCTTGAGGGACACGAACACCGGCTTGTCGGGACGCGGCACCGGCGTCGCGGTGGAGGCCGGCAGCTCGACGTTGACGTCGACGGTGGAGAGCGGCGCCGCCACCATGAAGATGATGAGCAGCACCAGGATGACATCGATGAAGGGCGTGACGTTGATCTCGCCGTTGAGCTCGAGATCGTCGCCGTCTCCACCGGTCGAGAGCTTCGCCGCCATCTATTCCGCCGCCTGGCGGTGCGCCGCGCGCACGCCGCGATCGAGGTCGCGCGAGAGCAGACGCAACACCTCGGTCGAGGCATCGCCGAGGACCTGGCGGTAGCCTGTGATCCCGCGCGCGAACATGTTGTAGATGATGACGGCCGGAATGGCAGCGACGAGACCCGTCGCCGTGGCGAGCAGCGCCTCGGCGATGCCCGGCGCCACGACCGCGAGATTGGTGGTGTTGGTCTTCGAGATGCCGATGAAGGCGTTCATGATGCCCCAGACCGTGCCGAACAGGCCGACGAAGGGCGCGGTGGAGCCGATGGTGGCCAGTACGCCGGTGCCCATGCTCATGTTGCGACCGCAGGCAGCGACCAGGCGCTCGAGGCGGAACGACACGCGCTCCTTGATGCCTTCCTTTTCACGGGTGTTGGCCGACAGGTGCATTTCTTCGAGCGCGTCATGTACCAGCAGGTTGGCCAGGGTGCCTTTCTGGGCAGCAGTCTCGGCGGCATCCTTGAGAGTACCGGCGCGCTTGAGTGCGGCGATTTCGCTTTTGAGGCGACGTTTCGCGCCCAGCAGCTCGAAGCCCTTGGCGATCCAGATGGTCCACGTGATGATCGAGGCCAGTGCCAAGCCGATCATGACCACCTTCACGACGATGTCGGCGTTCTTGAACATGCCCCAGGGCGACAGGTCGTGGGACAGGCCGTTGGTGCTATTTTCGCCGTCTTTATCGCTATCACTCGGGACTGGCAGCGCGTTGAGTTTGGCGGCGAGCTCTTCCGCCGCTTTTTTGGTTTCAGGTGGAAGCGCGTCTATTGCTTTTTTCTGTTCGGGTGACAGGTCTGGCGAGGCGGCGATGGTAGCGGATGGAGAGGCCGCTGCTGCAGATGGAGTCGGGTCTTCTGCGAAAGCATTGGGCATCAGCGCCAGGCCTAGCAACAAGGCCGCGATACCTCGCCATGCGCGTGGCAGGCTGTGAAGCTTGGTTGGCGATGCTTGAGGTTCGGTACGAGTCATGCGGGCAGGACCTGATGGAGAGAATGTGGGGATGCCCTGCGAGGCCGAGGTCAGGCCGAGGGCAAAACGAACGTGCATTATTGCAACTAATTCTTGTTAGCAAAAGCGAAACGCGCATTTTTTTAATCAGCGCTGGCTGCAAGACGCCCAGCAGCGCTAGGCTGGCGCTTTGAAATGGAGCCTTTGAGATGAGCACGCCTACACTTTTGATCGCCGGTTGCGGCGATGTCGGCAGTCGCCTGGCCCGGCAGATGCTCGGTCAGGGCTGGGCCGTGCACGGGTTGCGCCGCTCACCTGACAAGCTGCCCGAGGGTGTGCTGCCGATAGCGGCCGATCTGTTCGATGAGCACTGTCCGTCAGCCTGGCCCGCTGGGCAGTTGGACTACCTGGTGTATTGCCTGGCGGCGTCGACTCATGACGAGGCCGGCTATCAGGCGGCCTATGTGCAGGGCTTGAAACACGTGCTTGGGTGGCTGCAGCAGCACGGACAGCGGCCGCGCCGAGTGTTTTTCGTCTCGAGCAGCAGTGTCTACGGCCAGTTGGCAGGAGAGTGGGTCGATGAGGCCTCGGCCGTGGAGCCCAGCGGTTTTTCCGGCAGGATCATGATCGAGGCCGAGAACACCCTGTTGAACAGTGACTTGCCCGCGACGGTGGTGCGCTTGACCGGTATCTACGGCCCCGGCCGTGAGCGTTTGTTGACGCAAGTGCGCGAGGGTTACCGCGTGGCCGAGGAGCCACCTTTGTATGGTAACCGTATTCACAGCGATGACGCCGCTGGCTTGCTGGCGTTTCTGCTAGGCAGTGATGCGGCAGGCAAGGCCTTGGCGAGTGTCTATATAGGTGTGGACGACGCGCCGGCGCCGCTGGCCGAGGTGGTCGCCTGGTTGCGCGAGTATCTGGGCGTGACCGATTGGCAGGACGAAGCTCAGGTTCGCCGTACCGGCAGCAAGCGCTGCAGCAATGCGCTCGCGCGGCAACTGGGCTGGGTGCCGCGCTATCCCAGCTATCGTGAGGGGTATGCGGCGATCATCACAGAAGCCCTGTAGCAAAGGGGGGGCTCGCCCCCTCGCTCCGGCGGTAGGGCGGTTACTTCTTCTCCAGCAACCAGCGCCGTACACCTGGGTGCAGATCAGGCATGTCGCTGTTCTGAGCCTGGTTGAGGGCCTGCAGGATCTCGAGTTGATCGCCCTTGCGCACGAAAATGAAGGCATTGCCTTGGCCGCCCATTTCCAGCCACATGCTGTCATATTCGCCGCTCATGGCCGCGCAATCGCCGGCCAGGCAAAGCGCATAGCGATCAATACCGGCCAGCCCGGTAACCTGACCCAGCGGTGAAAAGGTGGCGACGCCGCCCTTGCCCGGGCCATCGAGGATCTTCCAGTTGCCACCCATATAAGCGGTGTAGAGCGCACGCTCGAACGTGCTGCCTTGCGCTGCGCCAGGTTCAGCCGGGATCGGCGCCTTGACGAAGTGCTGTTCGCTGCCCGAGTCGCTGGCAGCCTGGGTCAGGTCGGCGCCTTTGATGGACAGGGACTCTTTGTAGTTGCCGTAGAAATCAACGTCCCAGCCGCCTTCCTTCCTGGGCTGCAACTTGCCTTCGCCCATCTCGAAACCATTACTGAAGGTGGCCTGGCCGCCTTTGGTATTGAGGTTCCATTCCAGATTGGGGCCGTTGGCCAGCAACGATTGACGCAGA
The DNA here is from genome assembly GCA_903970465.1 of Gammaproteobacteria bacterium. GTDB lineage: Bacteria > Pseudomonadota > Gammaproteobacteria > Pseudomonadales > Pseudomonadaceae > Aquipseudomonas. Next base: position 3,116 of record CAJCIO010000186.1, read on the forward strand.
TTGGCGCCTTTGGCGGCCGTATCAATGGCGTTCTGATTGATCCAGATACCGTCCGGATCGACCGGTGGTTTGCTGGCACAGCCGCCCAGCAGGCCGGCGACGAGAATGAAGGCAAGCGCATTGCGCATGGTAGGGGTCCTTCCGAAAGGGGGGAAGAGAAGTGGCGAAGCGCTTTTGCTTCGCCCTGAGGTGGGGCTTAGTCGATGACCAGAATAGCGTCCATCTCGACTTGGGCGCCACGCGGCAATGCTGCAACGCCAATGGCGGCGCGCGCCGGGTATGGCTGTTCGAAGTAGCGGCCCATGACTTCATTGACTTTGGCGAAGTGGCTCAGATCGGTCAGGAAGATGTTCAGCTTGACGATGTCCTTGAACGAACCGCCAGCAGCCTCGGCCACTGCCTTGAGGTTTTCGAATACCTGCACGGTCTGGGCTTCGAAGCCCTCGACCAGTTCCATGGTGGTTGGGTCGAGGGGGATCTGCCCGGACATGTAGACCGTATTGCCGGCCTTGATAGCCTGGGAATAGGTGCCGATGGCGGCGGGGGCCTTGTCGCTGGTGATGACGGTCTTGGTCATGGATGACTCCTTGAAGGGGCGAGGGGGCACATCCGGCGAGTGTCAGGCACGCATGCGAGTGATGCGGATGACGCCGGCCAGGGCGCGCAGTTTCTTGATGACGCGGGCGAGATGGATGCGATCGTGCACGCTGACCACCAGCTGTACCACGCTGATGCGGCCGTCACGTTCGTCCATGCTGATTTTTTCGATGTTGCCGTCGGCCGCATTGACGCTGCTGGCCAGCAAGGCGATCAGGCCGCGTTGGTGTTCCAGTTCGACGCGCAGCTCGACATTGAATTCGCCGGTAACGTCCTTGGCCCACGACAGCTGGATGCACTTTTCTGGATTGTGGCGAATTTCGCTGATATTGCGGCAGTTCTCCAGGTGCACCACCATGCCCTTGCCGGCCGACAGGTGCCCCACGATCGGGTCGCCCGGGATTGGCGTGCAGCACTTGGCATAGCTGAGCACCAGGCCTTCGGTACCGCGGATGGCCAGCGGGCCTTCCGGATTGGGCAGTTGCTCGCCTTCGGTGGCCAGCAAGCGCCGCGCGACCACGTAGGCCATGCGGTTTCCCAGGCCGATGTCTTCGAGCAGGTCGTCGATGTGCTCGAGGCGGTATTCGCCGAGCATCAATAGCACCCGCTCGTGAGGGATCTTGTCCAGCGAGCTTTCGAAACCGTTGAGCACCTTGTTGAGCAGGCGCTCGCCCAGCGACACCGATTCGGAGCGGCGCTGCAGCTTGAGGGCGTGGCGAATGTGCGTGCGCGCCTTGCCGGTGACCACGAAATTGAGCCAGGCCGGGTTGGGGCGGGCGCCGGGCGCGCTGACGATCTCGACCGTGGAGCCGCTTTGCAGTGGCTCGGACAGCGGTGCGAGGCGACGGTTGATGCGGCAGGCGATGCAGCTGTTGCCGACGTCGGTGTGCACCGCGTAGGCAAAGTCGACCGCGGTGGAGCCTTTGGGCAGCTCCATGATGCGGCCTTTGGGCGTGAACACGTAGACCTCGTCCGGGAACAGGTCGATCTTCACGCTCTCGATGAATTCCAGAGAGTTGCCCGCGCGTTGTTGCATTTCCAGCACGCCTTTGACCCACTGCCGCGCGCGGGCATGGGTGCCCTTGGGCTGCTCGTCGTCACTGGATTTGTACAGCCAGTGGGCGGCAATGCCGTTGTTGGCCATCTCTTCCATCTCGCGGGTGCGGATCTGGATTTCGATGGGCACGCCGTGCATGCCGAACAGCGTGGTGTGCAGCGACTGGTAGCCGTTGGCCTTGGGGATCGCGATGTAATCCTTGAAGCGCCCCGGCAAGGGTTTGTACAAGTTGTGCACGGCGCCCAGCACGCGGTAGCAGGTGTCGACCTTGTCGACGACGATGCGGAAGGCGTACACGTCCATGATTTCGGTGAAGGCGCGACGCTTGCCGCGCATCTTCTTGTAGATGCCATAGAGGTGCTTCTGTCGGCCGCTGACGTCGCCTTCGATTCCGTCGACCGCCAGGCAGTGGGCCAGCGATTGCTCGATCTTGGTGACCAGTTCCTTGCGATTGCCGCGTGCGCGCTTTACCGCCTGGAAGATACGCTCGGAGCGCATCGGGTACATGGCCTTGAAACCCAGGTCTTCGAACTCGATCCGCACATTGTGCATGCCCAGCCGATTGGCGATGGGGGCATAGATTTCCAGGGTTTCCTTGGCGATGCGTCGGCGTTTTTCGCCCGACAGCACCTCGAGGGTACGCATGTTGTGCAAACGGTCGGCGAGCTTGACCAGGATCACGCGGATGTCCCGCGCCATGGCCATGGCCATCTTCTGGAAGTTCTCGGCTTGTGCCTCGGCCTTGGTTTCGAAGTTCATCTGGGTCAGCTTGCTGACCCCGTCGACCAGTTCGGCCACGGTTTCACCGAACTGCGCGCATAGCGCTTCTTTGGCGATACCGGTGTCTTCGATGACGTCGTGGAGCATCGCGGCCATCAGGCTCTGATGGTCCATGTGCATGTCGGCGAGGATGTTTGCCACCGCCAGCGGATGCGTGACGTAGGCTTCACCGCTACGGCGGCGTTGGCCGTCGTGGGCTTGTTCGGCGTAGAAGTACGCTCGGCGGACCAGATTGACCTGGTCCTTGCCGAGGTAGGTCGACAAACGATCGGCGAGGTGGTCTATGCTCGGCAAGAGAGAGTCTCCTGTCGATGATCATCGACCTTCGCCTGGCTACGTCGACAGGGCATGGGCTTAGATGGCCTCGTTGGCCTCGTCTTCGAAAGCAGCGAAGAGCGGCTCTTCGTCGACGATTTCAGCTTCGGCGATAACGGCGTAGTCGATCAGGCCGGCAGCGATTTCACGCAGTGCCATCACGGTAGGCTTGTCGTTTTCCCAGGCCAGCTTCGGCTCTTTGCCGCCGGTAGCCAGTTGACGGGCACGCTTGGTAGACAGCATGACCAGCTCAAAGCGGTTATCCACGTGTTCTAGGCAATCTTCAACGGTTACGCGGGCCATGGTCTTCCTCGTAGCAAATGCAGTATGCGCGCCGAATGGGCGAGCGGACTCGATAGTTTAAAAAATCACCAGCAAATAGGGAAGCTTTTGTTTTTGCGGGTTTCTGTAGCCAGTGGGCTTGCTCCCGATTCCGATGTCTCAATGACCATCATATCGGGCAGGCCCTCTCGCTACAGGGATTGCGTCAAGCCAGCAAACTCGCCAGCAACGGGCTGAACCGCTGTTGCTGCGGCGTTTGCTGCAGACGGTTGGCGCGGAAGATGGCCTTGAGGTCTTCAAGGGCAGTGGCGAAATCGTCGTTGATGACGAGGAAATCGTACTCCACGTAGTGGCTCATCTCGCTGACTGCTTCACGCATGCGGCCTTCGATGATGTCGTCGCTGTCCTGGCCGCGATTGGTCAGGCGCTGGCGCAGGGCCTGTTGCGAAGGCGGCAGAATGAAGATCGAGCGCGCCTTGGGCATCAGGCGGCGGACTTGCTCGGCGCCTTGCCAGTCGATCTCGAGGATCAGGTCGTGGCCTTCGTCGAGTGTCTGCTGCAGCGTGCTCTGCGAGGTCCCATAGAGGTTGCCGAAGACTTCCGCGTGTTCGAGGAAATCGCCGTGTTCGATCAGGGCCAGGAATTCGGCGCGCTCGACGAAGTGGTAGTTGACCCCGTTTTCTTCGCCTGGGCGCATGGCGCGGGTGGTATGCGACACCGATAGGCGAATGCTTGGCTCGGCCGTGTTCGCGTCGAGCAAGGCCTTGACCAGACTGGTCTTGCCGGCGCCAGAGGGGGCCGAAATGATGTAGAGGGTGCCGGGGGTGTGGTTCATGTCGGGGATAACCTTACTCAATGTTCTGCACTTGTTCGCGCATCTGTTCGATCAGGACCTTAAGGTTCACCGCCGCTTGGGTGCTGCGCGGATCGAAGGCCTTGGAACCCAGGGTGTTGGCTTCGCGGTTGAGTTCCTGCATGAGGAAATCCAGGCGCCGACCTGCGGCGCCTCCGGCCTTGAGCACGCGACGTACTTCGGTGACGTGAGTGCTCAGGCGGTCAAGCTCTTCGGCGACGTCGCTCTTTTGCGCCAACAGGACCATTTCCTGTTCCAGGCGCTGCGGGTCGAGTTCGGCCTGCATGTCGGCGACGCGGTCGAGAATTTTCTGCCGTTGCGTGGCGAGCATCTGCGGGACCAGTTGGCGCATGGTCGCGACTTCGGTACTCATGGCGTCGAGGCGGTCGTTGATCAGTCGCGCCAGGTCGCTGCCCTCGCGATCGCGGCCAGCCTTGAGTTCGACCAGCGCGGCGTCGAACAGGGCCAGCGCCTCGGCGTTCAGCGCTTGCGGATCGACAGCATCGGCGACCAGCACGCCGGGCCAGGCCAGCACTTCCAGCGGATTGATGGCAGCAGGCTGGTGAATCAGTCCGGCAACTGTCTGGGCGGCGTTTATCAACTGCGTTGCACGCTCGCTGTCCACCTGCAGGGGCTTGCCGGCGGTCTCGTCGGCGAAGCGCAGGGTGCATTCGAGCTTGCCGCGGGAGATGGCCTGGCGCAATGCATCGCGCACACCGCCTTCGAGGTCGCGAAAGGCTTCGGGCAGGCGCAGGTGCGGTTCGAGGTAGCGGTGGTTGACCGAGCGTATTTCCCAGCTCAGCGTGCCTTGGGCGCCGGCCCGTTCGACGCGGGCGAAGGCGGTCATGCTGTGCACCATGGGAGATACCTCGCGCAAGAGTGAAAGCCGAACGGCTGCAAAGGCGCGAGAGTGTAGCGCACCCCGAGCCAGCCTCCCAATGCGCTGATGCAAATCTGTACGCGCCGTCGAGCGGAAACTCCAGAATCGACACCGTCACCTGTAACGAGGGGCTCGCCCTCCGAAAAAATGTGTCAGGCCGGGAGATGTCCCTGACTCGACGCTTTTCGGGGGCGAGCCCCTCGCTGCAGGTGCAAGCTAGGCTGTGTGTCGGGTGTCTGGCATCTTTAGCGGGCAGGGAAGAGCCCGAGCCCCTATAATGCTCGGCAGTTTTAATCCCAGTACAGGTATCCCAGATGAAACGTCCAAGTGGTCGCGTTGCCGATCAGCTCCGCTCGATCCGCATCACCCGCAACTACACCAAGCATGCCGAAGGGTCTGTGCTGGTCGAGTTCGGTGACACCAAGGTCATTTGCACGGTCAGTGTCGAAAATGGCGTGCCGCGCTTCCTCAAGGGTCAGGGCCAGGGCTGGCTGACTGCCGAATACGGCATGCTGCCCCGCGCCACCGGCGAGCGTAACCAGCGCGAAGCCAGCCGTGGCAAGCAGGGCGGCCGTACTCTCGAGATCCAGCGCCTGATCGGTCGTTCGTTGCGCGCGGCACTGGACATGAGCAAGCTGGGTGACGTCACCCTGTACGTCGACTGTGATGTCATCCAGGCTGACGGTGGCACCCGCACCGCGTCCATCACCGGTGCCATGGTGGCGTTGGTCGATGCGCTCAAGGTCATCAAGAAGCGTGGCGGCCTCAAGGCTGGCGATCCGCTCAAGCAGATGATCGCTGCTGTTTCGGTCGGCATGTACCAAGGCGAGCCAGTGCTCGATCTCGACTACCTGGAAGACTCGGCCGCCGAGACCGACCTCAACGTGGTCATGACCAGCACCGGTGGTTTCATCGAGGTGCAGGGCACCGCTGAAGGCGCACCGTTCCAGCCAGAAGAGCTGAACGCGATGCTGGATCTGGCGCGCAAGGGCATGGACGAGATTTTCGCGCTGCAGAAGGCAGCTCTGGCCGACTGACCGATACGTGTGACGAGGGGGCTGCCCCGACAATTGTGTCAGCGCAGCCAATGTGGCTGACCGGTCGCAATCGGGGGCAAGCCCCTTCGCTGCACAATCAGAAGTGCCATGCACAAAAAAACCGACGCTTTTCAGGGCGTCGGTTTTTTTATGGGCGCAACCATCAGATGGTCAGCGTCCAGTCGTAATCGACGATCAGCGGCGCATGCTGCGAGAAGCGCGGCTGGCGCGGATGACGAGCGCTGCGCACGAAGCGGCGCAGGCCTGGGGTGAGGATCTGATAATCGAAGCGCCAGCCGAGGTTGAGCATCTCGGCCTGCTCGCTGTCTGGCCACCAGCTGTACTGCTCGCCTTCGCGGCTGACTTCGCGCAGCGCATCGACATAGCCCATATTGCCGACCATTTCGTCCATCCAGGCGCGCTCAGGGGCGAGGAAGCCGGGCGACTGTTGGCTGTCGCGCCAGTTCTTGACATCGAGTTTCTGCTGCGAAACATACAGCGAGCCGCAATAGATGTATTCGCGGCGTTTACGGCGCTGTTTGTCCAGATAGCGACCGAAGTCGTCCATCAGCTTGAATTTCTGATTCAAGTCTTCATCGCCGTTTTGTCCGGACGGGAAGAGCAAGGTCGCAATACTGACCTTATCGAAGTCAGCTTGCAGATAACGGCCATAACGGTCGGCTGTTTCGAAACCCAATCCGCTGATGATCGCCTTCGGCTGCAGGCGCGAATAAAGTGCAACGCCCCCTTGAGCAGGCACTTCGGCATCGGCTGCGTACAGGAAGTAGCCATCCAGCTGATAGGCTGAATCGTCCAGTTCGAAGGCCGAGGCGCGAGTATCCTGCACGCAGATGACATCGGCATTCTGGGCTTGTAGCCAGCTGAGCAAACCGCGCTCGACTGCCGCCTGAATGCCATTCACGTTCACACTGATTATCCGCATAAATGGCCCCATAAATCTCGTGCGTGTATGATACCCGAGCTCAACTTAATTAGCTAAATCCGTAGTGTCCGGGACTTTTAAATGCACGCCTATCAACGCGACTTCATTCGATTTGCCATTGACCGCGGCGTGCTGCGCTTCGGCCAGTTCACCCTGAAATCAGGGCGTACCAGCCCTTATTTCTTTAACGCAGGGTTGTTCAACAGTGGTTCGGCGTTGGCCAAACTGGGGCGCTTTTATGCCGCAGCCATTGTCGAGAGCGGGATCTCGTTTGACGTGTTGTTCGGCCCGGCCTACAAAGGTATTCCGCTGGCGGCGACCACGGCAGTAGCCCTGGCGGAGCATCACGATATCGATACTCCGTGGTGTTTCAACCGCAAGGAAGCCAAGGATCACGGCGAGGGTGGCAGCCTGGTCGGCGCACCGTTGACTGGCGATGTGTTGATCATCGACGACGTGATCACTGCCGGCACCGCCATCCGTGAAGTCATGCAGATCATCCAGGGCGCCAACGCCAAGGCTTGCGGGGTGCTGATCGCGCTCAATCGCCAGGAGCGCGGCAATGGCGAGCTGTCCGCTATCCAGGAAGTCGAGCGCGATTTCGGCATCCCGGTTGTGAGCATCGTGTCGCTGAATCAGGTACTCGAGTTCCTCGCCGACGACCCGCAACTCAAGCAGCACCTTCCGGCCGTCGAGGCTTACCGCGCACAATACGGTATCTGATCGGTGTTCGTGACCCGCGCTCTCAGGACCTTGCTGCTGATCGCGCCACTGGCGACTTCCTGCGCCTGGGCCGCGGACAAGCCGACTATCCAGCTGTATCGGTATGTCGACAGCCGCGGTGTCACCGTGCTCGACACCCAAGGGGTGCCGCCGGAGTATGTGGCCAAGGGTTACCAGATTCTCAATCAGCAGGGGCGGGTCATCCAGACCGTTCCACCGGCGCCCACTGCTGAAGAGATCAAGCGCCAGGATGCGATCAAGGTCCAGGCCGACGCCGATGCCCAGTTGTTGCATCTGTTTCCGAGTCTTCAGGAGCTGGATCGCGGCCATGCGCGCGAGCAAAGCGAACTGGATACGCGTATTGCCGTCGCCAAGAACAGCCTCGACAGCTTGCAGCTGCAGCAAACCAGCCTGCTGGCTCAGGCCGCCGCCCAGCAGCGCTCCTCGCAGCCCGTGCAGGCATCGATCGTCGAGCAGTTGAAAAGTATCGATACCGAACGCGCAAGCTTGAACGCGCAGATGATCAAATACCAGCAGCAGAAGATCGACAGCGACAAGCAGTACGCCGTCTACCGCGCCCGACTGGTGCAGTTGCTGGGGGATGGGCAGTAGGTTCTTGCGCTGATTCAGGGCCTCTTCGCGAGCAGGCCTTGCTCCCACACTGCAGCCGGTGGGAGCAAGGCTTGCCCGCGAAGAGGCCCTCAAGCCTTTCGCAGGATCAGAGCATTTGGCGCTTGCGGTTGCTGATCATGGTGCCGTTACCGATATCGGTGAAAATCTCCAGCAACACCGCGTTCGGCACTCGGCCATCGATGATGTGCGCGCTGTTGACGCCACCCTGCACTGCATCCAACGCACATTTGATCTTCGGCAGCATGCCGCCGTAAATGGTGCCATCGGCGATCAGACCATTGACCTGTTCGGTGGTCAGGCCGGTCAGCACGGTGCCTTCCTTGTCCATCAAGCCGGCAATGTTGGTCAGCAGCATCAGCTTTTCAGCCTTCAGCGCTTCGGCCACCTTACCCGCTACCAGGTCGGCATTGATGTTGTACGACTCGCCATCAGCGCCTACCCCAATCGGGGCGATGACCGGGATGTAATCACCGCGAGCCAGCATGTTCAGCAGGTCGGTATTGACCCCGACCACCTCACCTACGTGGCCGATGTCGATGATTTCCGGTTTGGTCATCTCGGGCGACTGGCGGCTGACGGTGAGCTTTTTCGCACGGATCAGTTCGGCGTCCTTGCCGGTCAGGCCGATAGCGCTGCCGCCATGGCGATTGATCAGATTGACGATGTCCTTGTTGACCTGGCCGCCCAGGACCATTTCCACCACGTCCATGGTCTGTGCGTCGGTCACCCGCATGCCATCGATGAAGTGGCTCTCGATGGACAGACGCTTGAGCAGATCACCGATCTGCGGGCCGCCGCCGTGCACTACCACCGGGTTGATGCCGACCGCTTTCATCAGCACGATGTCGCGGGCGAAGCCGGTTTTGAGCTCTTCGCTCTCCATGGCATTGCCGCCGTACTTGATCACCAGCGTCTTGCCGACGAAGCGGCGGATATAGGGCAGCGCTTCGGACAAAACCTTGGCAACATTGGTGGCGGCATCGCGTTCGAGGGTCATGCGGGGCTCCAGGGGTCAGAAGGGTAGTTTCAGGTCGGGTGCGACATGGTGCAGCTGCATGCGGAAGACGTTCTGGATGCGCTCGAGTTCAGCCTGATCTTCGGCCTCGAAGCGCAGTACCAGTACTGGCGTGGTATTGGATGCACGCACCAGCCCCCAGCCGCGAGGATAGTCGACCCGCACCCCATCCAGGGTGGTCAGGTTGGCTTCGCCCCATTGCGCGTCGCGTTGCAGCGCTTCAATGATGCTGAATTTACCCTCATCGGTCACATCGATGTTAATTTCAGGGGTGGAAATATCGTCCGGGAAGGCGGCGAACAGTTCCTCGGCGGTGGACTTTGCCTGGCTGAGGATTTCCAGCAGACGCGCGGCGCTGTACAGGCCGTCGTCGAAACCAAACCAGCGCTCCTTGAAGAAGATATGCCCGCTCATTTCCCCGGCCAGCAGGGCACCGCTGAGTTTCATCTGCTTCTTGATCAACGAGTGGCCGGTTTTCCACATGACCGGGCGGCCCCCATGTTCCTTGATCAGCGGCGTCAGGCGGCGGGTGCATTTGACGTCGAAGATGATGTCGGCGCCGGGATTGCGCGCCAGCACGTCCTTGGCGAACAGCATCAGCAGCCGATCCGGGTAGATGATGCTACCGGCATTGGTCACCACCCCGACGCGGTCGCCATCGCCGTCGAAAGCGAGGCCGACATCGGCGCCGGATTCGCGCACCTTGGCGATCAGGTCGGCGAGGTTCTCGGGTTTGCCCGGGTCCGGGTGATGGTTGGGGAAGTTGCCGTCGACGTCGCAGAACAACGGAATCACGTCGCAGCCCAGCGCCTCGATCAGTTGCGGGGCGATCACCCCAGCCGCACCGTTGCCACAATCCACCACGACCTTGAGGCGCCGGGCGACGACGATATCCTTGGTGATGGTCTCGAAATAGCGCGGCAGGATGTCGACCTGGCTGACGCTGCCCTTGCCTTGGGGCAGGGCGTTGATGCGGATGCGCGTGTGCAGCGCGAGGATCTGATCGTTGGCCAAGGTGTCGCCGGCGATGACGATCTTGAAGCCGTTGTAGTCGGCCGGGTTGTGACTGCCGGTGAGCATCACTGCCGATTTGCCTTCGAGCACGTTAGCGGCGTAATACAGTGCGGGGGTCGGCACCAGGCCCACATCGGTGACGTGGCAGCCGCTGTCGTGCAGACCTTGAATCAACTGTTGCACCAGCATCGGCCCGGACAGGCGCCCGTCGCGGCCCACGCACACGTTGGCTTCGTCGAGCGCGAGGCTCTGGGCCCCGACCGCGCGGCCAATCCAGTAGGCGGTCTCGGCGGTGAGGGTGGTGCCCACCACGCCGCGGATGTCGTAAGCGCGAAAGATGCTCAGGGGCAGGGCTGGTGGCAGATCGTCGGCGCTGGCGGTGGTGGCTGCGGCTGGCTCGGGCTCGGGGTGATCCGGTTCAAGAATGTCGATATCGAGAATGTCGCTGTCCTGGAACGTCGGATCGAGCCAGGAGGGCGCAGGAGTATCTGGCAGTTCGATCGGTTTCTTGCCTACGGGCGCGGGTTTGTCGCGTAACGAGAAGCGCGCCAGGCTCTGGGCCAGGCCGTTGAGTTCCGACAGGCTGAGGCTGAAGGATTTTACCGCTTTGCCTCCGGAGAGTTCCTGCAGCATTTGCGACAGCTGGCGGGCATCGGACTCGACTTGCGCGCGCAAGCGCCGGCAGGTCAGAGTGAGGCCGGCCCACAGCGCGGCGATGGCGATCAGCAGGGCGACCCCCACCATGGCGACCGGGAGCCATGGCGTCTTGTAGTCGTACGCCGAGCCTGGTGTGAATTCCAGGGACCAGTTGCGCGAGCCGGCGCCAGCCTGGTAATGGGTGTTCGAGCTGCTGGCGCCCGTTTGGAACAGTACCTGCGGCGCCTCTTGGCCGAAACGCTGCAATAGACGGAACTCGCCTGCGGAAGGCGTGTTGGCCAGAGGAAGGCTTTGTTGCAGTGGTTCGATCAGCTTTTGCAGGTCGACGGCGATCAGCAGGGTGCCGATGACTTGTTGTCCGGGCAAGGCGCGAACAGGCGCTACGCTGTAGACGATCCAGCGTTGCCCTACCTTCTGTGCCTCAAGGGGTGGTGGCGTCCCCACTTCGGCCTGGTTGAGCATGTCCAGCCCGGCATAGTTCATCGGCGCCGCGCGGCTGTCGTCGACCTGGCCCTGCTTGCGCCAGTTGATCTGTGCATCGACCAGGTCGCCCCAGCTCATGATCTGCGCTTCGGCCGCGCGCAGGGCGGCCGGGTCTTTGCCCTGCACGGCCTGGATGACGGCGGCGCCCTGCGCATAAGTCGCGGTGCGGGTCACCAGTTGCGCCGCCGCCTGCTCGAAATTGCTGGCACTGAGTGCGGCGACGCTGTGGGCGGTCTTGTCGAGGTCGGCTTGCGAGGGCTCATCTGGATCGCTCACCCAAGCCAGTGCGGCCGCAATCAACAGGCCGGCGATGGCCAGCAAAAAGCCTGGGCGCACCAGGTCGAAGCTGGTCTTCATGGCCTTGGCCTGACTGTCGTCTGGCGCGGCTATCGGTGATTTGGCACTGCGCGTGAAGCCTTTCACATAACGTCTCCGCAAAAATCAACCTGGGTGTGCAGTGCCGCGATTCGTGCCGTGGCTCAGTGGCTTCCCGAGTGCCCGAAACCGCCGGCACCGCGCTGGCTTTCGTCAAAGGTCTCGACCAGCTCGAAGTGTGCTTGTACGACCGGTACCAGAACAAGCTGGGCGATACGCTCGCCGACGACGATATTGAAGGCTGTTTGCCCGCGGTTCCAGCACGACACCATCAGCTCGCCCTGGTAGTCGGAGTCGATCAGGCCGACCAGGTTGCCCAGAACGATGCCGTGTTTGTGGCCCAGTCCGGAGCGCGGCAGGATCAGCGCCGCCAGGCCTGGATCGCCGATGTACACCGACAGCCCGGTGGGGATGAGCAAAGTCTGGCCAGGCTCGAGCACGGTGTCCTGCTTGAGCATGGCGCGCAGATCGAGGCCGGCGGAGCCCGGGGTGGCGTACTGTGGCAGCGGGAACTCACTGCCGAGGCGTGGATCGAGAATCTTGGCTTGCAGAGCGTGCATGGGGTTAAACCTGATGAATGCGGACGGCGATGAAGGCGACCAGTTGGCGGGCGATCTTGCCCTTGCTGGTCTGGGCGAACAGTGTTTCGTAGAGCTGGCGATCAATCACGCTGCAGGCGTTTTCTTCGCTGTTGAAGCCAATGCTGGGGTTGGCGACGTCATTGGCGACGATCAGGTCAAGGTTCTTGTCCTTGAGCTTGCGTGCAGCATAGTCGAGCAGGTGTTCGGTTTCAGCGGCGAAACCGACGCTGAACGGGCGATCGGGTCGGGTGGCGATGGTGGCGAGGATGTCCGGGTTGCGGACCATCTGCAGCAACAGGCCGTCGCCCTTGGTTGGGTCTTTTTTGAGCTTTTGCGGGGCAACCACTTCGGGGCGGTAGTCGGCCACGGCGGCAGAGGCGATGAAAATGTCACAAGGCATGGCCGCTTCGCAGGCGGCGAGCATGTCACGGGCACTGACCACATCGATGCGTGACACTCGGTCCGGCGTCGGCAGATGCACGGGGCCAGTGATCAGCGTGACCTTGGCGCCGGCCTCAACGGCGGCTTCGGCGAGGGCGAAGCCCATCTTGCCGGAGCTGTGGTTGGTGATGTAGCGCACCGGGTCGATGTTTTCCTGGGTCGGCCCGGCGGTGATCACCACGTGCTTGCCGGTCAGCGTCTGGCGCTGGAAGCATTCGGCGGCGCACAGGGCCAGCTCGGTGGGTTCGAGCATGCGCCCGAGGCCGATATCGCCACACGCCTGGCTGCCCGCCGCAGGGCCGAACACCTTGAACTCGCGGCTTTGCAGCAGTTGCAGGTTGGCCTGGGTGGCCGGGTCACGCCACATGGCCTGATTCATTGCCGGAGCCAGCGCCACGGTGGCGTCGGTGGCCAGCACCAGGGTGGTCAGCAAGTCGTCGCCCACGCCTTGGGCCAGGCGCGCGATCAGGTCGGCGGTGGTGGGGGCGATGAGGATCAGGTCGGCCCATTTGGCCAGTTCGATATGGCCCATGGCAGCCTCGGCCGCGGGGTCGAGCAGGTCCAGATGCACCGGGTGCCCGGACAGCGCCTGCATCGTCAGCGGAGTAATGAACTCGGCGCCGCCGCGGGTCATGACCACGCGCACTTCGGCGCCGTGCTCAAGGAGACGCCGCACCAGCTCGGCGCTCTTGTAGGCCGCGATACCGCCGCCAACTCCGAGAACGATGCGTTTGCGATACAGCCGCTGCATAGGCCTGCCTTTTTGATCCAAGAATGACGCGACGGCGACGACGCCTCCCCAGACCGGATCGCCGCGCAAAAAAGTTGCGCTAAGATATCACAGCGCCCGCCAGGGAACAGCGGCGCTCGACCTCACAAGCACACTCACACAAGGAACGTGACATGAGTATCAAAGACTGGCCCGCGAACGAACGTCCCCGGGAAAAACTCTTGGCCATGGGCCCGGCGGCCCTGTCGGATGCCGAATTGCTGGCGATCTTCTTGCGCACGGGCGTCACCGGCAAAAGTGCCGTTGACCTCGCGCGTCATCTGCTGAATCAATTTGGTGGTCTGCGGGCGCTGCTATCGGCCGATCGCGAGCATTTCGGTCAGGCCCTCGGGTTGGGGCCGGCCAAATATGCGCAATTGCAGGCGGTGCTGGAAATGGGCCGCCGCCATCTGGCTGAAAACATGGTGCGCGAGTCGGCGCTGGAGGGCCCCAAGGCAGTCCGCAAATACCTCAAGGCGATGCTGCGCGATGAGCCCCACGAGGTGTTCGGCTGTTTGTTTCTGAACAGCAAGCACAAGGTGCTGGTGTTCGAAAAACTCTTCACCGGCTCCATCAACAGCGCCAGCGTGTACCCGCGTCAGGTGGTCAAGCGCGCCCTGGCGCACAATGCAGCCGCGGTGATCCTGTGTCATAACCATCCTTCCGGCGTCACTCGCCCCAGCCAGGCCGATCGCGAACTGACCTACCGCTTGAAGCAGGCGCTGGGGTTGATCGAAGTGGAGGTGCTGGATCACATCATCATCGGCGAGGGCGAGCCGTTGTCGATGGTCGAGTACGGCTGGCTCTGAAGCGACAGCTATCGGCGTTTCGTTCCTGATTGGTTAAGCATCGGGTGGGTAGACTCGAGCGTTTGCCGGGCCACTCCTTTCGAGTGGTTCATTGCCTTGGTGTCGAGAAATCATGACGCGATTCGCTCCACTTCTGCTGCTCCTGATTGGCGGCCTGTTGTTCTTTTCCGGGCTTGGCGGCCATGAGCTGCAAGGGTCGACTGAAACCCGCGTAGCGGGCATCGCCATGGCGATGAATCTGGACAGCGACTGGGTCGTGCCGCGTCTGTTCGGCGAGCCGTTTCTGGAAAAGCCACCCCTGAGTCTGTGGCTCGATACCGCCGCCATTCGCCTGCTGGGCGCCAGTCCGCTGGCCGTGCGTCTGGCGTCGGCGTTTGCCGCCTTGTTCAGCATCATGCTGTTGTACGGGATGTTGCGGCAGTTCGGTCGACCGCGAGCGTTGGCGTTCAGCGCCGCCTTGATGCTGGCGACCATGGCCAGTTACTGGGGCAATGCCCGCAGTGTAGGCGAGGATTCGCTGCTGAGCCTGGGGGTGACCATGGCCCTGCTGGGATTCTACCAAGGCGATCGGAGCGGGCGTCGTGGCGCGTGGGTGCTGTTCAGTCTCGGCATCGCTGTGGCGACCCTCAGCAAGGGCGTGCTGGGGTTGGCGCTGACGGGGGTGGCGATCTTTGCCTATCTCGTCGCCACGGGCTTGCTGGAAAAACGCCTGCAAGTCGGCCGTTGGCTGCGTCCCGGGCTGCTCGCGCTGGCGGGTCTGGTGCCGCTGCTGCTCTGGCTTGCAGCGCTGTACCACCGCGCAGGGCCGCAGGCGGTGGCTGACGTGCTGTGGACCAACAGCGTTGGCCGTTTCGATGGTTCTTTCACCGAGGCCGGTCACTATGAATCCTTTTGGTATTACATCCTCAAACTGCCCGAGGCTTTCCTGCCCTGGAATATCCTGGTGTATCTGGGCTTGTGGCATTTTCGCAAGAGCCTGGCGCAAGACCGCTATCGGTTGTTTTTCAGCCTGTGGCTGTTGGCCGGGTTCACGATGCTGACGCTGGCCTCGAGCAAGCGCACGGTGTATCTGATGGCGTTGACGCCCGCTGCGGCAGTCATCGCTGCCGAGTATGCGGCGATCTTGCTCGGCTGGCTCAAAGCAAGGGCTCAGGTGTCGAGCCTTGCGGCGCAGGTGCATGTCCGGCGGCAGGGGCTGATCATCGGTGTGCTGGCGCTGGTGGTTGCCGGTTATCTGGTCAATGCGTTCTGGTATGCCCCTAAGGTCGATCAGGACCGCTCCTTCGTCGCACTGGTCGACCAAACGCGGGCGCTGCAGACCGAAGGCCAGCATGTAGCGCTGTTCCAGCCTAGCGAGCGTGTAGCGGGCGCCACGACGTTCTACCTGCAGGCGCACCTGCCCATCCTGCAGAGCGAGGCGCAATTGCACGATTACCTCGCAGCTGCGCCGGGCAACGTCGCGTTGCTGGAGGCGGACGAGCCTCCGGTAGTGCCGCTCACGGTGATTGCCCAAGTGGAGGTGAATGGGCGCACGTATTACTTCGTTCGCTAGCGGTGGCTGCGGGGCTGGGCCGTACGAGTTGCGTACGGCCCAGCCTGGCCCCCGTTACGGGCCGACGCTGACCCTGGCGAAGTCCTGACGCCCGAACGGGCTAGGGCTGTAGCCCTTGACGTCGGTACGCGTCAGTACGGTCGCGCTCGGGTGCGCCAGTGGTACCCACAAGGCCTGCTGCTGGATCAGCGTCTGTGCCTGGTGATACAGCTTGCTGCGCTTGGCCTGATCGCTGCTGGCCTTGCCGTCGGTGATCAAGGTGTCCAGTGTCTTGTCGCAGTAGCGCGCGAAGTTGGTCCCGGATTTCACCGCCGCGCAGGAAAACTGCGGGGTCAGGAAGTTGTCCGGATCGCCATTGTCGCCCGCCCAGCCCATGAACAGCAGGTCGTGCTCGCCGGCCTTGGCGCGGCCGATCAGTTCACCCCATTCGATCACGCGTATCTCGGCCTTGACGCCGATCTTGGCCAGATCGGCCTGGAGCATCTGCGCGCCCAGGCTCGGGTTGGGGTTGAGCAGGCTGCCGGACGGACGCGTCCATATGGTGGTGCTGAAGCCATCCTTGAGCCCGGCCTTGGCCAGCAGGTCGCGGGCCTTGGCGGGGTCGTAGGCGTAGCCCGGCAGGTCCTTGGCGTAGCTCCAGGTATTAGGCGGATACGGGCCATTGGCCGGCTGCGCGCTGCCTTCGAACACGGCTTTGAGGTAACTGACCTTGTCGAAGGCGAGGTTGATGGCCTGTCGCACTTCGGGCTTGTCCAGCGGCGGGTGCTGGCTGTTGATGGCGACGAAGGCGGTCATGAACGCGTCGGTCTTGATCACTTTGAGCTTGCTGTCATCCGCCGCCGCGACGACGTCCATCGGCTTGGGCGACAAGGCGATCTGGCATTCGCCGGCCTTGAGTTTCTGCAGGCGCACATTGGCGTCCGGGACAATGGCGAAAATCAACGGATCGACGCTGGGCTTGCCCTGAAAATAATCCGGGTTGGCCTTGTAACGCACTACGGCGTCCTTCTGGAAGCGCACGAACACGAATGGCCCGGTGCCGATGGGCTGGCTGTTGAGCTGCTCGGGCTTGCCGGCCTTGAGCAGCTGGTCGGCATATTCGGCCGAGTAGATCGAGGCGAAGCCCATGGTCAGGGTGGCCAGGAAGGTCGAGTCCGGATGGTTGAGGGTGAAGCGCACGGTCAGCGGATCTGGCGCGTCGATCTGCTTGATCAGGCTCGGCAACTGCATGGATTGCGCGTTGGGGAAGCCGCTCTTGTTGACCTTGTGCCACGGGTTGGCGGGATCGAGCATGCGCTGGAAGCTGAACAGCACGTCCTCGGCGCGGAGCGCGCGGCTGGGCTTGAACCACTCGGTGGTGTGAAATTTGACCCCCGGGTGCAGCTTGAAGGTGTAAGTCAGGCCGTCGGCGGACACCTGCCAGCTATCCGCCAGGCTTGGGATTACTTTGCCGGCTGTCGCGTCATAGCCCACCAGGCTGTTCATCAGTACATCGGCAGAAGCATTGGTAGTGGTCAGCGAGTTATACTGGACGACGTCAAAGCCCTCGGGGCTGGCCTCGGTGCACACGCTTAACGGCGCGGCCTGGGCGAGAACGGGGGCGCACAGCGAAGCAAACAGCAGTGGCAGCAGCGCAAGACGCATGGATTCATTCCTTTGGCGGTTTGAGGAACCATCTGCTCGGGCAGTCTGGAAAAGGCTACCCTAGTGCGCTGCGCGGCAATTGGCTATGCAAATTTGCAGATCGCTGCGACGAGCGGTCTTTGCCGCGCGGGCCCGCCAGCCAGCGCGGGTTGGGGTTTTTCCGGCCCCTGAATTCGGGGTTCGCGCAGATTGCTGTTGTTGCATCCAGGTCTTTCTGGTATAAAGCAGCGCTCTTTTCTAGGGCCCGGTTCGTCTGCCTTCAAGGCGGGGCTGATAAGACCCTGAAGAAACACGGCGCCTGGCGCCATGATTGAGAGATTAAGCGGCCAACCCATGCCGGGTTGGGCATGTGGTTTTAGAGGGCTGAGGCATGTCGAGAGTCTGTCAAGTTACCGGTAAGGGTCCGGTAACTGGGAATAACATTTCCCACGCAAACAACAAAACCCGTCGTCGTTTCCTGCCGAACCTGCAGCATCATCGCTTCTGGGTCGAGTCCGAGAAGCGTTTCGTGCGTCTGCGCGTATCCGCCAAAGGCATGCGTATCATCGACAAGCGCGGCATTGATGTCGTTCTGGTCGAAATCCGCGCTGCTGGCGCCAAGGTCTAAGGAGCAAAATCATGCGTGAATTGATTCGTTTGATCTCTTCTGCCGGTACTGGTCATTTCTACACTACCGACAAGAACAAGCGTACTACTCCGGACAAAATCGAGATCAAGAAATTTGATCCGGTTGTTCGCAAGCACGTGATCTACAAGGAAGGCAAAATCAAGTAATTGATTTTTCCTGACAAAAAAAGGCCCGTATCGCGAGATACGGGCCTTTTTTCGTTG
>CAJCIO010000187.1 GCA_903970465.1 Gammaproteobacteria bacterium
CCTCATCGGAGCTCGACCATGGATCGCGTTGTCACCCTTGCGGATATCGAACTGGCTGCCCAGCGCCTCGACGGCCACGCCATACGTACGCCACTGCTGGAATCGGCGGTGCTCAATGAGCGTTGCAACGGCCGTGTGCTGATCAAGCCCGAGGTGCTGCAGATCACCGGCTCGTTCAAGTTTCGTGGTGCTCTCAACAAACTTTCCAGCCTGACCGCCGAGCAACGCCAGCGCGGCGTGTTGGCGTTCTCGTCCGGCAACCACGCTCAGGGCGTGGCTTATGCGGCGCGCCTGCTGGGTATCCAGGCCACCATTCTGATGCCCGCCGATGCCCCGCAGATCAAGATTCAACGTACCCGCGAGTACGGCGCCCGGGTGGTGCTGTTCGATCGTTACAGCGAGGACCGCGAAGCCATCGCCGCGCAACTGGCGAGCGAGTCGGGTGCCGTCACGGTCAAGCCGTTCGACGATCCGCTGATCATGGCTGGGCAAGGGACGGTCGGGCTGGAGATCGTCCAGCAGGCCGGCAATCAGCGCATCGACGCGCTGCTCTCGCCCTGCGGTGGTGGTGGCTTGATCGCGGGTCTCGGTACAGCGCTCAAGGCCCACCATCCCGATATCGATGTCTACGCCGTCGAACCCCGCGACTTCGATGACACCGCCCGCTCGCTGGCCCAAGGCATGCGCGTCGGCAACCCGAGCGAGGCGCGTTCGATCTGCGATTCGCTGCTGAGCCCGATGCCGGGCGAGTTGACCTTCGCGGTCAATAGACGCCAACTGACCGGCGCCTTGGGCGTCAGCGATGACGAAGCACGTCAGGCCATGGCGTTCGCCTTCGAGCACCTCAAACTGGTGGTCGAGCCGGGTGGCGCCGTGGCCTTGGCCGCGCTGTTGTCCGGCAAGCTGGCGTTGGACGGTCGCACGGCGGCAGTGGTGCTCTCGGGAGGCAACGTGGACCCGCACAGCTTTGCGCAGATACTGCAATCGCAGTGACAGCGACTATTCTAGCGCTGCACCAGCATCGCCCACAGCGACGCGCCCACTCCGGTAATGCTTTCGCCTGCGATCAACCCAGCCGCCGCCGTAATCGCAAAGCGCTCGGTGGCTCCTGGCCAACGCCGGCTCGCCAGCCAGGTGAGCACGGCGCCCAGGCCCATCATCAGTGCGATCGAGGCTGGCAAAATGAATGCCAGCCCCAAGGCCGCGGAACTGGGCAGGTAACGCGCGCGCCGTGCTGGCAACAGACTGTCCAGCGCGCCCAGTAGCACACCGATCAGCGCGGCGATGGCGATTGCCCAGCGGATGCTGGGCGATAACGAATCAAGGCCCTGGGTCAAGGTTTCGGCCACCGCCTTCCATGTGGCCACCGCCGGCGCCGGCCAGGCTTGCGTCAGCAGCATGTGCTGTGGATCGGGGATAAGCGTCATGTACACCAGCACGCCGACAATGCTGCCGACGAAAATGCCCAGGCACTGGGCAATGACCTGCTTCTTCGGCGTCGCGCCAATGGCCAGACCGACCTTGAAGTCGTTCATCAAATCGGTGCATTGTCCGGCCGCCCCACCGGCGGTATTGGCGCTCATCAGATTGATCGGCACTTGTCCGGGGGCGATGATGCCGAAGCTCAGTTGCGACAACTGGCCGATCGCACCTATCGGCGGAATACCCGTGGCCCCCACCACGCGCGCGGCCACTGCCGCCAGGCAGATCGCCAGGGGGATGGTCAACAGGGCCATGCCCGGCTCGATGCCGAACAGTGCCGCTTGCAGCCCTATCACCAAGGTGACGGCGAGCAAAAAGCACAGTGCGGGCGCCAAGGCCGGCCGGCGCCAGCCACTGCCGGTGCGGCGGCCGAACACGCTGGCGCGCAGTGCCCACAGGCGCAGGCCCAGCGACGCCAATGTCGAGCACACCATCAGGCTGACCCCCGGCCACAGCAGCCATTCCACCAGCGCTGCGAACTGCGGGCCGTTGCTGCCCGGCGGCAACACGACCAGCCCCTGATTCAGCAGCCACGGCGCCAGCCCACCCCAGGCCAGCAAGGCTCCGAGCAGCAGGGTCACGCCCACACGAATGCCGATGATGGCGCCGAAACCCACCAGCAGCAGCGACGGATCGAGGGTGAAGGTCAGGCGCTGCAGAGCGGCATTGGGCGCCCAGCGCGGGATCGACCAGATAAACGTATCGAACCCCTTCACCAGGCCGGACAGCACGGCGGTACCGAGCAAGACTTTCAGGCGTGTCGCGGCCTCGGCGCCATGGTTGTAGATATGCCGCAAGGTCTCCAGCGTGGCCATGCCCTCGGGAAACTTCAGGCCATCGTCATTGAGCAGGGAAGGGCGCAGGTACCAGGCGATCCAGATGCCCAGAAAACTCACCGAAAACACCCAGGCGATCATCGGCAGCGGATCCAGCTGCTGGCCGGTAAGCAAGGTGTAGGCAGGGATCGGCGCCACCAGGCCGCCGGATATGATCGAGGCCGCAGCGCTGGCCACGGTCTGATTGATATTGCTCTCCAGCAGCGTCCAGGGCTGCTGGCCTTGGCGGCGCCCCAGGCCCTGCCAGACGCCATAGCCGATCAGCAGGGCGATGATCGACATGTTGTACGACCAACCGATCTTCAGACCCGCGTAGACGTTGGAGGGCGTCAGCAAGATGCCCAACACGATGCCGGTCAGCACCGCCCTGGGGCTGAGTTCGCGCTGGGTGCCGTCGAGTCCCTTGTGCGAGGGCAGGGTGAGGTCCATGTGCAGTCCTTTGATGGAGGGCGAGCCTTCATAACTGAACGGCATGGCCGCGCAAGGTTCCCTTCTCTGTCGTGAGGGGGGGGGCGAGAAATTGTGAGCCAGGCACAGATGTGACTGGCAGATTGTTCGCGGGCAAGCCCCCTCGCTACAGGATCATTTCAGATCTTGGAGCCACTCCAGCCCGACGACCCCGGCCCGGTTTCAGGTTCGGGCTTTTCCTGGCTCTCGGGCTTGTCGCCGTAATCCACATGCAGGTCGTCATCAAGGCGATTGCTCGACGAACCCCCCTTCTGTGGCGTCTCGTCGAAGTGCTGCCATTCGGCGCCTTGGAAGCGGTAAAGGCTGTCGTCCTCCGGCGCTTCGCGGCCGCCGTAGTTGTAGATCGAATAGTGCGCGTACTCGACCTTGTCGCCCCAGTTGTCCTGCAGCAAGCCGTCTGCCGCCAGGTCGCGGTACCAATCGTTCTCGTGCTCGCTGGCTTTCTGTTTTTTGTTGTGGTCGACGAAGTACCCAATGATGCCGCCCACCACCGCCAGCACCACCCCGACCAGAAAGAACGGCCCGGTCAGCGCCGCAGCGGCTGCTCCGCCAGCGCCGATCAGCCCCGCTGCGCCTAGCACCCCGGCCGAGGCGCCAAAGGCCCCGGAGGCGATCTGCAGCCCGCCGGAAGCCTTGGCCAGAGGATCGCCGCTGTCGATGCCGCTCTTGATGGTGAAGGCACCGAGGACGATATCGGCGAAGCCACCCACCAGGTCGGTTGCCGGGCCCAGCACCTTGACCACGGAACCGGCGATACGCCCGGCGGTGCCCGCGGCAAGTTTGCTGCCACCGGCGGCGCTGACCGCATCGTCCAAGGTCTGGCTGATACCCGAGAACGCCGATTTTTCGGCTGCCGAGCCGCCCGCGCCATCACCCAGCACCGAAGACACATCGCCGTATTTGTAACTGGCCACCGAGTCCAGCGCCGAGGTGATCTTGGCCTTCATGTCGGCCGGCAGCTTGTCGGTCTCGAATTCGAACTTGGGTTCCTGGATGCCGCCCTTGCCCCAGATCTCCGGCACGGTCTTGTCGAGCCCGAGGAAGTCCACCAGGCCGCCCTTGCCCAGGGTCGTGGCGATATGGTCACCGAGGCGCACGAACTGCCCCGACGCACCGGCAAAGCTGATGAAATCCTTGGCCACCGAGAGCCGCTGCAAGGGTGTTTCACCGAGCTTGCCGCCCTGGCCCACCAATTGGTAAATCCCGGAAAAGAGGTTGACGCTGGCGCCCACCGAACCCAGTACGCCTTTGCTGTTGAGGGTGCTGAACACCTGGCCCAGGGTGCCGCGGTCGGCGATCGGGATGTACGGCTTGGACAGCGCGGTATCGAGGTCGGCCTGGCTGATCGAACCCTTGCTCTTGTACACCTCGCCGAGCTCTTCCAGCGCCTTGGTTACCGCTGAAGACTTCTGCTTGTCGTTCAGACCTTCTTCGAGAAACTTCTCGATGGTCTCCTGGGTGCGCCGCGGCAGGTCGACCAGCTCGCCCTTGAGCACGCCTTTGAGCAGGCCGAACAGGTCCTTTGTGGCCAGTTCCTTGTTCTCGTCGGAGATCTTGCTCGGGTCGGCCATCAGGTCGTCCAGATCGCTGGTCAAGCCGTCGGCCTGGATCGACTGCGCGGCCTTGGCGGCGGCCTCCGGGTCGAGCAACGACAGCTGCGACAGGGTATTGCTCAGGTCCTGCTGGGCCTCATGGCCTTTGCCTTGGGCCTGCAAGTCCTTCAGGTAGAGGATGTAGTCGGGGTTGGACGTCAGGTCCAGGAGCTTTTGCTTGATCTCGTCCTTGTTGCCGACGTGGCTCAGGGCGTCGTCCATCTTGCTCTTGTAGTCGGCCTGCACGGTGGGATCGGCGAACAGCGTCGAGAGCTGTTCCTGCAGCTTGTTGCCGTCGATGATGTCGTGCATGTCGGCCGAGGTCAGCTCGGTCTGATGATCATCGAACTCGCGCCAGGTACCGCCGAACGCGCCGGGGGTTTCTTCATAGCCGGTCAGGCCTCGACCGTTCTGATAGGCGGCCTGGGCCTCGATGGCGCGGACCAGCTTGGCGCGCGGATCGTCCTTGGCGATGGAGCCGTCCTCGACGCCGGCGCGGTATTGGTCGATCAACTCTTTGGTGGCCAGTTCGCCGACGGTCAACTCCGGCGAGCTGTCATCGTCTTCATCGGATTTGACCCCGGTGCCCTTGTCGATGATGTTCAGATCGGCGTCGCTGGGCAGGTTGTACTTGGCGCGGGTGTCGTCCACGGAGCTGGCGGTGGAGGCCTCCCATTTGGCGACCACCTGGTCGTACAGTTGCGGGTTGACGTCCTTGGAGACGATGAACTTGCCGTCGGCGTTCTCATAGCGAATCAGGCCGTTGCCGAGCTCGTCGGGTGAGCCGAAGGTCATGTCCTGATTTTTCAGGAAGTCATTGGCGCCCGCCAGTTTGTAGCCGTCGGCCTCGCTGTCATGGATCGAACCCCAGGCCTCCTTGACGCTCTTGACCTGCTCGAAGAGGTCTGGGGTCAGCTCGCGGGACACCACGATGTGCTGGCCGTCCTGGGTTTCATAACTGAGCTGGTTGTCCTCCTGGCCTTCGATCCAGCCGAAGTTGACGATGTCGTTGAGCTTGGGCAGCGGCGTATTGCGATCGGCCAGGGTTTCGCCGCCGTTGACCGCCTGTTCCAGCGCCGCCCGCTTGCCGGGGTCGATGACCACCTGCTGGACCGACACCAGATAGTCGAACAGCTGCGGATTGTCATCGCGCGCCACCACCACCTTCTGACCGTCGTGCTCATAGCGAATGGTGCCGGGGCCGGCTTCGTCAGGTGGCCCGACCGTGGTGTTCATCACCGGCGGCCACACCTCGTTGTCGCCTGCCCGGCGATAACCGTCGGCCTCGCTGGCGCTCAAGCCGGTGAGGCTTGTGTACGCGTCCTTGACGGCCTGAAACAGCGTCGGGTTATCGCGCTCGCTGACCACCACTTTTTCGCCGCCTTGGGTGACATAGCGAATCACCCCCGGGCCGGTCTCGTCTGGCGGGCCGACAAGAGCGAAGTCGCCGAGTTTGGCGGGTGGCTGATCGTCGGCATTGGCGACTCGGTAGCCTGCGTTCTGGCTGGCCGACACTCCGGACAGCGCCTTGTAGTCATTACTGACCTGTGCGAACAGTTCGGGGCTGGTCTGCTGATCGACGATGACCTTCTTGCCGTCGCTGGTCTCGAAGCGGATCAGCCCCAGGCCCACTTCGTCGGGCGCCCCGATGCGCGCGTAACCGCCCAAAGTGTCGGGGGCCGCAGCGTCGCTGGCGGCCAGGCTGTAGCCAGCGTCCAGGCTGGCGACCACGCCCTGGACTTTCGGCTGCGCGTCCACCACCTGCTGATACAGACCCGGGCTGGTGGACTTGTAGACGATCACCGCCGCGCCGTCGCGGGTGGTGAAGCGTACGGTGTCCGCCGCCACTGTGCCGGGCTTTTCGATGCTGGCGAAGTCGCCCAGCGCTGGAGCTTTTTCGTCGGCAGTAGCGGGGCGATATTGCACAGCCTCGCGTTCGCGTGTCTTGAGCACTTGGGCGAAGCGCGCCCGCGCCCCGGGGGCTCCGGCAGTCGGCACGGAGGAATCAGGGTTGGCAACCGGGTTCAAGGACATACCGTTCGATTCCTGTTGGACGTCATTAATTGGTCGAAGCAGGCAAACCCAAGCCGATCATTGCAGGGGCGTGATTAACGGCTCGCACAACCAGGACGACGGGAAGGTAGTTTGCTGTTCAATAAAGCCATGGGCGCTGGAACAGTAACAGTCCAATAAGTGATGAACAGGTGTGGCAGACATTTTTCACAACGTTTCACAGGCGCCTCAAAGGCTCTAGCGCTAGGGATGCGCTGCCAGCAGAGGTCGAGGTGCCGGTAGGGCGGGGTGGAAGAAGCAAATACGAAAGTTCCCCTTTAGCCAAAATATATAATTAGATTACAGGCTCTAAATTCGCGGCTATTTGATATCGCCGTGAACGGTAGTTATCGAATATCCGCTTTCACAAGTTTTCACAGCGCAATGCAAGTTGCTCTGAGTAATATCCGTCCGGCACTGAGGCAGAACGCTCAATTGAACATGGATGAGCCAGAAAGTGACGCGATTCACTTTATTCAGCCGTGCTCAAGCGTCGTCAAATGAGCGTCCTGGACCCTGGTGACAGATCAACTCACTCACTCGTTGGAACAAGGAGATACACCATGGCCGATACTCCACCAGTAAGCTCGGGCAACGCCGATTCCGCTATCGACAAGATGGAAGCAACTTTCAACATGGCGATCGAGAAGTCCGCCAAGATCACCGAGATCTCCACTGCCAAGAAAGCGGAGCTCGACGCGACCAAGCAACGTCCGCAGAACTGACGTCGTTCATGCGGGCAGTGTTCGCACTGCTCGCATGCCTCATAGGGCGGTCGACTGATCATGACAGCATTGATTTCACCGACTTCGTTACCTCGTCAGGCAGCTGCCGCGGCGAGTGCAATCCAGCTGGACATAACCGCCGGCCTGCACCAGGGCGTTTGCCTGGCGCTGGATCTGCCGGCCTACCTGATCGGCAGCGGCGCGCAGGCTGATCTGTTGCTCAGCGATACCGGGGTGGCTGCAGCGCACCTGCTGCTGCGCCTGGAGCGCGAGACCTTGGCGATCGAAGCCCGGGGCGGCGATGTACAGGTGACCGATGCCGCTGGGCGTTCATTGCTCGTGCCGATGGGCAATGGGCACCGCGCGCACCTGCCGGTCGATCTGCAACTTGGCACCGCGCGACTGCGCCTGCAGGGGGCGGCTGCAGTCAAGCCATACACCGCGCCATTGCTCACGCGCAGTCGCGCCCAGTGGTTGTGCGCCGCAGTGTTCATGGGCCTGTGCGCGGCGGCGTTCGGCTCGTTCAGCCTGCAGCGCGATCACAGCGATGTGGCAATGCGGGCCAAGGATGCAGGTGCAGGCGATCAGGCTGCTCTACCCGCGCCCAATGCGCCCACGACCGCCACTGCCGAACAGGCACAGCGCTGGCTGGCTGAACAAGTGCAAGCTGCGCAGTTGACCCGTATTGAAATTGGCCTGCGCGATGGCGGCCTCAGCGCTCACGGCAGCGTTACCCCAGTGCAGCGCACCGCATGGACCAGCGTCCAACAGGCCTTCGACCGGCGTTTTGGGCAGGCCATCGTGCTGCATCCGCAAGTGTCCGTCAGCAGCGTGCCAGCGACCCCGCGAGTGCGTTTTCAGGCAGTATTTTTCGGGCCTCATCCTTATGTGATCAGCGACACCGGCAAGCGTCTGTACCCGGGCGCGGCGGTGGCCGATGACTGGGTGCTGGACCGCATCGAGGCCGGCCAGGTGATCCTCGCGCGCGGTGCCGAACGCTTTACTTTCACCCTGTGACGAGCCGCCCATGAAAGTCGATCCGCGCCCCGATGTGCCTGCCGTACCGGGCGCCAGCAGCGAACGAACACCTGCGGTCGAGGCCTTGCGGCCTTTGCAGCCACGCGCCGAGCAACGTTTCGAAGCCTTGCTCAACCGCCGCGAGGTCCGCAGCCGCCGATCTTTGCATGGCGAACTGGAGCGCAGCGCTGGCAGTGATGAAGTCAGCGCTCAGCTGTTCAGCCCGGCGCGCTCGGTACAGGTGCTGCACTACCTGCTCGATGAAGTACTGCCCACGCTGGACGCCGAACCCCAGATCAAGGCCTTGGCCGAGCAACTGCTCGGCGAGGAAATCGACACTCGCCAATGGCTCGATCAACAGCGCATGAATGAGGTCCCCGAATGAGCACCTCCGAATCCCGCCAGGGCGATCGCCGCGACAGCATCGAACTGCTCAGGGGCATGGGCCAGCGCTACCGCCGCAGTGGTCAGGCGCAGCGGGCGTTGGTGATGCTGTTGATCGCCGCCCACCTGGCCCCAGACGACGGGCCACTGTTGCACAGTCTGGCGCTGGCCTTTACCGACAGCGGTGACAGCGCACGTGCACTGACTGCGCTCGACCGCCTGCAACGGTTGGCGGGCGAATCGGCGCCACTGTTGCTGTTGCGCAGCCGCGCGTTGTGGCGCGCCGCCCAGCGTGACGAAGCACGGCAATGCTTCAAGGATTACCTGGCATTGCGCAAGGTGGCGGCATGATGTTCGTTGCCCGACTCAATGCCTTGGCGCGCATCGCCGCACAACGCAGCGATGTGATCATCGTCGCCTTCATGCTCATGGCCATCGCCATGATGATCATTCCGCTGCCTACCTATCTGGTGGACAGCCTGATCGGCGTGAACATCGCCCTGAGCGTGCTGATTCTGGTCGTCGCCTTCTATATCCATCATTCGGTGGAGTTCTCGGCATTGCCGCCGCTGATTCTGCTCAGCACCTTGTTCCGCCTGTCGCTGTCGATCACCACCACGCGGTTGATTCTGCTGGACGGCAACGCCGGGCACATCGTCAAGGCGTTCGGCGACTTCGTCATCGCCGGTCAGGTGGTGGTCGGCCTGGTGGTGTTTCTGATCATCACCGTGGCGCAGTTCGTGGTCATCACCAAGGGAGCCGAGCGGGTCGCCGAGGTGGCCGCACGTTTCACCCTGGACGCCATGCCCGGCAAGCAGATGAGTATCGACAACGACCTGCGCAACGGCGATATCGACCAGGCCGAGGCCCGTCGCCGACGCTCGCGGCTGGAACGCGAAAGCCAGATGTTCGGGGCCATGGACGGTGCCATGAAGTTCGTCAAGGGCGATGCCATCGCCGGTTTGGTGATCCTGGCGGTCAACCTGCTTGGCGGCATGTTGATCGGCATGCTCGAACGCGACATGCCCTTCGCCCAGGCGGTGCACACCTACTCGTTGCTGACGGTCGGTGACGGCCTGATCGCGCAGATTCCGGCGCTGCTGATTTCGGTCGCCGCCGGCACCGTGGTGACCCGGGTCAACAGCGAAGGCACCGAGCACGACTTGGGCACCGAGATCGTCCGCCAGTTGGGCACCAGCCACCGTGCACTGTCGCTGACCGCCTTGATTCTGCTGGGCGTGGCCCTTCTGCCGGGCTTCCCCGCGGCGGTGTTCCTCGGTCTGGCGGCCATACTCGGCGGCTCGGCCTTCGTCCTTTGGCGCCGCGAGCGTCGCACCCGCGAGCTGGCCCTCGACCCTGTGGGGGCACCGCTTGCTGGCGAAGACGCCAGCCCAGAGACCCTCACCCCCCAAGCCGAACACTCAAGCAACGCCCCCAATCCCGCCGAGGCATTCCCACGTCCGCTGCACAGCCGTGTGCTCCTGACACTCGGTACGACCTTGGCCGCCGAAGCGCCACCGCAACCCCTGCGCCAACGCATCGAAGCGTTGTGCCACGACTTGCGCGGTGAGCTGGGCATCGAGGTGCCTGTCCCTGACCTGTGCATCGATCGCCAACAGGGCGGTGATACGTACAGCGTCGAACTCGAAGGCGTGCCGGTCCGTGAAGGCGAGTTGCCGCCCGGGCATTTGCTGCTGCAGGACGATCCCGTGCATGCGCAATTGCTCGACCTCGACTGCCTGCCAGCACCTGCCCCCCTGGGCAAAGAGCAAGGGCAATGGCTGCCACGCGAACAACAGCCGAGTCTTGATGAGGCTGGCATCGGCTATCTGACCACCGAGGAAGTCCTGGTGGCCATGCTCGAACGCACCTTGCGCCGTTACGCGGCCGACTTCCTCGGCATTCAGGAGACCCGGGTGTTGCTCGAACGGGTCGAAGCCGAGTACCCGGAGCTGGTCAAGGAGGCGTTGCGTACCGTGCCCTTGCAGCGTGTCGCCGAGGCCTGGCGGCAGTTGGTCGCCGAAGGCGTTTCGCTACGCAATCAACGCGCATTGCTGGAGGCGATGGTCGAGTGGGGCAGCCGCGAAGCCGATCCTGGGCGCTTGGCCGAACACTTGCGCGCGGCCCTGGCGCGGCAGATCAGTCATCAACATGCCGATCGCCAGCGGGTGATCAGCGCCTTCGTGCTGGCGCCTGCCCTGGAAGAACAACTGCGCAATGCCGTGCGCCGCCAGGACAAAGGCCGCGAAGCAATATTGCCCGATGACCTGGGCCGCGCCTTGCTGACCCAACTGCGCAGCCTCTGCGGCCAGCGCCAGGATGACGATCGCAGCGTGCTGCTCAGCCATCCCGAGTTGCGCCGCGCACTGCGGCGCCTGACCGTGCGTGGCGAGTTGGAACTGGCCGTGCTGTCGTTCCGCGAACTGGCCGGCGAGTACAACCTGCAAGCGGTCGGCACCTTGCACCTTATCGACACACCTTCACGCCGCGCCGGCAACAGCGGCGCGGTCACCAGCCTGGCGAGTGCCTCATGATCCCACTGCGTATCCCGATGTTCTGTCTGTGGCTATTGGCGTTAACGGCCAGCGCTGAAGCCTTGGGCGACAACATTGCCAAAGGCGCCCGCGGCACCCTCGACCTGTCCACGGGCGAGGGGCGCATTCTGCATTTCGCCGCGCCAGTGGAATCGGTGCTGGTGGCGGACCCGAACATCGCTGATCTGCAAGTGGTGTCGCCTGGAGTGATCTATATCTTCGGCAAGAACGCCGGGCAGACCAGCCTGATTGCTCTGGGCGACAACGGTGAGCAGACCGCCGCTCTGACCCTGGCGGTAGGCGCTGGCGCCCAGGCCGTGAGCCGGCCGCTGCAGAACCTGCACCCCGGCAGCCAGACCCAGGTGAGTGCCGCCGGTAATCGCCTGGTGGCTCGGGGCAAGGTCAAGGACGTCGGCGAGGCCACAGACTTGAACGCCTTGCTGAGCACCGAAGGGCAGGGCTTGCAGAGCGCGATCAACAGCGCCGAATACGCGGGCTCCGCCCAGGTCAATATCCGCGTGCGCTTCGCTGAAGTCTCGCGCAGCGAGCTGCTGCGCTACGGCGTCAACTGGAACGCGATGTTCAACAACGGCACTTTTTCATTCGGCCTGTTGACGGGCGGCGCGCTGGCGGCCGATGCCGCCAGTGGTGCTTCCAATGTGATCAGCGCCGGTCTGGCCTCGGGCAATGTCAACATCGATGCGATGCTCGAAGCCTTGCAGAGCAATGGCGTGCTGGAGGTGCTGGCCGAGCCCAACATCACGGCGATGACCGGGCAGACGGCGAGCTTTCTGGCCGGTGGCGAAGTTCCGGTGCCGGTGCCGGTCAACCGCGATCTGGTGGGGGTCGAGTACAAACCCTATGGCGTGTCGCTGTTGTTCAGCCCGACACTGCTGCCCAACGGCCGCATCGCCTTGCAGGTGCGCCCCGAGGTGAGCAGCGTGGTGACCACCAACGCCGCCACGGTCAATGGTTATCTGGTGCCGTCGTTCCGCGTGCGCCGTGCCGACACCCGGGTCGAGGTGGGCAGCGGCCAGACCTTTGCCATCGCCGGACTGTTCCAGCGTGACAGCTCCCAGGACATCGACAAGGTGCCAATGCTCGGCGACATGCCGATCCTCGGCAATCTGTTTCGCTCCAAACGCTTTCAGCGCAACGAAACCGAACTGGTGATCCTGATTACCCCGTATCTGGTCGAGCCGGTGCGCGGTCGCACGTTGGCCACGCCGCTGGATGCGCAGCCGACCACCACTGCCGCGGCCGGTCCGCGCAGCGGTGGGGCATTCGGGTTCTATCTCAATTGAGGGGCCGTCCTATGCACACACTCCCCTGTGGGAGCGGGCGCTGCCCGCGCACTACGCAGCGCGCCTCTGCGGTCATGTTGCTGCTGTTGGCCCTGACCGGCTGCCAGACCCATCTGCCGCCGGCCTCGTATTCACCGGATTTCACGGCCTTCACCGGTGCCGACGGCCGGACCCGGATGCTGCCACGCGAATGCCTCAAGCCACCGGCCGAAGACAGCATCGGCCTGGGCGAAGACTTCAAGCCATTACTGGCACCCGGCTGCGCCAACAACCTGCTGCTGATGCAGATGGTCGAGCAGCCCGGCGACCTGAGTCAAGGCCGGGCCACCGGGCCGACCATGGCCGCGCCGGTGGGCCGCGCTGCGCAGATTTACATCGACGGCTATGACCGCGAAGAGCTGCGCCGCCGCCAGGCCGAGCAGCAGGCCGCTGCCGGCACTCAGGGGGGCGGCAAGTGAATCGCTCAGTGAGCGCTGTCGACCAGCCCCAGTTCACGGGCTTGCTGGATCGGGTCCTTGATGGCCTTGATGCGTCGCGCCTCGACCAGCAGGGTCTGGCGTTCGCTGGCGGAGATGTCTTCCAGCGTGAGCGCCGCGGCGTCCTTGTCATGGCCGGCGAGCACGGTCACCAGCAACTGGTTGCGCTGGTGCCGGGGCAGGGCGCGGGGCGACAGGCCAACGCTGCGGATGGTGCTCAGGGCCTGTTCGTGCTGGCCGCCAAGGGCGTAGGCGAGGGCCAGGTTGCACTGGGTATCGAGGTCGTTGGGTGCCAGCTTCAGGCTGCTGCGAAACGCCGACTGCGCCGCAGCCGTCTGGCCACGCAAAATCTGTGCGACGCCCAGGCGGTTGAAGGTCAGGGCCTGGGGGGCGTCGACGGCGGCCTGGGTCAGCACGGTGACGGCGCGATCGAGCTTGCCGCTGCGCAATTGCGCGGTACCCAGCCCCAGCAGCGCATCGCTGTTGTCGGTCTGCAGCTCCAGCGCCTGCTGGTAGGCACGTTCGGCGCCGCGGTCGTCATGGGCGGCGAGCAGCGCGTGGCCGAGCTTGAGCCAGGTATCGACATTCGCTTCGGGCTGCTCGGTGGCACGCTGGTAGAGCGAGGCGGCCGAGGCCGGATCACCGCGTTGTTCGAGGTCGCCGGCAAGGCCGATCAGGCGCTGGTAGCTGTTTTCGGGCGTGGCCTGTGGCGCGGAGGTGTGGCTGCAGGCGCTGAGCAGCAGGACGCCGGACAACAGCGAGCCCAGCAACAACAGGGGAGGCGCGTAGCGGTGGGTCATGAACAGCACTCTTGGATGCAACGGAGCGGCCATTTTATCGGCTTGACGGGCAATAGCGACCCCTATGTTGAGGAATGTCAGGGAGTTGCTCGATGAAACTGCCCTTGACCCGCGCCTGCCTGATTCTGTTGCTTGGCCTGAGCCACCTGGCGCACGCCGAACCTCCTGTGGGAGCGGGCTCTGCTCGCGAACTCTCTGCCAGTCAACCGCAATGGTTCGACGAACCCTACGCCTACGTGCTGGTGGAGCAGGACATCCGCGACGCCCTCCAGGAACTGGGCCACAACCTCGGCTTCGCCCTGGTGTTCTCCGACAAGGTCCGCGGCAAGGCACGCAGCACTGTCCACGCCAAAACCGCTGGCGACTTCCTCACTCAGCTGTGCGACAGCAACGGCCTGACCTGGTACTTCGACGGCAGCGTGCTGTACCTCAACAGCGATGACGAGATCGCCACGCGGCTCTTTCAGGCCAGCCCGGCGCGGCTGCAGGCCTTGCGCGTCTACTTGAGCGAGCTCGACGTCAGCGGCCCGCGTCTCGAGCAGCGCGATGGCCCCGAGCGCGACGAACTGCTGGTCAGCGGCCCGCCGCCGTACCTGGCGCTGTTCCAGCAGCACGTCGATAACAGCGTGCCACCCCCCGCGCCAACCGCTCCCCGAGAACGCGGCGTGCGGGTATTTCGTGGCAGCGCGGTGAGCCAGCAATGAACCTCTTCAGTCCCCCTCTGCCGTGCGGCAGAGACCACGCAAAAAAGGAGCACTACCCATGGCCGTGAATTCCGTCGATACCAACACCGATGTCAGCACCAGCAGCGAGACCCAGTTCAACGCCGCAGTCGACAACGCCCAGAGCAGCGACATGACCGATGAAGAGTTCACCAACGAGCTGATTTCCCAGGCGGTGATCGTCGGCGGCCAGTTCATCATCATGCCGCGGGCTCAGGAAATGCTGAACGACGCCCAGTCGGACGACGACGAAGAATAACCCGAGGTCCACACCATGACAGTCAGCCTTGCTGCTGCACCCGCGGCCGCTGCCGTGCCACCGGCGGCGTCGACCGGCGTCCCTGGGGCGTCGCAGAACCTCTTCGAGCACATGGCCGAAACCGCCAAGGGCGCGCCGCAAGGGGCGAGTCCGACGCAGCTGGGCGACAGCCTGATGGAGCGCCTCAACGGCTTTATCGATCGGCAACGCAACTTCTCGCAGCAGGCCGATTCGCTGACGCGCAGCAGTGCGCCCAGCGTCAGCCCGGCAACCACTGCGGGTGCTGCAAGCCCGCCCGCGCCGGTCACCGTCGCTCAGGGCCAACCCACCGCGCGGGTCGGCGATGGCCAGATCGACCAGATCGTCCATTCGCTGGGGCGCATGTTCGACTACTCCATCGAAACCCAGATGGTGGTGCGTGGCGCCACGCAGATTTCCGGCTCCGCCAACACCTTGATCAAGGGGCAATGACCATGACCCGCCGCGCCTTGCGCCTGACCCTGATGGTGGTGTTGACCAGCCTGCTGCAGGCGTGTGACATCGACCTCTACACCAACCTCGGCGAGCGTGATGCCAACGCCATGCTCGCCGTGTTGCTGCGCGACGGCATTCCGGCGCAGCGCAAGGTTCAGGACAACGGTCAGCTCAAGCTGGTGGTGGACGAAAAGCGCTTCGCCCAGGCCATGGCCGTGCTCGATGATGCCGGCCTGCCGGCGCAGAGTTTTTCCAACATGGGTGAAGTGTTCAAGGGCAATGGCCTGGTTTCCTCGCCGGTCCAGGAGCGTGCGCAGATGGTCTTTGCCTTGAGCGAAGAACTGTCCCACAGCGTGTCCGAGGTGGACGGCATACTGTCGGCGCGGGTGCATGTAGTGCTGCCGGACAACGACTTGCTCAAGCGGGTGATCTCGCCATCTTCCGCCTCGGTGCTGGTGCGCTACGACCCGCGGACCGATATCGATGTGCTGGTGCCGCAGATCAAGACACTGATCGCCAACGGTATTTCCGGGCTCGATTACGACCGCGTGTCGGTCACCGCGATCAAAGCACGGATGCCGGCCAGCGGCGGCGCGCAACCGGCCATGGCGAGTTTCCTGGGCTTGTGGATGCTGGAACAGGATGTCAGTCGGGCGCGCTGGCTGTTCGGCGTGCTGCTGGTGCTGGTACTGGGCCTAGGCGGCTTCGTCGGCTGGCAGGCCTGGTCACGGCGCCGAGCCCAGTCGCTGTATGTGCTCGAGCAGACGCCATGAGTAACCTGTTGGCCTGGCGGGCCTTGACCGCGCAGCCACTGCGTTTCGTCGATCGCCAATCACTGCGTGGCTGTTTCGCTCAGGTGCTGTCGGATCGGGCCATTGGCGAGATGACCGAGTCGGCGCGTTTCAGCGCTCGGTTGCTGGAGCTACTGATGGCGCACTTCCAGCTTGCGCCCTTGGCGAGCCTGACGCCCGTCAGTGAAGACGATCTGCCGGTATTGCTGTTGTCACCAACGGCCTTCAGCCGTTTGCCGCGCTTGTGTGGGGCGGTCTGGCATGCCGCCGCGCTGAGCCGTGAGGTACGCGGGGCGGTGGTCAGCGAGTGGCGTGAGCAACTGGGTCCCGAGGTATTCAATCTGGCGCTGCAACACCGTGAATGGGCCGGCGCGGCGAATCTGTTGCACAGCCCGTCGGCGTTGCTGGTGGCCATCGATCGCGACGGCCAGGCCTGCGTGGCCGATTGGTTTGCCGCGCAGCCTGCGCCGTTGCAGGCGTGGTTGCAGCTGCGCCTGCCACAGTCGGCGCTGGGCTCGCAAACTTCGCGGGCAGAGCCTGCTCCCACAGTGTTGCCCAACGCTGTGGGAGATTCTGTGGCTGTGGGCAAGGCGCACCTGAGCCATACACCCGTCGGAGCAAGGCTTGCTCGCGAAGGGGCCGGCAAGGCGCGCAACGAAGCCCCGGACCCTCAACGTATCGAGCTGGTCCGGCGCTTGGCGGTCGTGCTCCAGGCCTCTGTCGATCAACCCTCACCGGAGCCTGCCGATGTCCCAGCCTGATGACCTTACCAACCGCCTGCCGCCACAACCCGGCGCGCGTATCCTGCGGGCCGCCCAGGCTGCACAGTGGATCGATGGCTACGCCTTCGTACAAGCCGCCGAGCAGCACGCCCGACGCTTGCGCGACGACAGCGAAGCCACCCTGCGCGAGGCGCGCAGCGAGGCCTTCGAGCAGGCCCGTCGGGAGGGGGACGAGCAGGTCGCCGCCTTGCTTGCACACACCGCCGCCCGTGCGGATGCCTGGCTGCTGTCCCTGGAGCCGGGGATTGCGGAAATGGCCGTGGCCATCGCCCGGCAAATCATCGGCGAGTTGCCCAGCGACGAGCGCGTGCTGCGCTGCGCCCGCCAGGCGTTGTCGGCGTTTCGCCAGGACCAGGCCTTGACCTTGCAGGTGCCTCGCGCCGAAGTAGACGCGCTGCGCCGCCGACTGGACCAGGATGGGCTCGATCATATTGGTGTGGCCGCCGACGACCAGTTGGCGCCTGGCGACGCCTGCCTGTGCAGCCCGGTCGGTCGCGTCGAACTGGGCGTGGAGACGCAGTTGCAGCATATTCGCGCAGCCTTGCTCGGGCAGGACGGGCAGGGCGGAGATGTACGCCCATGAAGACCTTGAAACAGGCAGATGTTTGCACTGATCCGTTGGTTCTGCGTCTTCACGAGCGCCTAGGCCAGGCCTGCCCGAGGCCGCTGAAAAGCACGGTACGCAGCGTGCGCGGGGTCTTGCTGCGGGCCAATCTGGCCGGGGTACGTATCGGTGAACTGTGCCAGTTGCACGACCCCGACAACCAGCAGCGCTTGACCGCCGAGGTGATCGGCTTCGATGAGGACGAGGCCATTCTGTCGCCCATCGGCTCGCTGCAAGGCCTGTCCAGCCGCACCTGGATCACCGCCACCGGCAAGGCCTTGGCAGTGCACGCCGGGGACGCGCAACTGGGCCGGGTGATCGATGCCATGGGCGGCTATCTGGACGGCGAGCCAGCCCTGGGTTTGCTGCACGCGTGCCCGCTGTATGCCGAACCACCGGCGCCCTTTACCCGCCAGTTGATCGAGCGCCCGCTACATCTGGGCGTGCGCGCCATCGACGGCTTGCTCACCGTTGCCCAGGGCCAGCGGGTAGGGATTTTCGGCGAACCTGGGGTGGGCAAGTCGTCGTTGCTGGCCAGCATCATTCGCCACAGCGATGCTGATGTGATCGTCATCGGCTTGATCGGCGAGCGCGGCCGCGAGGTACGCGAACTGCTCGATGTGCAGCTGGACACCCAGGCCCGGGCGCGTACCGTGGCGGTGGTGGCGACCTCGGACCGACCCGCGGCGGAGCGCGTGCGTGCCGCCTATGTGGCCACCGCTCTGGCCGAGTATCACCGCGATCAGGGGCGCAATGTGCTGTTGTTGCTCGACAGCCTCACGCGGTTCGCTCGTGCCCAGCGCGAGATCGGCCTGGCGGCGGGTGAGCCGCCGACGCGGCGTGGCTATCCGCCGTCGTTGTTCTCGGCCCTGCCGCGCTTGCTCGAACGTGCCGGACCGGGGCCTTCGGGCACCATCACGGCGCTGTACACCGTGCTCACCGAGGGCGATGCCGCCAGTGACCCGGTGGCCGAGGAGGCCCGCTCGATCCTGGACGGCCATATCGTGCTCAGCGGCGAACTGGCGCAGCGCAACCATTTTCCCGCCATCGATGTGCTGCGCAGCCGCAGCCGGTTGATGGAGCAGGTGGCCAGTGTCGAACAGCGGCAGCTTGCGGCGCGCATGCGCGAGCTGATCGCTCGCCGGCGGGATATCGACATGTTGATTCAGGTCGGCGAGTACGTCGCGGGCAGTGATCCGTTGGCCGATGAAGCCATCGCCCGTCACGACGCCATTCAGGCGTTTTTGCGCCAGGCGCCGGACGATCACAGCGACGCGTTGGGACAAATGCGCAAGGTGTTCGCTTGATGTCCGGTGCGAGGAGCTATTGATGAAGAAGCAACCATGAACGCCAACCAACTCCGTGAATTGCGTGCATTGCGGGTGCTGCGCGAACAGCGTGCGGCCCGAGAGCTGACGGCCCAGCAGCAGCTGTGTCGCGAAGCCGAGAGCGAGCGTGATGCTGCTCGCCAGCGCCTGTTCGAGCATCGTCAGGCATTGGCCCGAGAAGCCGAGGCGTTGTATGGAAAGTTCTCCGAAGGCCTGTCGGTAAGGGCCTGGCAAAACGCCCAGGAGCATTTGCACAGCCTCGAACAGGACCGCCACGCCCTGCAGGTCGACCTCGGTGACATTGAACAGGGCTTGCAGCTCCAGCACCAACAGCGTGACGCCTTGAGCCAGCAGCGCCTGCGTCGCCAACAGCAGGCCGACCAGTGCCAGGACCTGCTGGACCGGCATCTGCAAGACCAGCGCCGCAGCGCCGAGCTACGCGATGACGAATTGCCCAACGCTGCACCGGGAGCACCGCGATGAATCAGGAATTGCCAGAGCGATCACGACCGGCAAGCGGCGCTGCCCCAGGCAGTGGGATACCGAAAGAGTCTGCCGACGTTCGCCCCTTGCAGGTGCCAGAGTGGCCATCAGGGCCTGCCGAGATCACATTGCACAATCGCCTGCACCTGCGTCGCCAGCCATGGCAAGGCGAGGTGATGGGGCAGTCACTCAGGGTGCAGTGGGGCAAAGGCGGGGCGGCGCTCGACGGTGATCATCTGCGGTTGCTGTGTGCGTTGGGCGAGGCTCGGTTCAGCTTGAGCCTGCCCAGGTCAGTGGCCCGGCAATTGGGGGATATGCCGGAGATTTTCGCGGGCAGTGAGGGTGTCTTCGCGGGCAAGCCTTGCTCCCACAGTGCACGGCCTGCCAGCGGCGTGGAGTTGGGGGATATGCCGGAGATTTTTGGGGGCAGTGAAGGTGTCTTCGCGGGCAAGCCTTGCTCCCACAGTGCACGGCCTGCCAGCGGCGTGGAGTCGGGGGGCGATCCTGGCTCCCACAGTGCACGGTCTGCCAGCGGCGTAGAGCCGTGGGAGCAAGGCTTGCCCGCGAAGGGGCCGGAACATTCACCGCAGCGCCCCAGCCCCGTCGACCTCGCCACCAGCCTGCTGATCGAGTACACCTGGCTGCCACTCCTCGAATCCTTGGAAACCATGCTCCAGCAGCCGCTGCGCATCCTCCCCAGCGCGGCTTTCGAGGCGCCCTTGCGGCTCGATCTGAGCCTGCGACTGGGCGACCACGCTGAGCAATCCGCTTGCCTGGTTATGGACGCAAACAGCGCCACCCTGATCCTCGACGTCCTCGACCGCTGCTGCCCCAGGGCGCCTCAGGCCTTCGATACGCTGCCTATCGCCGCACAGCTGAACGCCGGCGATGCGCCCCTGAGCCTTGCCGAATGGCAGAGCCTGCACCCAGGCGATGTGGTGATGCTCGACCAACCCGCCGATGCCCATCCCACTCTGGTGATCGGCACGCGGCTGCAGGCATCGGCGCAAATCGATGGCAGCCGCTTGCGGTTGCGCCAGCCCCTCGCGACAGTCCCTTTTCCCGTGAACAGGAACCACCCCATGAGTAGCCACGAAGCAACGGACGGCACCCTCGACAGCTTGCCCCTGACGCTCACCTGTCAGCTGGGCAGCTATGAACTGACCCTCGCGCAGTTGCGGGAGATGGGCGCCGGCAGTGTCTTGCCATTGACCACTGACAGCGATCGGGTCGAGCTGATGATCAACGGCCGCCGCGTGGGTCTGGGCGAGCTGGTACGCATCGGCAGTGGCCTGGGCGTTCGCCTGCTGAGCCTGGCCAATCCATGAACGGCTATCAGCCCAATCTGATCGAAATCATCCTGGTGGTGGCGACCATCGGCCTGATTCCGCTGGCCGTGGTCACCCTCACCGGGTTCATGAAAATCTCCGTGGTGCTGTTCCTCATCCGTAACGCCTTGGGCGTGCAGCAGACGCCGCCCAATCTGGTGCTCTATGGCATCGCGCTGATCCTGTCGGTGTACGTCACCACTCCGCTGGTCGGTGAGATGTACCACCAGGTGCAGGGTCGGCAACTGGACATGCAGAACGTCGAACAGCTAAAGGAGCTCGGCAATGCCTTGCGCCCGCCGTTACAGGCGCACTTGTCGCGCTTTGCCAACGAAAGCGAGCGCGGATTTTTCATGCAGGCCACCGAGACCATCTGGTCGCCCGAAGCCCGCGCTGATTTGCGTGACGACGATCTGGTGGTGCTCGTACCGGCCTTCGTCAGTTCGGAGCTGACCCGCGCCTTCGAGATCGGCTTTCTGCTGTACATCCCGTTTCTGGTGGTGGACCTGCTGGTGGCCAATGTGTTGATGGCCATGGGCATGTCGATGGTCTCGCCGACGCTGATTTCCATACCACTGAAAATATTCCTGTTCGTAGCAATCAGCGGCTGGTCGCGGCTGATGCACGGGCTCATTCTTAGCTACGGGTGACACCATGGGGCAGGACGTTTTTCTTTCGTTGATGAAACAGGCGCTGATGACCGTGCTGCTCTTGTCGGCACCGGCGTTGGCGGTGGCCATTATCGTCGGTTTGAGTGTCGGCCTGTTGCAGGCGCTCACGCAGATCCAGGACCAGACCCTGCCGCAGGTGGTCAAGCTGGTAGCGGTCCTGCTGGTGATCGTCTTCGTCGGGCCGCTGCTGGCCGGGCAGGTCGCCGCGCTGGGCAGCCAGGTGCTCGACAACTTCCCGCTGTGGACGCGCTGAGCCCCGATGGATATCGGCTTCCCCAGTGCTTTCGTCGAGTTGGCCTACCCGACTATCAGCTCCGCCTCGCTGGCGGCCAGCCGCGCCATGGGCCTGGTGATGGTCACCCCGGCGTTCAATCGCCTGGGCCTGACCGGGATGATCCGCACCTGTGTGGCGCTGGCGGTGTCGGTGCCGATGCTCCTGCCGGTGTTCCAGGCCTTCACCGCCATGCCCGAGCACAACGGGTTTTTCATCGCCGGGCTGATGGTCAAGGAGTTTCTCATCGGCGTGCTGATCGGGCTGCTGTTCGGCATTCCGTTCTGGGCGGCGGAAATGGCCGGCGAATTGGTGGACCTGCAACGCGGCTCGACCATGCAGCAACTGCTCGACCCCAGCGGGTCGGGAGAGTCGAGCGTGATGGCGACCTTGCTGACGGTGATGCTGATCACCCTGTTCTTCATGTCCGGGGGGTTCATCATGATGGTCGGCGGCTATTACCACAGCTACCAGTTGTGGCCAGTGACTGCGTTCACGCCGTTGTTCGCCAGCTCGGCGTTGATGGCGATTCTTTCGATTCTCGACCAGGTGATGCGCATCGGCGTGTTGATGGTGTCGCCGCTGCTGATTGCCATGCTGATCACCGACCTGATGCTCGCGTACCTGTCGCGCATGGCGCCCAACTTCCATATTTTCGACTTGTCGCTGCCGGTCAAGAATCTGTTTTTCTCGGTGCTGATGGTGATTTATATCGGCTTTTTGGTCCCGGTGATGCTCGACCAGCTGGCGGCCTTTCGCGGCACCGTCGAGGTGCTCAAGACCCTGTCGGGAGTAGGCGGATGATCAGGCGCGGCCATGGCTGATACCAGCGAAGAGAAATCCCAGCCGGCCACCGACAAGAAGCTGCGCGACGCCCGCACCAAGGGCCAGGTGGCCAAGAGTCAGGACCTGGTGTCGGCCATGGTCATCCTCCTGTGCACGCTGTGCATCGCCCTGTTGGTAGCCCGCGCACAGGCCCAGGTGACCGCGCTGGTCGACTTGGTGGCGCAGCTGTATATCGAGCCGTTCGCGGGTGTCTGGCCGCGGGTCATCGACCTGGCCGAGCAGATCCTGCTCGAGCTGACGCTGCCGGTGGTTGCGGTCACGGTAGGGGCGGTGATTCTCACCAACCTGATCACCATGAAAGGTGTGGTGTTCGCCGTCGAACCGATCAAGCCGGACTTCAAGCGGATCAATCCGGCCGAAGGCTTCAAGCGCCTGTTCGCGATGCGCAATTTTGTCGAGTGCATCAAGGGGCTGGTCAAGGTCAGCCTGTTGGGGCTGGCTTTTTACGTGGTCGGGCGCCAGGCGTTGCAGGCACTGATGGAGGCCTCGCGGTGTGGTGCGGGCTGCATCGAATCGACCTTTTACGCGGTGCTCAAGCCGCTTGTGTTTACCGTGCTGGCGGCGTTTCTGTTGCTCGGCGCGGTGGACGTGATGATGCAGCGCTGGTTGTTCGGCCGGGACATGAAGATGACCCGCAGCGAACAGAAGCGCGAGCGCAAGGACACCGACGGCGACCCGCTGATCAAGCGCGAGCGGCGCCGTCAGCGTCAGGAAATGCAGGCTTTCGCGACTCAGTTGGGGCTGGGCCGTGCCTCGTTGATGATCGGCGACGGCAGCGGCTGGCTGGTGGGCCTGCGCTATGTGCGCGGCGAGACGCCGGTACCGGTGGTGGTGTTTCGGGTTGATCCGGCACAGGCTCAGGCAAGCTTGCTGGAGGCCACCGCACTCGGCATCGCCATCGCTGCCGATCAAACGCTGGCAGCGGATATCGCCCGCCGTGCGGTGGCCGGTGATCCGATCCCGGATCACTGTTTTCAGGCGGTGGCCGACTTGCTGGTGGCGGCGCGCTTGATCTAGCGCGCCAGGTTGCCGTGCAGGCGGCGCAGCAGCGGTGGTTCGTCGAGACGCTGAGTATCGGCGGCGATGCGTGTGGTCCAGAAACCCAGGCCATGCCTTTGCGCGCACTCGCTGGCCTGAGCGAGCAAGCCCTGCAGGCGTTCGGTGCTGGGCGGCAGGCCTTGGCGGCGCAGCAGTTGTGCCTGTACGCGCAGCAACTCCGGCACGTACCACAACTCTTCGCGGCTGCGCACCAGCGTCAGGGTTTCTTCGAGCATTTCCAGGCCCAGCTCTTCCAGCCCCAGCAACGCCAGGCCTTGGGCGTATTCGCAGCGCAGCAGGCTGTAGAGCGGCGAATGGCCCTGATCGCGCAGCTGGTTCAAGGCTTCGCCGAGCTGCGGCACGCCGGCCTGCGGTGCGCCATCGCGAATCGCCAGAATGCTGTCGAAGCAGCGTGCCAGTTGCCGCCACAGGTGCAGCTCGCGGCCCTGGCTGCTGTCCTTTAACAGGGTCATCAATTGCCGGGTCTTGTGCAGGCTGCCGACCATCAGGGTGATGGGGATGGCGCTCAGGCACAGGGTGTACCACAGGCTGGCGGGGTGGCAAAGGTTGATGGCGTCCTGGACGTTGGCATCGACGGTGAGCAGCGCCTGACCGACGTTGCCTTCGAGCAGTTGCACCTGGGCCAGCAGCGAGCGCGCGGCAATGCGCTGGTCGAAATGCATTTCCACCAGGTGCGAGCGGGCGCACAGCGGGGAGCTCAGGGCTTGCGCGACGGCCTGGCGTGCACCGGCCAGATCGGCCATGTAGAACAGCGGCACAGCGCGCATGCGCATCCCTAGCATCTGCCGGTCGCTCTGCAACGGCTCGCGTGCATGGGTCAGAAACTGTTCGGCCAGGGTCAGCGCCTGGCGATGCTGGTTGGTGCAGATGCGGTCGTTCCACAGGCCCCAGATCGCGCGCAGGGCGCTGTCGGTGTCGCCCAGTGCGTCGGCGTCAATGCGCACTTGGGCCCAGGCTTCGCGCATCTGGCTGCTGGCGCCATAGGTGAGCATCAACAAGCTGGCGCTGACCGTCAGCAGGCGCATGCGTTGGTGTGCCGTGACCGGCGGCGCCAGTGGGGCTTTGCGCAGGCCTTGCTTGACCCACTCGTGGCATTCACCGATCAGCGACAGGCGCAACAGCAGGGGCGCGCTCAACAAGGTCAGCTCGACTGCCAACGGACGATCGCCGGTTTCGGCATAGGCCCACTGGAGCGCGCCGCGCAGGGTGTCGATCTCCACCGCGTTCTGGTTGAGCCAGTGCTCGGGGCGCAGGCGGTCCAACTGTTGGTTGGCGAGGTGCATGAGCTTCAGCGCCCACAGGGCGTGGCGATGGAACACCACGCGACCGTCGCCGGCCTCCTCGAGTTTTTGCACGGCGTACAGGCGCGTGGTTTCGAGCAACCGATAGCGTTTGCCATGGGGGTGTTCGGCCAGGCTCAGCAGCGATTTGTCGATCAGGCTTTCGAGCAGCGGCAGGGCATCGCGGACATCGTCCAGGCCGATATCGATGACCGCCTTGACTGCCTCCAGGCTGAACGAACCCTTGAACACCGCCAACTGTTGCAGCAGGGCCTGCTCGTCAGGGCTGAGCATGGCGTAGGTCCAGTCCAGCGCGGCACTCAACGAGCGCTGGCGCGCCAGGGCGGTGCGTCGGCCAGTCATCTGCAAGCGAAAGCTGCCATCCAGCAGGCCGACCAGATCGTGCAGGCCGAACGCACGCACTCGCGCCGCTGCCAGTTCTATGGCCAGGGGGTTGCCGTCGAGCTTGCGGCAGATACAGGCGATGTCATCGAGGTCGCCGCTATTGAAGACAACATCGGCATCGAAGCCGCGCACCCGTTGCATGAGCAATTGCATCGCCGGGTAATGCTCGACGTCTTCGAGGCGCAACCGCTGGTGCTCGGCAGGGGCCGGCAAGGGCGCGAGTTCATGTACGTACTCACCGGCGGCGCGCAGCGGTTCGCGGCTGGTGACCAGCACGTGAATACGCGGGTTGTGCCGCAGCAAGGTTTCTACCGCCAGCGCGGTGGGCTCCAGCACGTGCTCGGCGTTGTCGAGCACCAGCAGCAGGTGGCTGTCGCCGAGGGTGTCGGCCAGTTCCTGTAAGGG
Source organism: Gammaproteobacteria bacterium (assembly GCA_903970465.1). Taxonomy (GTDB): domain Bacteria; phylum Pseudomonadota; class Gammaproteobacteria; order Pseudomonadales; family Pseudomonadaceae; genus Aquipseudomonas. Next base: position 25,379 of record CAJCIO010000187.1, read on the forward strand.
GTTGGCCGTTTCGGTAGCGATGCCCAGCGCGCAGGCGATCATGCCTTGCACCGGTTGCGGGCCGTCGATAGGCGCCAGGTCGATGAAGCGCACGCCGTCGGCAAAGTTCGCTTGCAAGCGGTCGGCGAGGGCCAGGGCCACGGTGGTCTTACCCATGCCTGGGGCGCCTGTGAGGGTCAGGAGACGATGCATCTGAAGATGCGTGCTCAGGGTTTCGATCAGGGCTTCGCGGCCGACCGCGGTGACAGCACTGGGCATGCCCTGGGCCGTGGTACTGGCGATCGTCAATGGCGCCATGGGCTGCGGGGCGCTCGCAATCGCCAACGGTGCTGGGGTTGTCGGTGCTGCGGTTATCGGCGTTTCGGGAGCACACGCCATCGGCGCACTTGGCGCGGTACGCAAAGGCGCGCTGAAGCGGTAACCGCGGCCCGGCACGGTGCTGATACAGGGCAGGTCTCCTTCGACGCTGAGCACCCGCCGCAGGCTGACGATCTGCGCGCGCAGATTGCACTCCTCGACCACCGCCCGTGGCCAGGCCAAGGCCAGCAATTCCTGTTTTTCGAACAGCTCGCCCGGACGGCTGGCCAGGGCCACCAGCAGGGCCATGGCGCGGCTGCCGACATTCACCGGCTGACCGTCGCGCAACAGCAGATGCTGGCGCGAGTACAACGCGAAGGGGCCGAAACACAGCGGTGTTTCGGCCTGGTCGAGGCGCTCGGGAATGCGGTCGATGGAAGTTGCAGAGGTCGGCGTATGAGCGTTCATAGCGAAAAGCCTTCTGTCCTGGCGGCCGTGTCCAATAGTGAACAGGCACTGTTTATTGTCCTGCAGTCGGTTGGCTGTGCTTGCGAATTGCGCAGTGCACCATCGATGGGCAAGTGTTGCGGGATGACGTTAGGAAGCCCCAGTGGATTAACGGTCAAGTGAAAAGTTGTTTAAATTTATAGCAGAATATGTGCCATTTGTTACAAATAAGCAGGGGAGGTGGAGTGTTGCACTCCTGAGGCTGCAAATTTGCGTGGCATGTCGCAAATGTAGCAAGGGGGCCTGCCCCCGATGAACTTTCAGACGTGGAGGTGTCCGCAAATCCATCGAGGCCAAGCCCCCTCCCTACACACAAGTGTTACCTCAGTCGCGAGTGGCGTGTGCCCAGCGCAGGTCCTGACGTGGGGCTTTGATCTTGATCCGCGACTTGGCCTTGGTCAGCGTCGGTTCATGGACCGGTTCCGGATCGCGCAGGAAGCTCATCATCACCGCACTCAACGCATACAGCCCGGTGAATGCCCAGACCACGCCGCCCAAGCCGAAGCTTTCATTGAAGATCGCCACCACCGCCGGCCCGACCCAGGTCGAAGCGCCTGCCCCCAAGCTCAGCACCGAGAGCGCCGCAGCCTTGTTTTGCGGCGCCAGCGCGGGTGCCAGGGCAGACAGCGGCACGAAGCACGCCAGCGTCAGGCCATAGAACGCGCCGAACACCGAGGCCAGCATGAAGTTGTGCGGAAACGCCTGGGGCATGAAGAAGAACAGCGGCGTACTGATGGTGCTGCCCACCGCGCCGAGCCATAGGATGGTGTTGCGATAACCGATGCGCGTGCTGATCACACTGGAAGTGAGATTGCCGATGATGTTGAACACGAAGACGATGGTCAGCAGGCGCAGCCATTGCTCCAGGGTGAAGCCGATGGTGTCCATGAAGAACCCGGGCATCACGATGAGGAAACCGAACATCGACGAGGTATTGATGATCCGCACCAGGCCCACCAGGCTGACCTTGGGGTTGGTCCACATGATCGTGATGTTCTTGGTCATCGAGCGCAGCGGTTTCTCGCCCTCGGGGGCCAGGCGGCGCATGCCGTGAGCGTCACGCATGCCGATCAGTCCGACCAACCCACCGAACACCACCAACGCAAATGACAGCCAGAACGTCTGCAGAGCACCAATCAGCGGAATGGCGAAACTCGCCACCAGCGAACCCAGGGTCGGCAGGCCGGCGGCGTAGGCCACCCAGAACCAGCCGACCGCCAGGCCCATCTTGCGCGACGGAGTCGCGGCCGCAATCCACACCAGAAAGCCGTAGGCGAACAGCGGGTAGCCGAAGCCGCGCAGACCGTAGGTGAGCAGGATCATCGGGTAACTGACTTTCTCCAGACCGTAGATCAGGAACAACGTTTCGAACACGCTCCAGATCAGCAGGCCCAGCATCATCACGCGCTTGGGGCCCCAGAGGCTTGAAAGAGCGCCGGCCAGCCAGGAAGAGATCGCCACGGTCACGCCATACAGGGTGAAGACCACCGCGATGCGATCTTCGGCCATGCCGTGATCACTGAGAAAGGGGGAGAGGTAACCGAGTTCGACACCGTCGCCGATCATGAAGATCAGCAGGCCGACAAAACCCCAGAACATGGGGTAGGGAATGCCCAGCATCTTGCAGAAGCGGGAGAGGGGGGTATCTGGAGTGGATTGATCGCTCAATGTCACGTTCCTTGTTGTTGCACGGCGTTGGCGTACGCCGAATGAATGGCCTCTATGAGGTTGTTGGGCAGACTCGATGACACGGCGATCCGCAGGGTGTGCGGTCGGGGCGAGCGAGCAAAATGACAACCGTTGCAGGATCGCCGAGGGTCGACGTCCGGTGCCCTGTGAATCTATGTTTTTTATAGATGTTCGAGCAGGTTGCCCTTTTGTTATCGCACCTGAACCGGTTCAGCGCAACCGCCGGGAAGGCTCTAGGGTGCGACATTGCGCCCGGTTGTCGGCGCTGCAGGCCAGTGGGGGTGGGGGCTAAGGATGTTTCAAATAATTTCAAAAAAAGTGGCATTTGGCCTTGGTCTTTACATAGGGGAAACCATTCCCGAGAAAAACGTAAGTATCGTAAATCGTCTTTCAGTGCGGATGATTCTCACTAACATGAGTGACTTCGCGCCGTTCGCGGTGCCTGGTTATCAGGATCTGCCATGTCTCGTTTTCTTGCTCGTTCCACCCTGGCGCTTGGCTGCTGCTCGCTCTACAGCGTTGCTGTCAGTGCCGAAAACACCCCCGTGGAATTGCCCACCCAAGTGGTTACCGCCTCGGGCTTCAGTCAGCAACTCAAGGATGCACCCGCTTCCATCACGGTGATCAGCCACGAGCAACTGGCCAGCAAATCCTATCGCGATGTCACCGATGCGTTGCGCGATGTACCCGGGGTAGAGGTCACCGGCGGCGGCAGTACCAGTGATATCAGGATCCGCGGCATGTCGTCGCTGTACACGCTGATCCTGGTGGACGGCAAGAGGCAGGACTCACGGGCCACGCGCCCGAACAGCGACAACTCCGGCATCGAGCAGGGTTGGTTGCCGCCGCTGGCCGCCATCGAGCGCATCGAGGTAGTGCGCGGACCGATGTCATCGCTGTATGGCTCCGATGCCATGGGTGGGGTGATCAATGTGATCACCCGCAAGGTCGGGCAAGAGTGGTACGGCAATGTTCGCAGTGAACTGACCGTGCAAGAGCGCTCCCATTCGGGCAATGCGAATAACACCGATGTGTTCGCCGCCGGGCCGCTGATCGATGGGCTGCTCGGTTTGCAACTCTATGGCCAGCGTAATCGGCGCGAGGAGGATGGCTTCATCAAGGGGTTCAAGGAGCAGTCCACCGACAGCGGCACTGCCAAGCTGGCGCTGACCCCGGACGCTTTCAACACGATCATGCTGGAGGGCGGGCACACCCTGCAGCAACGCGACAGCCACCGCGGGCGTGCGGGGTCCAAGGATGATCACAACAATTATGCGCGCACCCACGTCGCCCTGAGCCATTCCGGGCGTTGGGACGTGCTGCACAGCGACAGTTATATCCAGGCCGATCGCAGCACCAACCCCGGCCGTGAGATGGACTTGCGGACCACGTTGGTGAACTCGCAAATGTCGTACTTCGGCGATCGCCACATCACCACCGTTGGTGGCCAATACCTGTACGAAGACCTGACCGACATGGGTAATCAATTGGAGGCGGGCGCGGGCCTGAGCACGCTGACGCGGTGGTCCTGGGCGCTGTTCGCCGAGGATGAATGGCGTCTCACCGAGGACTTCGCACTGACTGCCGGGTTGCGCCTGGATCAGGACCAGAACTACGGCGGCCACTGGTCGCCTCGGCTGTATGGGGTCTATCACCTGAACAGCCAATGGACCGTCAAGGGCGGGGTGTCCACCGGCTATCGTTCGCCGGATATCCGCGCGGCCGTCGACAACTGGGGGCAGATCACTGGCGGCGGTGGCGACCCGGCGATTATCGTCGGCAATTCAAAGCTCAAGCCCGAAACGACCGTCAGCCAGGAGCTGAGCGTGATCTGGGATGGCCAGCAAGGAATCAGCGCTGGCCTCACCCTGTTTCGCACCGACTTCAAGGACAGGATTACCTCGCAGCGACGCTGCATCGACAGCACCGGCAACGCCTCGGGCCAGTGCATGATTGGCAGCACCGCCTACAAGTTCATCAGTGACCGCATCAACATCGATCAGGCGCAGTTGCAGGGCATCGAGGCGACCCTGGATTGGCAACTCTCAGAACGCCTGTCGCTGGCCAGCAACTACACCTTCACAGGGTCCGAGCAGCAGACGGGCGCGCTAAAAGGCAAACCGCTGAACGACACGCCGCGGCACATGTACAACACCACGCTGAACTGGCGCACCACCGAGCGGCTGGCCTCCTGGACACGGGTGAACTACCGTTCCAGCGGCCTGGAGTATCTGCGCAATGGGGATTCCGAATACACGCCGGCCTACACCTTTGTCGACTTGGGTGCGACCTACAAAGTGACACCTGATCTGAAGCTGCTTGCCGGGGTTTACAACGTGTTCGACAAGCAGATCGGCTACGACGAATACCACAAAGTGCTGGATGGTCGACGTTACAGCGTGGGGGTCGATTGGGCGATTTGACAGCCTGCTGCGTGTACCTGGACGCTGAGCATCTGCGTCGACGACTTGAGCGAAAGGGGTATGCCCTCAGAGCCCTTCCACAAAACCGCGAATGCGTCGACACGCCTCGGTCAGCTTGTCGTCCCCCAAGGTAAACGACAGCCTTACAAAACCTGCTGCCGGCGCGCCGAAAGCTTCAGCATCCAGCACCGCCACGCCTGTTTCGCGGAACAGCCGCCAGGCGAAGTCCAACGAGCTGAGGCCGGTGCGGCGCACGTCCACCAGCACGAACATGCCGGCGTCGGGTTTGAGCACGCTCAGATGGGGGCAGTCACCGAGGCTGGCGATCACCAAGTCGCGACGACGGCGATAGACCGCGCGCATCTGTGTGGTGACTTGATCGTGACAGTCAAGCGCCGCCAGTGCCGCAGTCTGCAGGAAGCCCGGCAAACCATAGGTCATGCACAGCATCAGGGTTTCGATATGGCCGATCAGCCCGGGCTCCGCGATCACCCAGCCAACCCGCCACCCGGTCATGGCGTGGGACTTGGACAGGCTGGCGACCACTACGCAGCGCTCGGCCATGCCCGGCACAGCGGCGAGGCTGAGGTGGGCGGTGTCGTAAGTGAGGCTTTCGTAGACCTGGTCTTCGATGATCCACAGGTCGTGAGCGATCGCCAGTTCGGCCAGCGCCTGCACCTCGCTTGCATCGAGCACCACGCCGGTGGGGTTGTTCGGGTTGGCGAGAAAGATCGCCCGAGTGCGAGGGGTGATGGCGGCGTTGACCGCGTGCGGATCGAGTCGAAAGCCGTTGGCAGCCGGGCAGGGCACCCGCACCAGTGTCGCCCCGGACGCCTGGATGGTGGCTTCGTAAGTCACATACATCGGCTCCAGGACGATGACTTCATCGCCTGGCTGCAACAGGCACATTGAGGTGGCGAACAATGCATTTTGTGCGCCGACTGCGGTGCACACGTTCTCGGCCGCCATTGGCCGCTGCCAGAGCTCGGCGTAACGTGTGGCCAGCGCTTGGCGCAATGCCGGGCGTCCGGGAATTTCGGCGTAGTGGGTATCTCCAGCATGCAGCGCCTGCACCGCAGCCTCGGTGATGGCTGCTGGCGTGGCGAAATCCGGATCGCCGATGCTCAGCACGATCACATCGCGCCCTTCGCGCTCGGCCACCACCGCGGCGTGGTGAATGTCCCAGGCGGCGACGCCTTTGCCGGCGATGCGGTCGGTGAACGGGGAATAGCGCATGAGTGATCCATCTCTGCAAAGTCGAAAAAAGTCGGGGAGGCCCGGTCGAGAGGGCTAACCATAGGAGAGGTGTGGCGGTTGTTCAATAGACGCAAGCCTTGTTGCGATCGACTTGCGGGCGCATAACCGATGTTTATCGGGCGCACGACGCCCTCGGCGAATTCGCGCGCTCGAACACACTGTCTGCGCCAGCCCGTCGCATCGGCTGGCTTTGATCTAGCGTCTGCTCTTGAACACCGCCGGCTGTAACCCGAACGCATCCAGCCTCGAACGCAAGGTCGTCGGCCGCAGATTCAGCAGCTCGGCAGCGCCCCCGGCACCCGCGATCTTGCCTTGGCAGGCCTGCAAAGCGGCGATGAGGTTGTCGCGCTCCAGGTCGCGCTGTTCGCTCTGCGTGAGGATGCGCATGCCGGCGCGACTGGGCAGCGGCTCATGGGCTATCGCCGGCGCATTGGGCATTTCCAGATGCAGCCGCGCGCCGGTGGAAATGATCGCGGCGCGTTCCAGCAGGTTCTCCAGCTCGCGGACGTTGCCCGGCCACGGGTAGCGCTGCAGCTGTTGGATATCGGCCAGGCTGAGGACCGGTTCGCGACGCTTGAGGCGGCGGCAGGCGAGGGTGAGAAAGTGTTTGGCCAGGCCGGGGATATCCTCGGGCCGGCGGCGCAGGGGCACGGACTCGATCGGGAAGACGTTGAGACGAAAGTACAGGTCCTCGCGAAAGCGCCCCTGGCTGACTTCGCCTTGCAGGTCGCGGTTGGTCGCGGCGATGACCCGTACATCCACTTCCCGGGTGAGGCTTTCACCCACGCGTTCAAGTTGTTGCTCCTGCAACACGCGCAGCAGCTTGCCTTGCAGGTCGAGGGGGATCTCGCCCACTTCATCGAGGAACAGCGTGCCACCATGGGCCAGTTCGAAGCGCCCTACGCGCTCGCTGATGGCGCCGGTGAAAGCGCCTTTGACGTGGCCAAAGAATTCGCTCTCGAACAGCTCGCGGGGGATCGCGGCACAGTTGACGCGGATCAGCGGGCGGTCACGACGCAGGCTCTGCTGGTGAATGGCGCGGGCCAGCAGTTCCTTGCCGGTACCCGACTCGCCGCAGATCAGCACGTTGGCATCGGTCGGCGCCACCAGGCGGATCTGTTGATGTATCCGTTGCAGCGGCGCACTGCTGCCGATCAGATCATGGCCGCCCTGATCCACGGCGATCTGCTCCTGCAGGTAGGCGTTCTCGTGTTCCAGTTGTTGCTTTAGCTGTTGCACTTCGCTCAACGCCTGGCGCAGCTGGCGCTCGGTTTCGAGCCGCGCGCTGATGTCGCGGAACACCACCACCGCGCCCACCAGCTCGTCGCCGTCCCGCATCGGTGTGCTGGTGTATTCCACCGGGATCGGCTGGCCGTCGCGGTTCCAGAAGACTTCGTGGGTGACGTGGTGCACTTCGCCATCGTTGAAGGCTGCATAGATGGGGCAGTCGGTGCCGCAATAGGGCCTGCCGTCGGCGTGGTGATGGTGCATGAGGTCGTGGGTATTGCGCTCGACCATGTCGGCGGCGCGCCAGCCGAGGATGCGCTCGGCGGCGGGGTTGACGAAGGTGGCGTGGCCGCGACGGTCGATGCCATAGATGCCTTCACCGGCGGCGCCGAGGATCAATTGCGGGGTCAGGGCTTTCATGGTGATCCTCGGGCGGCGGTGAATCCAGGTATGACGATATATCGTCGATATTAGTACGAAGTGTCGTTAATGACGAAATATCGTTTTTACGTAATTTAGAAATAACCTTATTTATTAATGGCTTGAATAATAGAAGGAGTTGGTACGTGCTGTGCTATGCCTTTAGGTATCCCATCTCGATGAAGGAGTTACACCATGCACGCCGATGCCAGCCAAACCCAGCGCCAAACCCTGACCGATCGTATCCTCGCTGCCAAGCTCGACAAGAACCTGACCTGGGAGGCCCTCGCCGAAGGCACCGAGTTGAGTCTGGTCTATGTGACTGCCGCGTTGCTGGGTCAGCATCCGTTGCCAGCCGCCTGCGCGGAAATCGTTGGTGAGCGTCTCGGCCTCGACCACCACGACATCGCTCGCCTGCAAGCCATCCCGTTGCGCGGCAGCATCCCCGAGCGTATCCCCACCGACCCGACCATCTATAGGTTCTATGAAATGGTGCAGGTCTACGGCACCACCCTCAAGGCCCTGGTCCACGAACAGTTCGGTGACGGTATCGTCAGCGCCATCAACTTCAAGCTTGACCTGAAAAAGGTCGACGATCCCGAGGGCGGGAGCCGCGCGGTGATCACCCTGGACGGCAAGTTCCTGCCCTACAAACCTTTCTGAGCGAGATCGCACATGAGTGATACACAACGCCCGCCATTGCCGCCTTTTACTCGAGAGACGGCGATCCAGAAGGTCCGCCTGGCGGAAGACGGCTGGAATTCGCGCGACGCCGCCAAGGTCGCGCTGGCCTATACCGAGGATACCGAGTGGCGCAACCGTGCCGAGTTCGTCCATGGTCGTGAGCAGGCCCAGGGTTTCCTGGAGCGCAAGTGGGCCAAGGAGTTGGACTACCGGCTGATCAAGGAGCTCTGGGCCTTCGAGGGTAATCGGATTGCCGTGCGCTATGCGTACGAGTGGCATGACGACTCGGGCAACTGGTTTCGCTCTTACGGTAACGAAAACTGGGAATTCGATGCGGATGGCTTGATGCAGCGGCGGTTTGCCTGCATCAACGATTTGCCGATCAAGGAAAGCGAGCGCAAATACCATTGGCCGCTGGGCCGGCGCCCGGATGATCATCCGGGATTGAGTGAGTTGGGGCTGTAAATGCTCGGGTGAATGGTCGTTGCTGATAGCGTTTTCGCGGGCAAGCCTTGGTCCCACAGGGGTACGTCATGCATCCGCTTGTACTGTGTGAGAAGGGCTTCCCGCGAAGTTTGATTCAACGCTTGCGCTTGCGCCCCGGCAGTGGCTCGAACAGCGCGTCGATATCCTCGGCGTGCATACGCCAGTCCCCACCCTGACGTCCCTCCAGCACGCCTGCGGCCAGCGCCGACTTTTCCTGCTGCAGGTGCTGGATTTTTTCCTCCACCGTGCCGCGGGTGATCAGCTTGTAGACGAACACCGGCTTTTCCTGGCCAATCCGATACGCGCGGTCGGTGGCTTGATGCTCGGCCGCCGGATTCCACCAAGGGTCGTAATGGATCACCGTATCTGCTGCCGTCAGGTTCAAGCCGACCCCACCGGCCTTCAGGCTGATCAAAAAAATCTGCAACTTGCCTTGCTGGAAGTCCTGCACCGGCGTGCGCCGATTGCGTGTTGCGCCGGTGAGCAGGGCATAGGGCACGTTTCGCGCCTGCAACTCGGCTTCGATCAACCCCAGCATCGAGGTGAACTGCGAGAACAGCAGCACCCGCCGTCCCTCGGCCAATAGCGCGTCGAGCATTTCCATCAGGGCACTGAGCTTGCCTGAACTGTTGCCTGGCGCGGGGTGTGGCACGCTGTTGACCAGGCGCAGATCGCAGCATACCTGGCGCAGTTTGAGCAGGGCTTCGAGGATGATGATCTGGCTGCGCGCCACACCCTTGCGATTGATTTCGGCGCGCACCTTCTGGTCCATGGCCAGGCGCACGGTTTCGTAGACATCACGCTGGGCGTCATTGAGCTCGACCCAGTGGGTGATCTCGGTCTTGGCCGGCAGCTCGGTGGCCACCTGCTCCTTGGTGCGGCGCAGCAAAAATGGGCGGATGCGCGTATTGAGATGCTGCAGGCGCATCTCGTCGCCATGCTTCTCGATGGGCGTGCGGTAATCCTGGGTGAAGGATTTTGCATCCCCCAGCCAGCCGGGCATGAGGAAGTGGAACAGCGACCACAATTCGCCCAGGTGGTTTTCCAGCGGTGTACCGCTCAGGCACAGGCGTTGTCGCGCATTGAGCTGGCGCGCAGCCTGAGCAGCCTTGCTGCCGGGGGTCTTGATGTACTGCGCCTCGTCGAGGATAAGCACGTGCAACGGCACCTTGGCCAGGTCTTCAAGGTCCTTGGGCAGCAGGGCGTAGGTGGTCAGCAGGAGGTCGTAGTGCGCCAGGTCGGGGAAGTGTTTTTTGCGTGAGGGGCCATGCAGCGCCAATACCTTCAATTGCGGTGCGAAGCGCTCGGCCTCGTCCTGCCAGTTGGGGATCAGGCTGGTGGGCATGACCACCATGGCTGGCCGATCGAGGCGGCCGGCGTTCTTTTCCACCAACAGATGGGCCAGGGTCTGCAAGGTCTTGCCCAGGCCCATGTCGTCCGCGAGGATGCCGCCCACATCCAGCTCGCGCAGCGCCTGCATCCAGCTCAGGCCGTCAAGCTGATAGGGGCGCAGCTGCGCCCGCAAGCCCTCGGGCGCGACCGCCGCCTGCTGGCGCACATCGCGCAGGCGCTCGGCAAAATCGCGTACGCGCTCGCCGCCTTCCCAGCTCAGTGGCAACTGTTGCAAGGCATTGAGGCGCAGCGCATCGGGGGTCGACAGGCGCAGCTTGGTCTCGCCTGGCTCTTGTTTGTAGAAGTCCCCAAGCGTCGCCAATACCGGCTTCAAGCGGCCATAGGGCAGGGCGACTTGTACCGGGCGTTGCTTGCCCGGTTGATGGCTGTGCAGCGGCACGAGGATCTGTTCGTCGTCACGGCGCCGGGCCATCTGCGCCGGGTTGAGCAGTTCCGGGTGGGTGCGCAGCAGGTTGAGCAGAATTGGCAGCAGGCTCAGACGTTCGCCGTTGACCACGATGCCCAGTTCGAGGTCGAACCAGTCGCGCTCGGGGCCCTCGTCGATGACCGCGTACCAGTCATCCACCGGCGTCAGGTCGAAGGCGAATTCTTCTGAGTACTCGATCTCCCAGCCCTGGCGACGCAGGCCCGGCAGCTCGTTGAGCACGAAACGCAGCCAGGCGCCGTCGCTGGGCAATTCGAAGATATCGCCGGCGCTTTCAGGCAGCGCCTTGCTCTGCCGCGTGGCGATCTTGAAGCCCAATTGCTGCAGGGTTTCGCGCAGGGCTTTTTCCGCCAGCGGTTGGCGCTGGATACGCAGGGTGTCGTCGGCCTCGCGTTTGACGATTGCGCCGCTGCCGTGGCCGTTCGTGGCGACATATTCACCGGCGTAGCCGTAAGCCAGCGCCGCGCGATGTTGCACGTAGCGCTGCATGCGGCCGTTGCGCGGCTCGAAGGCACTGAACTCGACGCTGCCCAACCATAGCCGAGGCTTGGGCGCGAGGTCGTCGATCAGGCGCTCGGGCATCTCAGCGCGCCATCGCGGCAGGCGGGTTCAAGCCCATCGGCAATACCCTCATGGGGATGCCGGTGTCAGGCGCTCGAGCAGCGCTTCGACCACATTGAAGCGCTCCTCCGGGCGCTCCATGGGCACCAGGAACTTGAAAAACGTGGCGCCTTCGAATTTGTAACGCTTGGGCTGGCTCTGGATCAGCTTGATCAGGGTCAACGGATCGACTGGCGTATCGGCAGCGAACTCCAGACGGCCACCTTGCGGGCCGCCGTCGATTTTCTTGATGCCGAGCTTTTCTGCCTGCAGCTTGAGCAGGGTGATGCGCACCAGGTTCTTGGTCGGCTCGGGCAGCAGACCGAAGCGGTCGATCATCTCTACCTGCAGGTCTTTGAGGCCTTCTTCGTCGGCGGCCGAGGCGATGCGCTTGTACAGGATCAAACGCGTATGCACATCAGGCAGGTAGGCGTCGGGAATCAACGCGGGCACCCGCAGGTTAACCTCCGGACCGCCGCCCAGCGGCTGATCGAGATTAGGCTGCTCGCCCTTGCGAATGGCCTTGACCGCGCGTTCGAGCATTTCCATATAGAGGGTGAAGCCCACCGCCTGGATCTGGCCGCTCTGGCCCTCGCCCAGCAGTTCACCAGCGCCACGGATTTCGAGGTCGTTGGTGGCCAGCACAAAGCCGGCACCGAGGTCCTGGGTGTTGGCGATGGCCTCAAGGCGTTTCTCGGCGTCACCGGTGATCTGCTGGCGCGGCGGCGTCAGCAGGTAGGCGTAGGCCTGGTGGTGACTGCGCCCGACCCGGCCGCGCAGCTGGTGCAATTGCGCCAGACCGAACTTGTCGGCACGCTCGATGATGATGGTGTTGGCGCTGGGCACGTCGATGCCGGTCTCGATGATGGTCGAGGCAATCAACACGTTGAAGCGCTTGTGATAGAAGTCGCTCATGACCTGTTCGAGATCGCGTTCGCGCATCTGCCCATGGCCGATGCCGATACGCGCCTCAGGCACCAGTTCGACCAGGTCGGCGGCGCATTTTTCGATGGTCTTGACGTCGTTGTGCAGGTAGTACACCTGGCCACCACGCAGCAGTTCGCGCAGCAGGGCCTCTTTGACCGTGCTCTTGTTCTGCTCCATCACGAAGGTGCGCACCGACAGGCGTCGCGCCGGGGGCGTGGCGATGATCGACAGGTCGCGCATGCCGGACACGGCCATGTTCAGCGTGCGCGGAATCGGTGTGGCGGTGAGGGTAAGAATGTCGACCTCGCTGCGCAGGTTTTTCATCTGCTCCTTTTGTCGCACGCCGAAACGGTGTTCTTCGTCGATAATCACCAGGCCGAGGTTCTTGATCTTGACGTCGTCCTGCAGCAGCTTGTGAGTGCCGATGACGATGTCGATCTTGCCGTCTGCCAGTTCGACCACCGCGTCGTTGACCTCCTTGGTCGACTTGAAGCGGCTCATGACCTCGACGCGCACCGGCCAATCGGCGAAGCGGTCGCGGAAGCTGTTGTAGTGCTGTTGGGCGAGGAGGGTGGTCGGCACCAGAATGGCTACCTGTTTGCCGCCGTGTACGGCAATGAAGGCAGCGCGCATGGCCACCTCGGTCTTGCCGAAGCCGACGTCGCCGCACACCAGGCGATCCATTGGCTTGGCGGCGAGCATGTCCTCGCGCACCGCTTCGATAGCGGTTTGCTGGTCGGGGGTCTCCTCGAACGGGAAGCCGGCGCTGAAGGTTTCGTAATCCAGCGCCGGGTCGGCGAAGGCATAGCCCACCCGCGCTGCGCGCCGAGCATAGATGTCGAGCAGCTCGGCGGCCACATCGCGTACCTGCTCGGCGGCTTTGCGCTTGGCCTTCTGCCAGGCTTCAGAGCCCAACCGGTGCAGCGGCGCCAAGGCGTCATCGCTACCGGTGTAGCGGGCGATCAGGTGCAGGTTGGCCACCGGCACGTAAAGCTTGGCGCTCTCGGCGTATTCGAGGGTGAGAAACTCGGCGGCCTGGCCGTCGATTTCCAGCGTCGCCAGGCCCAGGTATCGGCCGACCCCATGATCGATATGGACTACCGGTGCGCCTTCGCGCAATTCGGTGAGGTTCTTGATGACCGCGTCATTGCTGCCGTCGCTGCGTTTTTCTCGGCGGCGACGCTGCATCACCCGTTGCCCGAACAGTGGGCTTTCGGCGATCAGCGCCAATGCCGGGTCATTGAGCTGCAGGCCATCGTCGAGCGGTGCGATGGTGATGGCCAGGCGCGCCTTGCTGGAGACGAACTCGTGCCAGCCATCGACGGTCTGCGGCTTCAACTTGAGCCGGTCAAGCAACTCCAGCAGCACTTCGCGCCGGCCCGCTGACTCGGCGGTGAACAGCACGCGACCGGGAAACTGCTCTATATAGTCGGACAGCGCCGCCAGCGGATTGGCCGCCTTGGCCTGGATCGCCAGGTCCGGCAGGGCGCTGGCTGGGAACGACTGGGCGCCTTCGACCTCGGCCTGGCTGGCGATCACCCGGGGCCAGGTCTTGAGCCGCGCGAAGCAGTCCTCGACCGGCAGGAACAGCTCGGCAGGCGGCAGCAGCGGGCGCATCGGGTCGATACGGCGCTCTTCATACCGGTTGCGTACGTCATTCCAGAACTGTTCGGCAGCCTGCTCGATGCCCGGCAGCGAAAACACCTGAGTGTCCTGGGGCAGGTAATCGAACAGGGTCGAGGTGCTCTCGAAAAACAGCGGCAGGTAATACTCGATGCCGGCCGGGGTAATGCCGCTGCTGAGGTCCTGAAAAATCGGACTGCGGCGGAAATCGACGTCGAAGCGCTCGCGAAAGCGCGCCTTGAAGCGGGTGACTTCGTCTTTTTGCAGCGGGAATTCCCGGGCCGGCAGCAAGCGAATCGACTCGACCTTGTCGATCGAGCGCTGGGTTTCCGGGTCGAAGGTGCGCAGGGTCTCGATTTCGTCATCGAACAGGTCGATGCGGTACGGCAGTTTGCTGCCCATCGGGAACAGGTCGATCAGTGCGCCACGCACGGTGAACTCGCCGTGTTCGTAGACGGTGTCGACATATCTATAGCCGCTGGCCTCGAGTCGCGTGCGCATCTGCTCGACGTCGAGGCGCTGGCCTACGTCCAGTACCAGGCTGCTGCCGAGCAGGAACTGCGTGGGCGCCAGGCGATGTAGGGCCGTGGTGATGGGCACTACCAAAACGCCATGAACGAGCTCCGGCAAGCGATATAAACTGGAAATTCGCTGGGAGATGATGTCCTGGTGCGGCGAGAACAGATCGTAGGGCAGGGTTTCCCAATCGGGAAAATGCAGCACCGGCAGCTCGGGAGCGAAAAAACGCAGCTCCTGTTCGAGGCGGTCGGCGCTCTGGCTGTCGGCGGTCAACAGCAGGGTGAAACGCTTGGCCGCGCTCGCCGCTTCGGCGATGGCCAGGCTCAGGGCGGCCCCGGGCAGGTTGCCCCAGAGCTGTTTGCTCGCGGTTTTTTGCGCGGCGGTAGGGAGTAGCGGTAGACGCAGGACAGGCACGGGCGATCGAGCTCCAAGCGTTACGACAAAGAGATCGATTGTACCGGCACCTTGTGCCCCTGTCAGTTTCGACTGCGCAAAAGAAACTCGTCGGAAATTTTCCGCTGAAACGTTTCTCCTTGCGACCTGGCGCATTGCCCCGGTTGCCCTGTTAAAGTAATAATGTAGCCCCTTTTCTCAGCCCCTACATGTGGAAGGTTCCCGTGAGTCAGAAGCCCGACCAGTGTCTTGGTGAATGGATCGATCGTGAAGCACTCGCCGAAGCGATGATTCCTTTGATCGGCCAGCTATACCGCAACAACAATGTCGTCACCTCGATCTACGGCCGTAGCCTGATCAACCGTTCGGTGATCGAGTTGCTCAAGGCCCACCGCTTTGCCCGTCACCGCCAGGCCGACTCCCACGAGCTGTCGGTACACGAAACATTCCCTCTTCTTAAAGCGATGAGCGAGCTCAAACTGGGCGCGGCTTCGGTCGACCTCGGCAAGCTGGCGGTCAAGTTCAAGACCGAAGCCAATGGCCGCAGCGCTGAAGCCTTTGTGCGCGAAGAACTCGGTCCGGTGGTGGGTCAACAGAACGTTGGCGAGCGCAAAGGCACTGATGTGGTGCTCTACGGTTTCGGGCGTATCGGCCGTCTGCTGGCGCGCATCCTGATCGAGAAGGCCGGGGGCGGTGATGGCCTGCGCCTGCGTGCCGTGGTGGTGCGCAAAGGCGCCACCAACGATCTCGCCAAACGGGCCAGCCTGCTGCGCCGCGACTCGGTGCACGGTTCGTTCGACGGCATCATCCATGTCGACGAAGAAGCCAGCACCCTGACCGTCAACGGCAACCTCATCCAGTTCATCTATGCCAAGAGCCCGACCGAGGTGGATTACACCCAGTACGGCATCAGCAACGCGCTGCTGGTGGACAACACCGGTGTATGGCGTGATGCCGAGGGCCTGGGCCAGCACCTGGCCTGCCCGGGTATCGACCGCGTGTTGCTGACCGCGCCGGGCAAGGGCAAGCTGAAAAACATTGTGCATGGCATCAACCATGGCGAGATCACCGCCGACGACAAGATCGTCTCCGCGGCGTCCTGCACCACCAACGCCATCGTGCCGGTGCTCAAGGCCGTCAATGACAAGTTCGGCATCGTCAATGGTCACGTCGAAACGGTTCACTCGTACACCAACGACCAGAACCTCATCGACAACTTCCACAAGGGCGATCGCCGTGGTCGTTCGGCCGCGCTGAATATGGTCATCACCGAGACCGGTGCTGCCACCGCCGCGGCCAAGGCGCTGCCTGAACTGGCCGGCAAGCTGACCGGCAACGCGATTCGGGTGCCGACGCCAAATGTTTCGATGGCGATCCTCAACCTGAACCTCGAGAAGGCCAGCAGCCGCGAAGAGATGAACGAGTACCTGCGCTACATGGCGCTGCACTCCGATCTGTCGCGTCAGATCGACTTCGTCGCTTCGCAGGAAGTGGTATCCACCGACTTCGTCGGTTCACGCTATGCCGGTGTTGTCGATGCCGAGGCCACCATCTGCAACGATAACCGTGTCGTACTGTACGTCTGGTACGACAACGAATTCGGTTACAGCTGCCAGGTGGTACGCGTGATGGAAGACATGGCCGGGGTCAACCCGCCTGCCTTCCCGCAGTAAGGCTGCCGCATCACTGAAAACGCCCCGACTGGTTCGGGGCGTTTTTGTTGGCGTACGGGGCAGCCTGCGGCGAAAAGCCACAGACAAAAATTGCCTGTGGCGCGACCAAGGGTTAATGTTCGCGCCATCAAGTGTTCATTAGACTGCACACCGTGTTTTTCAATGCCGACCGTGGCATGTTGCGCCAGAGGCGTCCGGCAGGACGTCGTGGCCTGAGAGGAAGGAGTACGCATGGCTGTCTATAACTACGATGTCGTGGTGTTGGGTTCCGGTCCAGCCGGGGAAGGGGCGGCGATGAACGCCGCCAAGGCCGGCCGCAAGGTGGCCATGGTCGACAGCCGGCGCCAGGTCGGCGGCAATTGCACCCATTTGGGCACCATCCCGTCCAAGGCCCTGCGCCATTCGGTCAAGCAGATCATTCATTTCAACAATAATGAGATGTTCCGTCTGATCGGCGAGCCGCGCTGGTTCCCCTTTCCCGACGTACTCAAAAGCGCCGAGCGGGTGATCGCCAAGCAGGTCCAGTCGCGCACCGCCTACTACGCGCGCAACCGCGTTGACGTGTTTTTCGGCACCGGCAGCTTCTCCGATGAGCAGACCATCGACGTCATCTGCCCCAACGGCATGCAAGAAAAGCTGATCGCCAAGCAGGTTATCATCGCCACAGGTTCGCGCCCTTATCGCCCGGCCGATATCGATTTCACCCACCCGCGCATCTACGATAGCGACACCATCCTCAGCATCACCCATACCCCGCGCAAGCTGATCATCTACGGCGCCGGTGTGATCGGTTGCGAGTACGCGTCGATCTTCAGTGGTCTGGGGGTGATGATCGAACTGGTGGACAACCGCGATCAGCTGCTCAGCTTCCTCGACTCGGAAATCTCCCAGGCGTTGAGCTACCACTTCAGCAACAACCACGTGATGGTGCGCCACACCGAAGAATACGAGCGGGTCGAAGGCCTGGAGCACGGCGTGATCCTGCATCTCAAGTCGGGCAAGAAGATCAAGGCCGACGCCTTGCTCTGGTGCAACGGCCGTACCGGCAATACCGACCGCCTGGGCCTGGAAAACATCGGCATCAAGGTCAACGGCCGCGGCCAGATCAGCGTCGACGAAGCCTATCGCACCAGCGTCCCGACCATTTATGGCGCTGGCGACGTGATCGGCTGGCCGAGCCTGGCCAGTGCCGCGTACGACCAAGGGCGTTCGGCGTCAGGCAGCGCGATCGACAATGGCAGCTGGCGTTTCGTCAACGACGTACCGACCGGCATCTACACCATTCCGGAGATCAGCTCGATCGGCAAGAACGAGCAGGAGTTGACCCAGGCCAAGGTCCCGTACGAAGTGGGCAAGGCGTTCTTCAAGGGCATGGCGCGGGCGCAGATTTCCGGTGAGCCGGTGGGCATGCTGAAGATTCTGTTCCACCGCGAAACCCTGGAAGTACTGGGCGTGCATTGCTTCGGCGACCAGGCTTCGGAGATCGTGCACATCGGGCAGGCAATCATGAGCCAGCCGGGTGAATTGAACACCATCAAGTACTTTGTCAACACCACGTTCAACTACCCGACCATGGCCGAAGCCTATCGGGTAGCAGCCTACGACGGCCTCAACCGGCTTTTTTGACCGGCTCCGGCCGGTGGCCTGAGCCGGCCGGAGAGACCGATTTCAGCGATTCCCGATCGTGGCGCTGGCCAAACCGGGAAAGTCTGTAATCAGGCTGTCCACGCCGAAGTCAGCGAGGCGGCGCATGAGTGCCGCGTCGTTGACTGTCCATACCGACACATGCAAACCCTGGCGCTGCGCTTTTTGCAGGCGCTCGGGGCTGCACAGCGTCCAGTTCAATGCCAGGAATTCACAGCCGTAATTCTGCGCGACCTTCAAGGGATCAAGCCACGCATATTCAGCCACCAGCCCGCGGGAAATATCCGGGGTGAAGTGCTGGGCGGCACGCAGGACTTCGCGGGAGCTTGAGGTGATGGTGACCTTGTCCATCAGGCCGTAGCGCTGCGCCAGTTCGCGAATCGCCAGCACGGTGGTGGTGGCGCGGTTACGTGAAGCGACCTTGACTTCAAGTTGCCAATGCTCGAACTGGCACTCCTGAAACAGCGTCTCCAGCGTCGGAATCGGGCAGGGCGTGATCCAGCCGGGCCCACCCTTGCGGGCATCGAGGGTGACCAGGTCGGCGGCGGTCTGCTCGATCACTTTGCCGCGCCGTTCAGTGGTGCGCTTGAGGGTCGGGTCGTGGATGACCATCAATTCGCCATCGCTGGAGAGGTGCAAGTCCAGCTCGCAGCGTTTGACGCCGTGTTCCAGGCAGCGTTGGAAACTTGTCAGGGTGTTTTCCGGTGCTTCGCCTTTGGCACCGCGGTGGCCGTAGATTAGGGTCACGTCTGTTCCTTGATGAAATACGTCTAGGGATGCCGCAGTGGCGTTAAGGATGTAGGCATTTGGGCTTCAGACCGGCGGCAGGTCGGCAGTGTGCTCCCGTGCCAAGCGCCGTTCGGCCGCCTGTTTTTGCAGAATATAGCGGGCCAGCAATTGCCGCTGAGCGTCGGTCATGCCGTCGAACTCCAGGCCCAGTTCGTAATGCCCCAGGCTGACGGCATCCGCGCGGGTGACCCGGGCGCGCAGCAACAGGCCCAGGGCCTGGGGCATGAGCACGATCTTGACGCCAACCAGGCTGCCGACGGCAAACGACTGCGGCATCTGGCATTCCAGGCCACCTTCGGAAATGATCACCGGCACGGTCTCGCCGATTTCGCCCAGCAGCGTATGGGCAACCACCTGGCTGAGCAGGTCGATACGCTTGTTCTGGGCACGAAGGAAATTGCCCAGCGTGCGATCGCTGTCACCCAGCTGGCGCAACAGGTGCTGGGATTCGAACTCGCTCAGGTGCAGCTCGCTCAGCAGGTTGAAAAGCGGTGAAGCATCCTGCAACACCTCGGGCCCCATCGCGTCTGTCTCCGGCAACGGGGTAATTTCCAGTGCGATATGATCACTGATGCGATAGTATTCGCGCCGATCTTCTTCATCTAATGTCGACATGGTTGAACCCATGGTGTTGGCGGTGATCTGAGTGTAAGGCCGCTCGGCAAGCCCCGCCACAAGGACGTTCTTCTTTCACCCGAACAAGCCCCGACATGTTCAGACCTCTCTTCGTTTTCATTGGTACGCGTTATACCCGTGCCAAACGCCGTAATCATTTTGTGTCGTTCATTTCCCTGACATCGATGATCGGACTCGCCCTCGGCGTTGTCGTGATGATCGTCGTGCTCTCGGTCATGAACGGCTTCGATCATGAGATGCGAACCCGCGTGCTCGGGATGGTTCCACACGCCACCATCGAGTCCGCCAAACCTATCGACGACTGGCAGGCGCTGTCCGCGCGCGTCAAGCAAAACCCCCAAGTGGAGGCCGTTGCGCCGTTCACCCAGATGCAGGGTTTGCTGACCAATAACGGCCGCGTGCAAAAGATGCTGCTCAACGGTATCGACCCGGCGCAGGAGCGCAAGGTGTCGATCATCGACGCGTTCGTCAAGCAAGGGTCGCTGGATGCCCTCCAGCCTGGCCAGTTCGGCATCCTGCTGGGCGACAAGGCCGCGACCAAGCTGGGCGTGACCCTGGGCGACAAGGTGACCTTCGTGTCCCCTGAAGTCACCGTGACCCCGGGCGGCATGTTCCCGCGCATGAAGCGCTTCACCGTGATCGGCATCTTCCATGTCGGCGCTGGTGAACTGGACGGTTACGTCGGCCTGACCAACCTGCAGGACCTGAGCCTGCTGCACCGCTGGAAACCGGAGCAGGTGCAGGGTTTGCGGTTGAAGTTCACCGACCTGTTCAAGGCGCCGCGCACCGCCTACGAGATTTCCCACCAGTTGGGGGATGATTACTACTCGCGAGACTGGACGCGCACCCACGGCAACCTTTACCAGGCGATCGGCATGGAAAAATCCATGATCGGCCTGCTGCTGTTGCTGATCGTGGCAGTGGCGGCATTCAACATCATTTCGACGCTGGTGATGGTGGTCAACGACAAGCGCGGTGACATCGCCATTCTGCGGACTCTGGGCTCGACGCCAGGGCAGATCATGGCGATCTTCATGGTCCAGGGCACGGTGATCGGCGTGGTCGGCACCTTGGTCGGCGCCGTGCTGGGTATCCTCGCGGCGCTCAATGTGAGTGCTGGCGTGGCGCTGCTGGAGAAGCTGATCGGCCACAAATTCCTCAACGCCGATGTGTATTTTATCGACTACCTGCCGTCGCAGCTGCAAAGCCAGGACGTACTGATGGTCTGCGGTGCGGCGCTGGTCCTGAGTTTCCTCGCCACCTTGTATCCGGCCTGGCGCGCAGCGCGTACCCAGCCTGCGGAGGCGTTACGTTATGAGTGAGTTGGGCATGAGTGATAAAGCAGTTCTGAGTTGCCGTAATCTGGGCAAATCCTACGACGAAGGCCCGGAATCGGTAGTGGTGCTGGCCAATCTTCAGCTCGAGCTGCAAGCCGGCGAGCGAGTAGCCATTGTCGGCAGTTCGGGCTCGGGCAAGAGTACTCTGCTGAACATGCTCGGCGGCCTCGACACCCCGAGCGAGGGGAGCGTATGGCTGGCCGGAGAAGAGCTGTCGGCGCTCAACGAACGTGACCGCGGCCTGCTGCGCAATCGCGCGCTGGGCTTCGTGTATCAGTTTCACCACCTGCTGGCCGAGTTCACGGCGCTCGAGAACGTGTGCATGCCGCTCTTGATTGGCAAAACGCCGATACCAGAGGCCAAGGAGCGCGCCACGGCGCTGCTGACCCGCGTCGGCCTGGGCCACCGCCTGAGCCACAAGCCCTCCGAGCTGTCGGGCGGCGAGCGCCAGCGCGTGGCCATTGCCCGCGCACTGGTCAACCGTCCGGGGCTGGTGATGCTCGACGAGCCCACCGGCAACCTTGATCAGCACACGGCTCAGGGTATTCAGGACCTGATGCAGGAACTCAGTACTTCGTTGAACACGGCGTTTCTGGTGGTGACCCACGACCTGAGCCTGGCTCGGCAGATGGATCGCGTTCTGAAGCTCGAAGAGGGCCATCTGGTCCCGATCTGATCGGCTTCGCCTGGCGCGCCGCTGGTCGGTGGCGTGCCTGCTTCACTCTTTTTGTCACGGTGCGTTCATGTTCAGACCTTTATCGATCTTCATCGGCGCGCGCTACACCCGCGCCAAGCGCCGCAACCATTTCATCTCGTTCATTTCCATGACCTCGATGATCGGACTGGGCCTCGGCGTCCTGGCGATGATCGTGGTGCTGTCGGTGATGAACGGCTTCCAGCGCGAGATGAGCGATCGCATCCTCGGCATGGTGCCCCATGCGATGATCGTCGGCGCCCAGCCGTTGAATGACTGGCGCCCGGTGGCAGACGCCGCGCTGAAGAACCCCGAAGTGCTGGCAGCGGTACCGTTCACCGAGATGGACGGCATGATTTCCTTTCGCGGCGGCATGCAGCCGATCCAGATCAGCGGCGTCGATCCGGCCCAGGAAGGCAAGGTGTCGATCGTCGCGCAACACATTACCCGCGGCAGCCTGCAGGATCTGCGTCCCGGCGAGTTCGGCGTGGTGGTCGGGGATATTACCGCGCGGCGTTTCGGCTTGACGGTGGGCGACAAGTTCACCCTCATCGTGCCCGAGATCAGCTCCGCGCCTGGTGGCATTACCCCGCGGCTGCAACGCCTGACGGTGGTGGGCGTGTTCAAGGTCGGTGCCGAGCTGGACAGCAGCATGGCCCTGATCAACGTCGCCGATGCGGCGACCATGCAGCGCTGGCAGCCGAATCAGGTGCAGAGCGTGCGGCTCAAACTCAAGGATCTGTATGCCGCGCCCGAGGTGTCCAAAACCATCGCCGCCAGCTTGGGCACCGGCTATCAGGCCGATGACTGGACCCACACTCAGGGCAGCCTGTTCAGCGCCATGAAAATGGAAAAGACCATGATCGGCCTGTTGTTGCTGATGATCGTCGCGGTAGCGGCGTTCAACATCATTGCCACCTTGATCATGGTCGTGAACGACAAGGGCGCCGACATCGCCATCCTGCGGACCATTGGCGCTACGCCGCGTCAGATCATGGGCGTGTTCATGGTCCAGGGCACCGTGATCGGTGTGGTAGGGACGGTGATCGGCGGCGTATTGGGGGTGATCGCCGCGATCAATGTCAGCGCCATGGTCGGCTGGGTCGAGCGCGTCACTGGGGAGCATATCTTCACGTCGGACGTGTACTTCATCAGCAACTTGCCATCCCAATTGGAGTGGAGTGACGTGGCATTGATTTGCTCTGCGGGGTTGATCATGAGCTTTTTGGCGACGATTTATCCGGCGTGGCGTGCTTCGCAGATCGAGCCAGCGCACGCGTTGCGTTACGAATAAGCTCAGCTGACAGCGGCTTCTGTGGCGAGACCAAAGAGGCCGCGACAGCCGTTGAGTGATTACCGAGATTCGCGCATAACCCCTCTTTACAGGGTAGGCGGCAGAACGATCCTGAATACTGTCCAGCCATCGGCACACTGGCACTCGATACTGCCGCCATGGGCGCGGATGATCGAGCGCGTGATGGCCAAGCCCAATCCGGCGTGCTCGCTTTGGCTGGCCCTGCGGGCCGGGTCGGCGCGGTAGAAACGATCGAACAGTCGCGCCAGGGCCTGCTCCGGTATCGGCTCCCCCTGGTTGGCAACTTCGATCATCACCTGTGTGTCGCTGTGCATCAAGGCGACGCGCACCTGTCCCGCGGCTGGCGTAAAGCGCAGCGCGTTGTCCAGCAAATTGGACAGCGACCGGCGCAGCATCCCCCGATCGCCCTGCACCTGTGCCTCACCCTCGCGTGACAAGCGCACCCCGGCCTCTTCGGCCAACGGCGCAAAATACTCCAGCAATCCATCCACCTCGTTCGCCAGGTTTAGCGGTTCGCGCCCGGCCGGCATCAGCCCGTGCTCGGCCTTGGCCAGATAGAGCATGTCGTTGACCAGTTGCGCCATCCATTGCAGGTCTTCGAGATTGCTGTGCAGGGCTTCTTCATAGTCCGCTGCCGAGCGCGGGCGGGTGAGAGTGACTTGCGTGTGGGTGAGCAGATTCGACAACGGTGTGCGCAGTTCATGGGCGATGTCGGCCGAGAACGCCGACAGCCGTGTAAACGCATCGTCGAGCCGGGCGAGCATGGCATTCAATGACTGGCCAAGGTCGGCCAGTTCTGGTGGCAGCCCCTGCACTGGCAAGCGCGTGGTCAGGGACTGCGCCGACACTCCAGCGGCCAGTTCGGTCATCCGTCGTAACGGTCGCAGGCTCAGGCGCGCGGCCCAGGCGCCGAACAATGCGGTGGCCAGTGCCGAGAGCCCCACGGTCAGCCAGATCAGCCCTTGCATGCGTTGCAAAAAATGCTGGTGGTGGGTGATGTCGAGCAGCAGGGTCAGGCGTGGCGATCTGGGTTGTTGCGGATCAAGCGGCGCGCTGTAGGTGCGAAATTCGCCATGGTCGGTGTGCAGGGTCGCCAGCTGGTCGGTTTGCATGGCGGCGGGGAGGGCGGGGCGGCTGTTGAACCATTCGGTGCTGTCAGTCCCGAACACGCGCAAACCCTCGTCGGGTTGGCGCGCCAGTTCGAGTTGCAATAGCGAGCGCCGCGCCTCGAAACTCGCCTGATCCTCGACGCCCATCAGCACCCCGCGCAGGCTCGCCATGCGGTTGTCCAGCAACTGCTGATCAAGCTCGAGAAAGTGCGCCTCGCTGGCGGCATTGAACAGCAGTCCCGCCACCAGTGACACCAGCGCGGTGCAGGCGGCGAACAACAGCGCCAGGCGCGCGCTCAGGGACAGCTTCAATGCCGAGCCTCCAACACGTAGCCCATGCCGCGCACGGTATGAATCAGTTTTTCCGGGTGCTCGTCATCGATCTTCAAGCGCAGGCGGCGGATGGCGACCTCGATGACGTTGGTGTCGCTGTCGAAATTGATATCCCAGACCTGGGAGGCGATCAGCGATTTGGGCAGTACTTCACCGCGCCGACGCATGAGCAGCTCCAGCAGGGCGAACTCCTTGGCGGTGAGGTCGATTCGCTGATTGCCGCGCTCTACGCGGCGACGAATCAGGTCCAAGCGCAGATCGTCCACTTCCAGGCTGGTTTCCTGGGGGGGTTGTGCGCCACGGCGCAGCAGGGTGCGTACCCGCGCCAGCAACTCGGCGAAGGCGAAGGGTTTGATCAGGTAGTCGTCGGCGCCCAGCTCCAGGCCGTGCACGCGATCGGCGACGCTGTCGCGGGCAGTCAGGAACAGCACCGGTACTTCCATCCCTGCGCCGCGCACGGCCTGGAGGATCTGCCAGCCATCGCGTTGTGGCAGCATCACGTCGAGGATCAACAGGCTGTAGTCGCCGCTCAGCGCCATGTGCTGGCCGCTGAGGCCGTCGTTGACCAGCTCGACGGCATAACCGGCCTCTTGCAGGCCTTGGCGCAGGTAGTGTCCGGTTTTGACTTGGTCTTCGACGATCAACAGTTTCATCTGGCGCTCGGTGATGGCGGGCGAGGTGCGGTGCACGGGCTTTATACCCTTGGCGCGGCAGCGGGCGCGTTAGCTGACAAAGTTGTAATGCGTGTGTCAGGTAGCTGCCAGCGCCGCGGGCCTACAGTGTCCCATAGCCTGCCGCCAGGGGCCTAATACCCCCAGGCCAGGAGCCGCTTTGCCACGGATCTGGAGAGGACCGCGCATGAACGTCATTCGCTACTTGAGTATTGCCACACTGGTGCTGGCCGGCAGCGCCATCACCGGCGTCGCCGTTGCCGACGAGGCCAGCTTCGACTTCGGTCACGCAGCCAAGGCCGGTCAGGCCACCCGCACCGTCAAAGTCACCCTGGCAGACATGTCCTTCACCCCCAATACGCTGGAGCTCAAGGCCGGCGAGACGGTGCGCTTCGAGCTGGCCAACACCGGCGCGGTGGTGCATGAGTTCACCCTGGGTGATGCCGCTCTGCAGGCCAGTCATCAAAAAGAAATGCTGGCGATGGCCACCATGGGTCACGACAAGGATGCCCACGGCGCCATGCCCGGTATGCACCACGACACCAACAGTGTCACCCTCAAGCCGGGCGAAAGCGGCGAGCTGACTTGGACCTTTACCCGCGCCACCGCGCTGGAATTCGCCTGCAACGAACCAGGCCACTACCAGGCGGGCATGGTCGGCCAGCTGAAAGTCGACAAATAACCACTGCGCCAGCCCGTGGGCGCTGAAACCGGCACGTAAACCCGATAAACTGTCGGCGTTTATTCAGTCAAGGTTTTGCCATGCACCCCGCCGCCGAACATTCTCCGCTGGGCAAGTCCAGCGAGTACATCGCCACTTATACGCCATCGCTGCTGTTCCCCATTCCGCGGGCGGCGAAATGGGCCGAACTGGGCTTGAGCGCCGACACCCTGCCGTATCAGGGCGTGGACTTCTGGAATTGCTTCGAGCTGTCTTGGCTGCTGCCTTCCGGCAAGCCAGTGGTGGCGATCGGTGAATTCAGTATCCCCGCGAATTCGCCGAACATCATCGAGTCGAAATCCTTCAAGCTGTATCTCAATTCGCTGAACCAGACCTCCTTTGCCAGTGCCGCTGCACTGCAGGCCGTGCTGGAGAAGGACTTGTCTGCCGCCGCGGGCAAACCGGTCGGGGTGAGAATTCGCAGCCTGGATGACGTCCAGGCGGATGGCGTGGCGAAGCTGCCGGGGGTGTGCATCGATGATCTGGACATCAGCGTCACCCAATACGAGCACCCGCAACCTGAGTTGCTGCGCTGCGATGCCGAGCGGGTCATTGAGGAGAGTGTCTACAGCCATCTGCTCAAGTCCAACTGCCCGGTGACCAGTCAGCCGGACTGGGGCACGGTCGTGGTGAGCTATAAGGGCGCGGCGTTGGATCATGCCAGCCTGCTGGCCTATCTGGTGAGCTTTCGCCAGCACTCGGACTTCCACGAACAGTGCGTGGAGCGGATCTTCCTCGACCTCCAGCGTTTGCTCAAGCCGCAATCTTTGACGGTGTATGCGCGCTATGTGCGCCGTGGCGGGCTGGATATCAATCCCTACCGCAGTACCGAGGCGCTGGATGTGCGCAACGTTCGGTTAGTGCGTCAATAGGTAGGGCCTCTTCGCGGGCAAGCCTTGCTCCCAACGGTGTATGACGCTAGTTCGGCGTGCACTGTGGGAGCGAGGCTTGGCCGCGAAGGCGTCGGCAGGGTTTATCCGTCAAACCCCGATATTGCCCAGCGTCACGGCAATATTGCGCAACACCCCGGCCACCGTAGGGTGCTCGGCCTCGAACGTTTCTGCGGCTACATTGATACTGTCGACCATGCTTGGTCGTTCCTGAGTCGCTTCTTCCAGCGCGATCTCGCTCTCGATCTGTTGCATCAGTTGATGCACGCGGTCACGTTCTTCCAGATTCAAGGTTGGAGTCTGGTCCAGTTGTTCACGCAGGGCGATCAATTGGTCTTGCAGTTGTGCGGCAGGCATGTGGATCTCCCTTCTAGGATAGGCACAACCATTGACCGCAGCGTCGCTGCAAAGGTCCATGGTTACCCGTGGAGCATAATCCATGGGCAGTCACTGTGCTTGATACCAATCATTCACACTCTTGATAGGCAAAAATGTTTCGGCTGGCCTTATACTTGGTTTTTTTCGAACCGGCCTCCGTGCCCGCCAATTGTTTCTAAAGGGAGTATGTATATGCGCAAGATCGGCTCGGCAAGCCTCGATCGATTGGCCATGGCCTGTGTTCTGGCGACCGCTTTCCTGGCGCCTGTGGCGGCTCAGGCAGCAGATGAGGCGAATCCTGATCCTTGGGCCGGTTTCAACCGCCCGGTGTTCAAGTTCAACGACACCGTCGACACCTACACCCTCAAGCCTCTGGCTCAGGGCTATCAGAAAATCACCCCGCAGTTCGTTCAGGATGGCGTGCACAACTTCTTCCAGAACATCGGTGACGTGACCAACCTGGCCAACGATATCTTGCAGGCCAAGCCACGTGCTGCAGGTGTCGACACCGCGCGCCTGATCTTCAACACCACCTTCGGTCTGCTCGGTGTCATCGATGTCGGTACCAAGATGGGCCTGCAGCGCAACGACGAAGACTTCGGTCAGACCCTCGGTTACTGGGGCGTGAGCAGCGGTCCGTACGTGGTCTTGCCGTTCTTCGGCCCGAGCACCGTGCGTGACGCGTTCGCCAAGTACCCGGACACCTACACGTCTGCGTACCGCTACGTGAACGATGTGCCTGTACGCAACACCGCGTTCGGCATCAATCTGCTCGATGCGCGCGCGAATCTGCTGTCGTCGGAGAAGCTGATCAATGGCGATCGCTACACCTTCGTACGCAACGCGTTCCTGCAGAACCGCGAGTTCAAGGTCAAGGACGGTCAGGTCAAAGACGATTTCTGATTTATCCTGATACGAAAAAGGCGACCCTTTGGTCGCCTTTTTTGTATCTGTCGATCAGGCCGGCGCGGTGGCGAGGCCAAGGATCTGCTTGCCATCGCCGAGGTCATCGACGCGCACCACTTCGGCGTCGACGTTATACGGATCCAGATTCGGGGTAGGGGAGGGCAAATGAACTGCCAGTACATCACCCACTGCCAGTTGCGACTCGGATTTGACCTGCATGCCATTGCTCGACAGGTCGATGCACACCCCGGTGAACTCTAGTCCCTTGAAGCGTAATGTGACCTCGGCATTGATTGTCATGCGCATGTAATCGCGTTTTTCGCTGTAATCCCTGTCGTTCAGGCTCATGCTTCATACTTCCATATCGTTGCTGTTCAGGGGGTTTTTATAACTCCCGGTCATTTGCCGTGTAAAGACGTCAGGCGACCATCGGTACACGCTTGAAACCCCTGCCGGATGGGAGTACCGTCTGCGCCTTACAGGGCACCTCTAATATTTGCCGCAGCGGGGATTCCGGTCCTGCTGCCTCCAGTATAAGAGAGGCTGGAAGTGAATCCAGTAGGCGAGTGCAGCCCAGGCCAAACTCCTACGTCCACCTATTTCTGGCGCCGTTTGCCCACATGCAGAAAACCAGTGCCACGCTGCTGTTAATCGATGATGACGACGTAGTGCGCGAGAGCCTCGCAGCCTACCTCGAAGACAGCGGCTTCAGTGTCCTGCAGGCCAGCAATGGCCTGTTGGGCCTTCAGGTGTTCGAGCAACAGCAACCTGACCTCGTGATCTGCGACCTGCGCATGCCTCAGGTGGGCGGCCTGGAGCTGATTCGCCAGGTTACCGAGCGCTCGCCGCAGACCCCGGTGATCGTGCTGTCAGGCGCCGGCGTGATGAACGACGCAGTCGAAGCATTGCGTCTGGGTGCCGCCGATTACCTGATCAAGCCGCTTGAAGACCTGGCAGTGCTGGAGCATTCGGTTCGCCGCGCGCTGGATCGGTCCCACCTGCTGCTCGAAAACCAGCGTTATCGCGACAAGCTGGAGACCGCCAACCGCGAGCTCGAGGCCAGCCTGCATCTGCTGCAGGAAGACCAGAACGCCGGGCGGCAGGTGCAGATGAACATGTTGCCGGTCAACCCGTGGGTGACCGGTGGCTTCAAGTTCGAGCACCAGATCATCCCGTCACTGTACCTGTCAGGTGATTTCGTCGACTGTTTTCGCGTTGACGAGCATCGCGTGGCATTCTATCTGGCTGATGTGTCCGGACACGGAGCCTCATCGGCTTTCGTCACGGTGCTGTTGAAGTTCATGACCACGCGGCTGATGTTCGAATCGCGGCGTGGGGGCAGCATGCCCGAGTTCAAGCCGTCGGATGTGCTCGGGCACATCAATCGCGGTTTGATCAATTGCAAACTTGGCAAGCACGTGACCATGGTCGGCGGCGTGATTGACGAGCATACTGGTCTTCTGACGTACAGCATTGGTGGCCATCTGCCGCTCCCGGTGCTCTATACTGAAGACCAAGTGCGGTACCTGGATGGTCGCGGTCTGCCGGTCGGTCTCTTCGATGAGGCCACCTACACCGACCATGTCATTGAATTACCGGAACGTTTCAGCTTGACGCTGCTGTCTGATGGCATTCTGGATCTTTTGCCGGGTGAAACGCTCAAAGACAAAGAGACTGCCTTGCCTGAAATAGTCAAAGCAGCAGGCGGTTCCCTGGATGGGTTACGTCAAAAGTTTGGATTGGCCACGCTGGGGGAGATGCCGGACGATATCGCCCTCCTGGTGTTAAGCAGGAACCTTGAATGAGTACTGGTAGAATCCAGTTCGCCGAGCAGAATGGTACCTTCGTTCTGAAGTTTGTCGGTGAAGTGCGTCTGACGTTGTGTTCGGCGCTGGATGCGACTATTGAAAAAATCTTCACTGCCCTGAATTTCTCTGCGATCGTCATCGATCTCACCGAAACCCGCAGTATCGACAGCACCACGCTTGGCTTGCTGGCCAAGTTGTCGATCCTTTCGCGGCAGAAGGTCGGTTTGCTTCCCACTGTCGTGACCACCCACGAGGACATCACGCGTTTGCTGTCGTCCATGGGTTTCGATCAGGTGTTCAACATCGTCAATCGTCCGATTCCATGCACCGATTGCCTGATGGACCTGCCGTCTCAGGATCAGTCCGAAGACATCGTCAAGGCCAAGGTGCTCGAAGCCCACAAGATCCTCATGGGCCTCAACGATTCGAATCGTGAGGCGTTCCATGATCTGGTCAACGCGCTCGAGCGCAGCTGACGGCCCAACGCTGAGGCAAGCGGGCACAAAAAAGGGCGACTCAACCGAGTCGCCCTTTTTGCATGCTGAGTCTGATCAGACCTTGGCTTGCAGCAACGCCTCCAGCTTCTCCTGATCGCGAGCGAACTGGCGGATGCCCTCGGCCAGTTTCTCGGTGGCCATGGCGTCTTCGTTGGATTCCCAGCGGAACTCCGCCTCGTTCAAGACCTTGCGTGCTTCGCCGGTGTTGCCAGGCTTGAGGATGCGTGGCAGCTCGCCTTGGTCTTCGGACAGCTTCTGCAGCAGCTCAGGGCTGATGGTCAGGCGATCGCAGCCGGCCAACTGCTCGATCTGGTTCAGGTTGCGGAAGCTCGCGCCCATGACAACGGTCTTGTAACCGTTGGTCTTGTAATAATCGTAGATGCGCGTCACCGACTTCACGCCCGGATCGTCGCTACCGGTGTAATCGGTGTTGTTGGCCTTCTTGTACCAGTCGTAGATGCGGCCCACGAACGGCGAAATCAGGAACACGCCTGCGTCGGCACAGGCTTGGGCCTGAGCGAAGGAGAACAGCAGGGTCAGGTTGCACTGGATGCCATCACGCTCCAGTTGCTCGGCGGCGCGGATGCCTTCCCAGGTGGAGGCCAGCTTGATCAGTACGCGGTCGCGGCTGACACCGGCCTTGTCGTATAGCTCGATCAGCTGGTTGGCTTTCTTCAGCAGTGCCGGGGTGTCGAACGACAGACGCGCGTCGACTTCGGTCGAGATGCGGCCCGGGATCACTTTCAGGATGCCGCTGCCCACTTCTACAGAAAAACGGTCACAGGCCAGGCCCACGTCACCGTTGTTGCCCTCGACCACCTTCTTGAGGATATCGGCGTAACCAATGATCGATGCAGCCTTCAGCAGCAGCGACGGGTTGGTGGTGGCGTCGACTGGCTTGAGGCGGGTGATGGCGTCCAGATCGCCAGTGTCCGCGACCACAGTGGTGAATTGCTTGAGTTGTTCCAGCTTGGAAGTCATGAGCGCTCTCTAGTCCTTTTGCGGTTGGACGACAATACTCCAGCAGTTGAAGCGCCTCAAGGCTTTGGCGCCACTGCTGAATCGATAAGGATATCCAGTTCGAGTACCCACGCGGTCACTGGTTCCGCAGGTTTCATCTACCCTCGATAATCAACGCCGCCTGGTCCAGCACCTGCAACGGATCAGGATGCTTGTGAATGTCCACCGACAGCATCTGGCGAAACTTGCGCGCCCCCGGGAAGCCCAGCGCCAGGCCCAGCACGTGGCGGGTGATATGGTGCATGGTGCCGCCTTCGGCAACGTGCCTGGCAATATACGGGCGCAGCCGATCCAGCGCCTCGCTGCGGGTGATCACCGGCGCTGTGCTGCCGAACAGCTGCTGGTCGACTTCCGCCAGCAGATACGGGTTGTGATACGCCTCGCGGCCGAGCATCACACCATCAAACGTCTGCAAGTGCGTGTGGCAGTCGGCGAGGGTCTTGATACCACCGTTGAGCACGATCTCCAGGGCCGGAAAATCCTGTTTCAGCCGAGCGGCAACGTCGTAGCGCAGCGGCGGGATATCGCGGTTTTCTTTCGGCGACAGACCTTCGAGGATGGCGATGCGCGCATGCACGGTGAAGCTGCCACAGCCGGCTTCCTGCACCTTGCCGACGAAATCGCACAGCTCAGCGTAGGAATCGCGTCCATTGATGCCGATGCGGTGCTTGACGGTGACCGGTATCGACACCGTATCGCGCATGGCCTTGACGCAGTCCGCCACCAGAGCTGGGTGGCCCATCAGGCAGGCGCCGATCATGTTGTTCTGCACCCGGTCGCTCGGGCAGCCGACGTTGAGGTTTACCTCGTCGTAGCCGTATTGCTCGGCGATCTTCGCGCAGGCGGCGAGGTCGGCGGGGTTGCTACCGCCTAACTGCAGGGCCAGGGGATGCTGAGTGTCGTCGTAACGCAGAAAACGGTCGGTGTCGCCGTGAAGCAGGGCGCCGGTGGTGACCATTTCGGTGTAGAGGAGGGTGTTGCTGGAGAGCAGGCGCAGGAAGTGGCGGCAGTGGCGGTCTGTCCAGTCCATCATCGGTGCAACAGAAAACCTCCTAGGTACTGTATCCAGGGGCTTGGCGAGGTTTTCTGCTTGTTTCATCGACATTTACACACTTCTCATTTGCTACCGTTTACCACTGTTTTTGCTTGTTTCTGAATGTTAGTTGCTACAACGTAGCAAACCCGAACATTCATGTCGCAAAATCCAAGGGCTCTATCACTGCTCGCAAGCGCAAGGATGGCTCTGCAGCGTATACCGCACAGATCCGCGTCATGCAAAAGGGAAAGACAGTTTATCAGGAAAGCCAGACGTTCGACCGCAAGACGACGGCTCAGGTTTGGTTCTAGAAGCGCGAGACCGAACTGGCCGTGCCTGTTGCGATCGACAAGGCGAACCGCGAAG
>CAJCIO010000188.1 GCA_903970465.1 Gammaproteobacteria bacterium
CGAACCGGAGCCCGCGATGAAGCCCTACGTTATCTGCCACATGATGTCCTCTCTGGACGGCCACGCCCTCACCGATGGCTGGGACCGTCCGTTCAAGAAGGCCGCTGGCGAGCTGTACGAGAAACTCGCCGAGGGCTTCGCCTTCGATGCCTGGATTTGCGGGCGGGTGACCATGCAGGAGATCGCCCACGGTGAGGGCTATCCCGCAGGGTTGGCCAAGGCGCCGATTCCGCGCACGCCGTGGTTCGCCAAGCGTGACGCGGACAAGTATGCGATTTCCATCGACCCCCATGGCAAGGTGGCCTGGAAGAGCAACGAGGCGCTCGGCTCCCATGTGGTCGAAGTGCTGACCGAGGCTGTGTCCGACGATTACCTGGCGTACCTGCAGTCCATAGGAGTCTCCTACTTTTTCGCCGGCAAGACCGATATCGATCTGCATCAGGTGGTCGAGACCCTCGGGCGAGAACTGGGTACCCAGCGCTTGATCGTCGAGGGCGGCCCGGCGGTCAGTGGCTCGTTCGTCAATGCCGGATTGGTGGACGAGGTCAGCGTGGTGATCCTGCCGTTGATCGACGGCCGTGGCGACCATCCCGCCTCGTTCGAGATCAAGCAACAGGACTGGCGTGACGCGCATTACCTGACCCTGACCAGCGCCGAGGTACAGGAGGGAGGCGGCGTGTGGCTGCGTTACCGGCGCCTGGCCTGAGACGGCGTCACAGCCCGCTGAAATAGCGATAGAGCAGGGTCACGCCACTGGCCAGCACCAGCCAGGTCACCAGGCGCACGAAGGCCTCGCGGGACATCCGCAGGGTCAGGCGCCGGCCCAGCCATAAACCGCCGGCCATGGCCGGCAGCAGGCAGGCTGCGAGGGCCAGCAAGCTGAAATCGGCATACACACCGGCGACGATGAACAGGGTCAGGCGCACCAGGGTGCTGCAACTGATCAGCGCGCTCTGCGTGGCGCGCACTTGCTGTTTGTCCTCGAGGCGCGCACTCAGGTAGATCGCGTAGAGAAACCCGCCACTGCCGAACAAGGCGCCGAACAGGCCGCCCACCGTGCCCAGGGGGATCGACCACAGCGCCGACAACTGCGCGGGTTTGACCTTCACCCTGAGCATGTAAATGGCATAGGCCACCAGAAACACGCCCATCAACAGCAGCAGCCGATCCGATTGCAGCCTGAGCAGAAAAACCACCCCCAAGGTGCACCCGATCGCCATGCACGGCAGCAATCGCAGCAGCTCGCGACCGACCACGGCCTGGCGCGAGGGCAGCAGATTGCCGAAGGCGGCGATGAAATCCAGCAGCACCAGCAGCGGGATTACCTGCGACAGCGGCATCAACCTGACCAGCAACGGCCCGGCCACCAGCGCGGTGCCGAAACCGGCGATGCCGAAAACGATGTAGGCAATGGCGATAGCGACGAGCATCAGGCCCCAATCCAGCGGCGTGAAGGGCAGGGCCAGGAAAGCGTCGAGCATGGCGGGCAATCCGTTGTAGATATCGATTGTTATGGAGCGTGGCCCCTCATGGGCAACGATGGCCGAGACTTTACCTTGCTGCGCGCGCCAGCGAAACTGCCTGCGCCGCCATGGGAGACACAGCATGCATCGACTCACCGACCATTCCAGCTTGCCGATCATGGGGTATGCCAGCGCGCTCAGTGCCCGGCCCGGCGAGCGCCTGGGGTTTCATGTGTCCAGCGTCATGGCGGTGATCGAGGCCCAGGTGGTGCGCCTGGACCGGCTGGAACAACCGGTGTTGACCTGGCCGCTGCAGTCGACGGGTGGCGGTGCGCAGGTGCAGGGCTTCGAGCTGGGCTCGTGGATCGAGGTGCCCATCAACGAAGCGGCAGGATCGTTGTCGTTCGACCTCCTGTTGACGGCCAATCATGGCGAGCGTGTGCTGTTATCGACGCAGGATTTCGAGTGCCGCTACCAGCCCGAGGTGGGGTTGAGCCTTGTCAGCGGCGATCAGCACGCCTTCGTGGCCGTGGGTTTGCCCCGCGATACCTGGCTGTCGCTACGTTTCGAATGGACGGGGCAGACTCGGCGGGTATGCATTACCCACGGCGTGCGAGTGCTGTGCGATCAGCGTTGCGAGGGCGGGTGGGGGACGGTAGACGGGGTCCGGATCGCTACTGATTGGGCGCACCGGTGGCCAACCCTGAATGCCCGGATAGCCACGTTCTGCGCGGCGGGTAGCGACTCCGTCTCGGCCTGGCCGTTGCCGATCCAGCCACGGCACAGCGTGGTCGATGTGCAGGGGCAGCGCGCGGCTTTGACCATCCATGGCGCCCCGACCTGGGCGGTACGCGGGCCGGCATGGAACGGTGATGACCACGACCCGCGCGGTGCACCTGAGCATTACGCGGCGGTGCATCTGCACGCGGACGACCGGCCGGCGTTCCGTTGGCCGGAGGTCTTGGCCCTGACCATCCCTGGCCAGACGCCCTCAGGCGTTTACGCGCTGCGCGTTTGCGGCGCCCAGGGGCGCACCGATATTCCCTTTGTGGTGCTCCCCTTACAGGTGCTCGGCGGCTTGGTGTTCGTGCTCCCGACCCTGACTTATCAGGCCTATGCCAACGAGGCGCTGCCCGAAGCACTCTATCCGTGGCAGCTCGAAGACCCAGGCCACAGGGCCGCGCAGCAGAACCAGTGGCTGAGCCTCTACGACACTCATCAGGACGGCTCCGGC
>CAJCIO010000189.1 GCA_903970465.1 Gammaproteobacteria bacterium
AGCCATCCATCCGGGAACACCACATCCAGGTGATTGCCTGCAGCGTGCAGCACGACTTCGGGCATTTCCTGGGTGCCGCGAATGTGGTGGAACAGGATGGCGAAGCGCAGCAACACGCACAGACGGATCAGTTTGTCGCCGTTTTCGCCGAAGTCCGCGAACTTGTCCTTGGGGATGTTGCGCCGGTGTCCGCGTACCAGCAGGGCGAGCATTTGCTGGTCTTCACGAGAGAAACCTGACAGGTCCGAGTGCTCGATGAGGTAGGCGCCGTGCTTGTGGTAGTGGTAGTGAGCGATATCCAGGCCGATTTCGTGGACCTTGGCGGCCCAGCTCAGCAGATCCCGCCACATCTCGTCATCCAGGTCCCACGCCGTGGCGACCTGCTCCAGTGCGTGCAGGGCCTTGCGTTCGACGCGTTCGGCCTGATCGAGGTCGACATGGTAGCGGTCCATTAGCGAGCTGAGGGTTCGCTCACGCACGTCTTCGTGATGATGACGGCCCAGCAGGTCGTAGAGCACGCCCTCACGCAGGGCGCCTTCGCAGTGATCCATGCGCTGCAGGCTCAAGGCGTCGAAGATCGCTTCGAGGATCGCCAGGCCGGCCGGGAAGATCGAACGGCGATCGGGCTTGATGCCATCGAAGTCGATTTTCTCGATGTCACCCAGCTTGAACAGCCTGCGCTTGAGCCACGCCAAGCCCTCGGCATTGACTTCGCCGGAGCCCTGGCCATTGGCCTTGAGCGCCAGGCCGATCGCGCGCACGGTGCCCGAGGAGCCGATGGCTTCGTCCCAGCCGATGCGATGCAGGGCGTTTTCGATGCCCATGATCTCGAGGCGCGCAGCGGTGTAAGCCTGGGCATAGCGGGCCGGGGTAATCTTGCCATCCTTGAAATAGCGCTGGGTGTAGCTCACGCAGCCCATCTGCAGGCTCTCGCGCAGCAGCGGCTCGAAGCGCTGGCCAATGATGAATTCGGTACTGCCGCCACCGATGTCGGCCACCAGGCGTTTGCCCGGGGTATCGGCGAGGGTGTGCGAGACGCCTAGATAGATCAGACGGGCCTCTTCGCGCCCGGAGATGACTTCGACCGGATGGCCGAGGATGCCTTCGGCACGGCGTATGAACTCGCCACGGTTGCGCGCTTCACGCAGGGCATTGGTGCCGACGATACGCACGGCGCCCAAAGGCAGGCCATTGATCAACTGGGCGAAACGCTTCAGGCAGTCGAGGCCGCGTTGCATCGATTCTTCGCTGAGCTGGCGCTCGTCGTCGATGCCCGCAGCCAGTTGGACCTTTTCGCCGAGGCGCTCGAGGATGCGGATTTCGCCGGAATCCGCCTTGGCCACCACCATGTGAAAGCTGTTGGAGCCCAGGTCGATAGCGGCGATCAAGGACAGGTGCTTGGCTTTACTGTGCGGCATGGTCGGAAGGTCTCGGTCAATAACCCCGTCATCGTGCCACGATCCTACCTTGCCGCCAACGACTGTCCGTACCGTGTCTCTATTGCTGGCCGATAAAGGCTGCCAGTTCGGGGGTTTGCGGGTTGGCGAAAAGAATCTTCGGGTCGCCTACTTCGTGGACCTTGCCCTGGTGCATGAACACCAGCTTGTCGCCCACTTCACGCGCGAAGCGCATCTCGTGGGTGACCATGATCAGGGTCATGCCTTCGGTGGCGAGCTGGCGCACCACGGCGAGCACTTCATTGACCAGCTCCGGGTCCAGGGCCGAGGTGATTTCGTCACACAGCAACACCTTGGGCGACATCGCCAAGGCGCGGGCGATGGCGACACGTTGCTGCTGGCCGCCGGACAGGCGATCAGGGAAGGCGTCGAATTTTTCCGCCAGACCCACACGCTGAAGCATCTCCTTGGCCAGCTCGCGGGCCTTGGCCTTGGGCACCTTCTGCACCACCTGCGGGGCGAGCATGACGTTCTCGCCCACGCTCAGGTGAGGGAACAGGTTGAACTGCTGGAAGATCATCCCGACCTTCTGGCGCAAGGTGCGTAAATCGGCGCGGGCGGCGTCAAGGTATTCGCCATCGACCTCGATCACTCCGTCGTTGATCGACTCCAGGCCGTTAAGAGTGCGCAGCAAGGTGCTCTTGCCCGAGCCGCTACGGCCGATGATCGCCACCACCTGGCCTTCTTCGACGCTCAGGTCGATGCCCTTGAGCACGTGGTGGTCGCCGTAGTATTTGTGCAGGGCGGAAATTCTAAGCAGAGGCATGCAGTCTCCTTTCCAGATAGCGCGCGCTGAGGGACAGGGGGTAGCAGATAATGAAATAGCCGACGGCAACCAGCCCGTAGACCAGGAAGGGTTCGAACGTGGCGTTGGCCAGCATGCCGCCGGTCTTGGTCAGCTCGGTGAAGCCGATGATCGAGGTCACTGCGGTACCTTTGACCACTTGCACCGAGAAGCCCACGGTAGGCGCCACTGCGATGCGCAGTGCCTGAGGCAGCACCACGTAGCGCAGTTGTTCATAGCGGGTCATGGCCAGGCTCGCCGAAGCTTCCCATTGGCCGGTGTTGACCGACTCGACACAGCCGCGCCAGATCTCCGCCAGATAGGCGCTGGTGAACAGCGTCAAGGCCAGCGCAGCGGACGCCCACGGCGATATGTCGATCCCCATCAGGCCGACGCCGAAGAACACCAGGAACAGCTGCATCAACAGCGGGGTGCCCTGGAACAGGTCGATGTAGGTGCGTGCCAGGTTGCGTCCCAGGCGGCTCTTGGAAATGCGTACCACCATCACCAGCAAGCCGATGACGCTGCCGCCGATAAAAGCCACCAGCGACAGTGCGAAGGTCCATTGCAGGCCGGTGAGCAGGTTGCGCACGATGTCCCACAGGGTGAAATCCATCAGCTGTTCCTCGCGATGAAGCGCCGACCGACCCAGTTCAGCAGGATGCGGATCAGCAAGGCCATGACCAGATAGATGACGGTGGTCAGCAGATACGTCTCGAAGGCGCGGAAGTTGCGCGACTGGATGAAGTTGGCGGCGAAGCTCAGCTCCTGGGTGGCGATCTGCGAGCAGACGGCCGAGCCAAGCATGACGATGATGATCTGGCTGGTGAGGGCCGGCCAGACCTTGCCCAGCGCCGGCAGCAGGACCACATGGCGGAAGGCCTCGGCTCGGCTCATTGCCAGCGCCGCAGCCGCCTCTAGCTGTCCACGCGGGACGGCCTGGATGCCGGCGCGGATGATTTCGGTGCTGTAGGCGCCCAGGTTGATCACCATGGCCAGCACGGCGGCCTGCCATTCGGTAATGCGGATGCCCAGCGACGGCAGGCCGAAGAAGATGAAAAACAGCTGCACCAGGAACGGCGTATTGCGGATCAGCTCGACGTAGACACCGAAGATTGCTGAGAACGGCTTGATCTTCCACGCCCGCACCACGCCGCCGAGGATCCCCAGGCCAACCCCGAACAGCGTCCCGATTGCGGTCAGTTCAAGGGTGAACAGCGCACCACGCAACAGCTGATCGCTGTGCTGCAAGACCGGGGTGAAGTCGAATTTGTACGCCATGGATGGCCCTCGTCAAGTCGCGGTCGGTCGATCAGAGATCCGCAGGAAATGGCTGTTTGAGCCAGGTCTGGGAAATCTTGTCGAGGCTGCCGTCGGCCTTGGCTGCATTAAGGATTTCGTTGACGCGGGCCAGCAGTTCCGGCTCGTTCTTGTTCAGGCCAACGAAGGTTGGCGAATCCTTGAGCTTGATCTTCAAAGCAGGAATGCGCTTGGGATTGCGCTCGGTGATCGCCACCATGACCACGTTGCCACTGGCGATCAGGTCGGTCTGGCCGGCCAGGTAGGCCGCGATGGTCGAGTTGTTGTCTTCGAAGCGCTTGATGATCGGGCCGTCCGGGCCTTCAGGTGCAGCCTTGCTCAGCTCGATATCTTCGACGGCGCCGCGGGTGACGCTGATGGTCTTTCCCTTGAGGTCGGCGAGGGTCTTGATCGGCTCGTCGGGCGGGCCGAATACCGCCAAGTAAAACGGCGCATAAGGGCGGGAGAAGTCGATGACCTGCTCGCGTTCGGCGTTTTTGCCCAGGCTGGAAATCACCAGATCGACCTTGCCGGTCGTCAGATACGGAATGCGGTTGGTGCTGTTGACCGGGGTCAGTTCGAGCTTGACGCCCAGCTTGTCGGCGAGCAGCTGTGCGGTGTCGATGTCCAGGCCGCGGGGCTTCATGTCCGGTCCGACCGAACCGAATGGCGGGAAATCCTGGGGCACGGCGACCTTGAGGGTGCCGCGCTGGGTGATGTCCTGCAGGCCGTCGGCGTGGGCCGGCGCCTGGGCCAGCATCAGGCTGGCGAACAACGCGCCGAGGAGGGTAGTGCAACGCTTGTACAGGCGGCTTTCCATGGGCGGAGCTCCGGGTGGCAAATAAAAGGCATCGCAAATACGATCTGGTCTGGCGGTTTGCACAGCTCATGCCAGATTGCCGAGGCAAGCCGTTACCTCTGTGTTTTCGAGGTGTTTGGTCTTACTGGTCTGACCAGTGTAGTCACGTCGATAGGGTTTATCGCACCGTTTAAGAGCAATGAATTCGGGCGTTGAACCCTATCGGGGCATTGCTTGCAGTGTGGCGATAATAGTTTTAAAAGGGCTTTTTAAGCGCTCGCTCACCCTGCAGATAAGTGATGAATTCGATCAGTCGCGCCGTCCCGGAAGTCGCCCTGTTGGGCATTCGCAGCCTTATTGCAGAGCATGGCTATGGGCCGGGAGACGTCCTGCCTTCCCAGCGTGATCTTGCACTGCAATTGGGCGTCAGCCGCGCATCGCTGCGTGAAGCGCTGTCATCGTTGAGCGCTTTGGGGGTGGTCAGCGTGCAGCCGGGCAAGGGTGTTTTTGTTCGGGCGCCGCTCGACAGCTCGCCCGCAGGAGAGGGGCTGAGCTGGCCCTTCGCAGCGCAGGCGGCGCCCGCGGAGATCTTCCAGCTGCGTTATGCCCTGGAGGGATTCGCCGCAGGCTTGGCGGCCGTGCTGCTCACTGCCGATGAACTCGATGCCTTGGAAGACAACGTGCACTCGATGCGCGAACAGTTGCGCAATGGCGATTTCGACGCTGCAGCGCAGCTGGATTTCGATTTTCATCGGCGCATTCTGGTCGCCAGCGGCAATCACGCC
The DNA here is from genome assembly GCA_903970465.1 of Gammaproteobacteria bacterium. Taxonomy (GTDB): domain Bacteria; phylum Pseudomonadota; class Gammaproteobacteria; order Pseudomonadales; family Pseudomonadaceae; genus Aquipseudomonas. The sequence goes on from CAJCIO010000189.1 coordinate 5,125, forward strand.
ATGGCTGCGATTCTTACCGCGAGCGCTGATATCTTCCTCGAAAGCCAGAAACTGCCCTTCATTCGTACCGAGCGGGCCATGGAAACCTGGCAGGAGCATCGCAAGATTCTTCGAGCCCTGGCCCGCCATTCCTCGGCTTCGGCGCAGAAGACGATGCAAGAACATGTGCGCAGTGCTGCCCTTCGAACGGGCATCGCGTTCGTCACGCCGGGAGGTTGATTGCCTCACTAATGCAACCCCATAGCAATAAGCAATCGACAGTGACTTCCTGTAATACAATGGTCCAGCTATGATGGTGCACGTTTTTAGCTTACGAACTGGAGATTTTCCATGAGCAGCGACCTGATCAAGCACGTATCCGATGCCAGCTTCGAGGCTGAAGTACTCAAGGCCTCTGGCCCTGTACTGGTCGATTACTGGGCTGAGTGGTGCGGCCCTTGCAAGATGATTGCACCCGTACTGGACGAAATCGCCGGCACCTATCAAGGCAAGCTGACCATTGCCAAGCTCAACATCGACGAAAACCAGGAAACCCCGGCCAAGCACGGCGTGCGTGGAATCCCGACGCTGATGTTGTTCAAGGACGGTGAAGTCGCCGCCACCAAGGTGGGTGCACTGTCCAAGTCGCAACTGGCTGCATTCCTCGACGCCAACATCTGATTCGATGCTGTCGTTATGAAGGCCCCGCTTATCGCGGGGTTTTTTGTGGGCGCCGACTAGACGTCCATAAACTCAGGTGGTACATTCGGCCTCGCATTGGTTTCTCCTCTGCCCCCTGCAAGCCGTCGCCGACGCATTCCTACTCGAACAGTACGCGATCCTGTCGCCTTCTCTGCGGCGCGGCCTCATTAAGCCCAAAGCTTAATTTCTCCCTCCAAACATGATTACGTCATTCCCTTATGAACCTGACTGAACTCAAGCAAAAGCCGATTACCGATCTGCTCGAAATGGCCGAACAGATGGGCATAGAAAATATGGCCCGTTCGCGCAAGCAGGATGTGATTTTCTCCCTGTTGAAAAAACATGCCAAAAGCGGCGAGGAAATCTCCGGTGATGGCGTGCTGGAGATTCTCCAGGACGGCTTCGGCTTCCTGCGTTCGGCTGACGCTTCTTACCTTGCTGGCCCCGACGATATCTACGTCTCGCCCAGCCAGATTCGTCGCTTCAACCTGCGTACCGGTGACACCATCGTTGGCAAGATCCGTCCTCCGAAGGAAGGTGAGCGCTACTTCGCTCTGTTGAAAGTCGACACGATCAACTTCGACCGCCCGGAAAACGCGAAGAACAAGATCCTGTTCGAGAACCTCACGCCGCTGTTCCCGACCATCCGCATGAAGATGGAAGCCGGCAACGGTTCCACCGAAGACCTCACCGGTCGCGTGATCGACCTGTGCGCCCCGATCGGCAAGGGTCAGCGTGGTCTGATCGTCGCTCCGCCAAAAGCGGGCAAGACCATCATGCTGCAGAACATCGCTGCCAACATCACGCGCAACAACCCGGAAGTGCATCTGATCGTGCTGTTGATCGATGAGCGTCCAGAGGAAGTGACCGAGATGCAGCGCACTGTGCGCGGTGAAGTGGTTGCCTCGACCTTCGACGAGCCACCTACCCGTCACGTGCAAGTGGCCGAGATGGTCATCGAAAAGGCCAAGCGCCTGGTCGAGCACAAGAAAGACGTGGTCATCCTGCTCGACTCCATCACGCGTCTGGCGCGTGCCTACAACACCGTGATCCCGAGCTCCGGCAAGGTGCTGACCGGTGGTGTCGATGCCCATGCGCTCGAGAAGCCAAAGCGCTTCTTTGGTGCCGCGCGTAACATCGAGGAAGGCGGTTCGCTGACCATCATCGCTACTGCGCTGGTCGAAACCGGCTCGAAGATGGATGAAGTGATCTACGAAGAGTTCAAGGGTACCGGCAACATGGAGCTGCCCCTGGACCGCAAGATCGCCGAGAAACGCGTTTTCCCGGCCATCAACATCAACCGTTCCGGCACACGCCGCGAAGAGTTGCTGACTGCCGACGACGAACTGCAGCGCATGTGGATCCTGCGCAAGCTGCTGCACCCGATGGACGAAGTCGCCGCCATCGAGTTCCTGATCGACAAGCTCAAGCAGACCAAGACCAACGACGAGTTCTTCTTGTCGATGAAGCGCAAGTAAGCGCGGTCTGTTCAAAAAAGGCGCCCTCACCGGGCGCCTTTTTTATTGTCGAACGCCTGTGGGACCAAAGCTTGCTCGCGAAAGCGGTTTCAGTTCTATCGCACAGGCATGTCGAGATGCGAGCCTGAGCCTAAGCAGGTACGATACCTGTCTAATTTTTCAAGTGGCATCTTTAATGAAATTCAAGGATCTGCGGGATTTCGTGCAGCAACTCGAGCAGCGTGGCGAGTTGAAACGTATTCAGGTGCCGATATCTCCGGTACTGGAAATGACCGAGATATGCGACCGGACCCTGCGCGCCAAAGGGCCCGCGTTGCTGTTCGAAAATCCTGTGGGACATACCATTCCCGTGCTGGGCAACCTGTTCGGCACCCCCGGGCGAGTGGCCTTGGGCATGGGCGCCGAGGACGTCTCGGAGCTGCGTGAAATCGGCAAGCTGCTGGCCTTCCTCAAGGAGCCAGAGCCGCCCAAGGGCCTCAAGGATGCCTGGTCGAAGTTGCCGATCTTCAAGAAGATCATCGCCATGGCGCCCAAGGTGGTCAAGGATGCGCCCTGTCAGGAAGTGGTCCTCGAAGGCGACGATGTCGATCTCGGCATGTTGCCCGTGCAGCATTGCTGGCCTGGCGACGTCGCGCCACTGATCACCTGGGGGCTGACGGTGACGCGCGGGCCGAACAAGGAGCGCCAGAACCTGGGCATCTATCGCCAGCAGGTCATTGGCCGTAACAAAGTGATCATGCGCTGGTTGAGCCACCGGGGCGGCGCACTGGACTATCGCGAGTGGTGTGAAAAACATCCGGGCCGTCCGTTCCCGGTGTCGGTCGCGCTCGGCGCCGACCCTGCGACCATTCTCGGTGCCGTGACGCCGGTCCCTGACAGCCTTTCCGAGTATGCCTTCGCGGGCCTGTTGCGGGGCAATCGCACCGAGCTGATCAAATGCCGCGGCAACGATCTGCAAGTGCCCGCCAGTGCCGAAATCGTCCTCGAGGGTGTGATCCATCCGGGTGAAATGGCGCCCGAAGGCCCGTACGGCGACCACACCGGTTACTACAACGAGGTCGACAGCTTTCCGGTGTTCACTGTCGAGCGTATCACCCACCGGATCAAGCCGATCTATCACAGCACCTACACGGGTCGTCCGCCGGATGAGCCGGCCATCCTCGGTGTGGCCCTGAACGAAGTGTTCGTGCCGATCCTGCAAAAGCAGTTTCCGGAGATCACCGACTTCTACTTGCCGCCCGAAGGCTGCTCGTATCGCATGGCCATCGTCACTATCAAGAAACAGTACCCAGGCCATGCCAAGCGGGTAATGCTGGGTGTGTGGTCGTTTTTGCGACAGTTCATGTACACCAAATTCGTTATCGTCACCGACGACGACATCAACGCGCGGGACTGGAACGATGTGATCTGGGCCATCACTACGCGCATGGACCCGAAACGCGACACCGTGATGATCGATAACACCCCCATCGACTATCTGGATTTCGCCTCGCCGGTGTCCGGTCTGGGCTCGAAGATGGGCCTGGACGCCACCAATAAATGGCCGGGAGAGACCACGCGTGAGTGGGGTCGGGTCATCGTCAAGGATGAGGCGGTGACTCGCCGCGTCGACGAACTCTGGAATCAACTGGGAATAGACTGATGCGCGTGACTTTGCAGCCTTCCGGCGCGGTGCTCGACACCTTGCCCGCCGAGCGAATCCTCGCAGCCGCCCAGCGCCTCGGTTACGAGTGCCCGAGCAGCTGCCGCAACGGTAACTGCCACGTGTGTTCGGCGTTGCTGGTTGAGGGTCGGGTGCAGCAGGAGGGTGAAGTGCGTGATCACGGCGAAATCTACACGTGCGTTGCCGAGCCGCTGGAAGATTGCGTCGTGCTCTGGGATGGCGTGCTGGCGCTGGGTGAGTTACCAGTGCGCAGTTTCGCTTGCCAACTGAGCGAATGCGTGGCGGTGGGCGGGGATGTCTGGCGTGTACGGTTGCTGGCGCCGGCCGGCAAACCGCCGCGCTACCATGCTGGCCAATACCTGATGCTCGAGCGCGACAATGGTGAGCGCTCGGCGTTTTCCGTGGCGTCGGCGCCCCATTCCGGGCGCCAGCTTGAACTGCACATATTGGTGCGCGAAGACAGTGCGCGCAACTTGATCGCCCAATTACAACGCAACAGCGGGGCACGCTTGCAGTTGCCGTTCGGCGATGCGCATCTGGCCGAATTGCCTGATGCACCGCTGGTATTGATTGCCGCCGGCACCGGTATGGCGCAAATGCACAGCCTGATCGAACATTGCCGGGCCCAGGGTTTCGCTCATCCGGTTCATCTGTACTGGGGTGTACGGCGGCCTGAAGACTTCTACGAAATCGAGCAATGGCAGGCATGGGAGCACCTGCCCAACCTGTTCTTGCACAAGGTGGTCAGCGATGTTTGCGGCTGGGAAGGGCGTTGTGGTCTGTTGCATGAAGCGGTGTGCGAGGACATTGCCGATCTTTCCCTGCCTCATGTGTATGCCAGCGGTTCCCCGGCGATGATCTACGCCACGCTCGACGCGCTGGTGGCGGCGGGGATGGATGCGCATCAGATGCGTGCCGATGTGTTTGCCTACGCGCCGCGTCCTTGAGTCAGGGCAAGGTACGTCGCTGTACCCAGCGTGCACGGATTTGTATCTTTTTATTCACGATGGCCCGAGGTGATTCCCTGCAATAGTGCAACTTCAGATACTTCGCACTTATTAAGGGCCTTATAACAAACTGTGAAACCAATAGTTATAACTGCGCCTAAGGACTTGTTTTTCTGTGGGTATCTGCCGTACGGTAGTCATCAGGATCATGTCATCGGTTAGAGTGAGTTGTCCTTTCAACTCACGGGGATATCAGGCGTCTGCTTATGTCCGCTATTGAAACTGCGCATTTGAACGCGATCTATCCGCCCAGCCTCGATCTGGGGCCGCAACTGACTGACGAGCAGTTGGCGCACTCGCTCGACTCCACCATGGAACTGCACAAAGGTGGACCCGTCTGGCTATTCGCTTACGGCTCGTTGATCTGGCGTCCCGAGTGCGCGGCAGTCGAGCGCCGGCGTGCGCGGATTCACGGTTATCATCGTGGACTGTATCTGTGGTCTCACGAACACCGGGGCACCCCCGAGCAGCCCGGCCTGGTATTCGGCCTGGATCGTGGTGGCTCTTGCAGCGGCTTCGCCTTTCGCCTGCCCGACGAGCAGTTGCGTGACTCGCTGGTTGCCCTGTGGAGGCGCGAGATGCCTTATCCTTCCTATCGCCCGCACTGGCTCAATTGCCGCCTCGATGATGGCAGCAAGGTGCAGGCCTTGGGCTTCGTGCTCGAGCGTCATCTGCCCAGCTATGCCGGCAACCTGCCGGACAATCTCTTGACGCAGATCCTCGCCAACGCCAGTGGGCGCTTCGGCACTACCCGCGAGTATGTCGAGCAGACCATCAGTGCGCTGCGCACCCACTCCATGCCGGATCGTAATCTGGAAGCGCGTATCAAGCGTTGCCACTGCTCGTCTGTCACAGAGCAAGCCCTGGTGACCGGTCTGGATGTGCCGCGGCTTTAAGGCCGTAAACCGCCCTATATCTTTTGCGCCTGCTGCCGATAACCCTGGCATCAAGGGGCGTGGCGCTCCTGCTCATCGACACCGCCGCCAGATTTGAGTTTGGCCTTGGCTGACAGGGTGTCTATGCTGTGTTCATTTTTTGAGGAGCGAAACATTGAAAGGGTTGATCCTGATGTTGCTGGCGTTGTCCGCACCGATGGCTGCCATGGCCGAAGAAGGGGGCAAGGAAGCCGCCGGGCCTGTGGTCACGTATTACTCGCTCACGCCGCCACTGGTGGGCAACTATTCGCTCGACGGCGGGGCGAAACTCCACGTCTACAAAGCTGATATCGCACTGAAGGTCACCGGTGCCGAGGCGCTGGCAGCGGTCAAGCACCATGAGCCGTTGATTCGCAACAAGCTGGTGCAGTTGTTCACCCAGCAGACCGTGGATTCGATGAGCAAGTCCGACTCCAAGGAAGCGCTGCGCCAAGAAGCGTTGAAAGAGACCCAGCAGGTGCTCAACGATGAAGAAGGCAAGCCGATCGTTGAAGACCTGCTGTTCAATAACCTGATTGTCCAGTAGTAACCGTTAACGCAACAAACCGAGGACGGTGGCCCACTGCTCGGGGGTAACCGGCATCACCGACAGGCGGCTGCCTTTCTGCACCAGGGCCAGCTCCGCCAGTGCGCTCTGCAGTTTGAGGGTGCCGAGGGCGAGTACCTCGGGGAAGGTCTGGACGTGGCCGACATCGATCGCGCTCCACGGGTTTTTCTCAGGGCTGGCTTTTGGGTCGTGATAGTGACTGGCAGGGTCCAGCGCGGTTGGGTCGGGATAAGCTTCGCAATCGATGCTGGCGACGCCGGCAATCCCGGGTTCCGGACAGCTTGAGTGATAAAAGAAGAACTGATCGCCGGCGGCCATGCTGCGGATGAAGTTGCGCGCCTGGTAGTTGCGCACGCCGTCCCAGCGGGCATGGCCCAGGCGGCCAAGATCGGTGATGGAGAGCTCGTCGGGCTCGGATTTCATCAGCCAGTAGGCCATGACAGTTCCTCGAAATGTTCGTCTCAGATCATTATTACAGGATTACCATTTACCGACAGCCGGTATCGCGCCACCATTTGCGCGATGAGGCGTGTTGTCGCAGAATGCGCCAACTTTTGATTCAGACACTGCCGTCCGGCCATTGACTACTACATCCGGCGACAGGATTTTTCATATTCATTTTTGGGGGGGTGTAGATGCGTCGCAAGCCGGATTTGTTGTGGGTATTGGTTGCGTTGTTGGGTCTGGGTATCGTCACTACCGGTTATGCGCAGAGTTTCTGGGATCGCAAGGCCAATGAGCCGGCGCCCGTGGTCACACCGGTACAGCATCGCTGAATCTACGGCCTCTTCGCGGGCACGCCTTGCTCCCACGGCTGTACTCCTGTGGAAGCAAGGCTGCCCGCGAAGGGCCCTTGAAATCTATCCCTTCTACGCCAGATACCATCCCTTGTCTGTCAGCGTCCCCTGCAACGGCACATCCCAGCTGGCCTGGGATAATTTCTCCACCTTCTGACATTCATGGGCCAGCCCCAATAGCACCGGCTTGTGCCAGGCGTTGCGCCGGCCTCTGTACGCCAAGCTGCGGTCATAGAATCCTCCCCCCATGCCCAGGCGTCCGCCGACCTCATCGAAGCCCACCAGCGGTAGCAGGACCAGATCCAGCGCCCACACTTTGCGCTGCTTTGCGCGATCGATGTGCGGCTCTGCAATACCGAATCGATTAGGGCGCATTTTTTCCCCCGGCAGCACTCGCTGGAACACCATCCTGGTCCGTGGCCAATCATTGAGTACCGGCAGATAGGTGTGCTTGCCGCGACGCTGTGCCGCACGCAGTAAAAGCCGTGGATCGATTTCACCATCGTTGGGCAGGTAAAAAGACACGTGACGGCTGCGGCGAAACAGTGGGTGCTGGGCCAGTTGGCGGTACAGATCGAGTGCCGCACGACGCTGTTGCATCGGCGTCAAGGCGCGGCGTGCATCACGCAATTGGCGACGCAGTCGAGCACGGGTAAGTGGCGCGGAAGAGGTCATGGAGAGGATTGTCCTGGGGCGCAAGGGCTGCGGCAGGCGGACCGGGCAACCCCCGCCAGAGCAAACAAAGGCAGGGGTTTGAAGAAAGGTGCTCCCCGACGAACCGCTGTCGGTGTAGCCCTTGAACCCGAAAGTTCAAGGTGGAGATTACAGGAGGCCTTAAGGCTTTCCGTCGAGCGGACATGCACACCGGCCCCACGTGCAACCCCCGTGGTTGTGCGTATCGGCTCAGGGACATGACCGACTGGCAAGCACTCCAGGGAACGGTTGCCAGTATACCCCAAAGCGAGCGCGGAATCAGCCCTTGGGTACGTCGGCATCGCTGGCCAGCGCCAGATCGACCCGGTCGAGCAGGTCGCGAACCTGCTCGCGAGTCGAGCCACCGGCGGCTGCGGGCGCGTCTTGGCGATGCAGCAGATCATGGGTGATATTCAGTGCGGCCATCACCGCGATACGGTCGGCGCCGATGACTTTCCCGCTGCTGCGAATTTCCCGCATCTTGCCGTCCAGGTAACGCGCTGCACCCACCAGATTGCTGCGTTCTTCCTGTGGGCAAATGATCGAATATTCTTTGTCGAGGATCTGCACGGTGACGCTATTGCTTGAACTCATGAGTCTTGCTCCAGGGCCTTGAGGCGCGAAATCATCGATTCAACCTTGCGCCGGGCGATTTCATTTTTTTCGATCAGATGCGCGCGCTCTTCGCGCCAGGATTTTTCCTGAGCTAATAGGAGTCCGTTTTGCTGTTTAAGTTGCTCGACTCGATCAATCAATCGTTCAAGTCTGTCCATCAGGAGGTTCAGGTCGGTCTGTTCCATGGGGCTGTTCGATTCGGTCCTGGAGGATGAAATATGGTCCGAATGCGGGTGGACCTGGAGGCTTGTCATAGTCGGCGGCAGCGTCGATGGTCTTGGCGTGCCTGCCGGTGCTAGGATACAAGGCCTTCATTCTAGACATTGCGCCGCTTGGCGCCTAGTTATCATGCCTATACAGAATTCCCCGTATCACGCTTTTGCCGCATTGCTCAACACTGGCGACCATCCGGTATCGCCGGCCGAACTGCACGGCCTGCTGCTCGGCCGCAGTTGCGGTGGCTCAGGTTTCGACAACGACCCTTGGCTTGTCGATGCCGCCGAGCTGCTGGGTGGCGAGCCCCAGGACAACGTCCGTCAGGCGCTGATCGGCCTGCAAGAGATGGTCAAGGGCGAACTCACGAGCGACGACATGACCGTGGTGCTGTTGTTGCCGAGCGATGACGCCGCTCTCAAAGAGCGCGCCGAGGCCCTTGGCCAGTGGTGCCAGGGCTTTCTTACCGGTTTCGGCATGGCCGCTGGCGACACCGCGCTGAGCACCGAGGCAATGGAAGTGCTGCAGGATCTGGCGGCTATCGCCCAAGTCCAGGATGCCCTAGAGGAATCCGACGACGGCGAGAACGACTACATGGAAGTCATGGAGTATCTGCGTGTCGCACCGTTGCTGCTGTTCACCGAACTGAACAAGCCGGCGGCGCCGGTCGCCAAGCCCACGCAACACTGATCAAGACTTTCCAGCCATTGCCGACAGGGGAACCGCGTCGCCCATGATCCATATCCCGAAGTCCGAATTCGCCCGGCGCCGCAAGGCACTGATGGCGCAGATGGAGCCCAACAGCATCGCCATCCTGCCCGCTGCAGCGGTGGCGATCCGTAACCGTGATGTCGAGCATGTGTACCGTCAGGACAGCGATTTCCAATACCTGAGCGGCTTCCCCGAGCCTGAGGCCGTGGTGGCGCTGATCCCCGGCCGCGAGCATGGCGAGTACGTGCTGTTCTGTCGTGAACGCAATCCCGAACGCGAGCTGTGGGATGGTCTGCGCGCCGGGCAGGAAGGCGCTATTCGCGATTTTGGCGCCGATGATGCCTTCCCCATCGCCGACATCGATGAAATCCTCCCTGGCTTGATCGAGGGCCGCAATCGCGTCTACAGCGCCATGGGCAGCAACGCTGAGTTCGATCGCCATCTCATGGAGTGGATCAACACCATCCGCGCCAAGGCCAAGATGGGCTCGTTGCCGCCCAAGGAATTCGTTGCCCTCGACCACCTGCTGCACGACATGCGGCTGTACAAGTCGGCGGCGGAGCTCAAGGTCATGCGCGAGGCCGCGGCCATTTCCTGCCGCGCCCATATCCGTGCGATGCAAGCGTGCCGGGCGGGGCTGCATGAGTTCAGCCTCGAAGCCGAGCTGGAATATGAGTTCCGCAAAGGCGGTGCGCGCATGCCGGCCTATGGCTCCATCGTCGCCGCCGGGCGCAACGCTTGCATCTTGCACTATCAGGAGAATGCATCGGTGCTGAAGGACGGTGATCTGGTGTTGATTGACGCAGGGTGCGAAATCGATTGCTACGCCAGCGACATCACTCGCACCTTTCCTGTCAGCGGGCGATTTTCTGCCGAGCAGCGGGCGATCTATGAACTGGTGCTCAAATCCCAGGAAGCCGCTTTTGCCGCCATCGGGCCGGACAAGCACTGGAATCAGGCACACGAGGCCACCGTGCAGGTGATCACCGCCGGCCTGGTGGAGCTGGGCCTGTTGCAGGGGACAGTGGAGGAATTGATCGCCAGCGAAGCCTATCGCGCTTTCTACATGCACCGAGCCGGTCACTGGTTGGGGCTGGATGTGCATGATGTCGGCGAATACAAGGTCGGCGGTGCCTGGCGGGTGCTTGAGGTCGGCATGACCCTGACGGTCGAGCCGGGCATTTATATTTCGCCGGACAACCTCAATGTTGCAAAAAAATGGCGAGGCATTGGTGTGCGTATTGAAGACGATGTGGTGGTTACCCGCCATGGCTGCGAGATCCTGACCAATGGCGTGCCCAAGACCGTCGACGAAATCGAGGCCCTGATGGCCGCTGCCAGAACCCAAGCCGCATGAGCCGCGTCAACATAGCGATCATCGGCGGCGGCCTGGTGGGCGCCAGCCTGGCGATGGCGTTGCAGTCCGGCGCCAAAGCGCGGGGATGGAGCATCACCCTGATCGAGCGTTTCGCTCCGGGCGACGTTTACCAGCCCAGCTATGACGCGCGGTCCTCGGCGTTGTCGTTCGGTACCCGGCAGATCTACGACCGCCTGGGCCTGTGGCAGGCGATCAGCCGCCATGCGCAGCCGATCAAGCAGATTCATGTCTCGGACCGCGGTCGTTTTGGCGTTACCCGCCTGAGCGCGATCGAAGAGGGCGTGCCCGCGCTGGGCTATGTGGTGGAGAACGCCTGGCTGGGCACTTGCCTGTGGCAGGGGCTCGATCCTGAAGTGGTCTCCTGGCATTGCCCGCGTGAAGTGCGCACTCTGCAGACCCTGGCTGATGGTTACCAGTTGGTGCTGGATGACGGTACCTGCCTGGAATGTGATCTGGCGGTGGTGGCCGATGGCGGCCGTTCCGATCTGCGCGAACAACTGGGTATCGGTGTGCGTACTCGGCCCTACGACCAGAGCGCGTTGATCGCTAACATCACGCCAGGCGAATCCCACAACGGCGAGGCGTTCGAGCGTTTCACCGACGAAGGCCCGATGGCCCTGCTGCCGCTGCCGGAAAACCGCTGCGCGCTGGTCTGGACCCGTCAGGGCATGGACGCGCAGCGGCTGGCCGAGCTGGACGACAAACGCTTTTTGCAGGAGCTGCAAGGGGTCTTCGGCTATCGACTGGGCGCCTTGCTCAAGGTCGGCGCGCGACAGCTGTATCCCCTGTCGCTTGTCGAATCCGAAGAGCAGGTGCGCCCGCACTTGGCGGTGCTCGGCAATGCCGCGCACAGCCTGCATCCCATCGCAGGCCAGGGCTTCAATCTTTCGCTGCGTGACGTACAGGCGCTGGCCGAGGCGCTGCTGGCCAGCCCTGAGCTGCCGGGCGACTTCGCCACCTTGCAGGGCTATCGCGAGCGTCAGCGTCAGGATCAGCAATTGACAGTCGGGTTTTCCGATCAGGTCACGCGCTTGTTCGCCACGCCGCAGCCGTTGGCGGCGGCGGGGCGCAATCTTGGCCTGTTGGGGCTCGACCTGCTGCCGCCGGCCAAGCGCTGGTTCGCGCGTCAGGCCATGGGCCTGGGTACCCGTCCGGACGCTCGCCCCTGATGCCGGTTATTTTCTTTCCCATTCGGCGGCCCGTGCGGTCGCCCGTCAAACAGGCTTGACCTAATGGAAACGCGCGCGGATGTGCTGATAGTCGGAGCCGGCATGGTGGGCAGCGCCCTGGCCCTGGCCCTGCAGAACAGCGGTCTGGAGATTCTTCTGGTTGATGGCGGGCCGATGACGGTCAAGCCTTTTGCAGTCGATGGGCCATTTGAACCGCGGGTCAGTGCGCTGTCGGTCGCCAGTCAACGCATCCTCGAACGTGTCGGCGCCTGGGCGGGTGTCCAGCAACGCCGTGCCAGCCCGTACACCGACATGCATGTGTGGGACGGCAGCGGCACGGGGCTGGTGCACTTCTCGGCGTCCAGCGTCCACGCCGAGCATCTGGGGCATATTGTCGAAAACCGCGTGGTTCAGGATGCCCTGCTCGAATGCCTGCACGAGAGCGACATCGGTTTGCTTGCCAATGCGCGTCTTGAACAGCTGCGCCACTCCGGGGACGACTGGCTGTTGACCCTGGCCGATGGTCGCCAGTTGCGCTCGCCGCTGGTGATCGCCGCCGATGGCGCGCACTCGGCGGTGCGGCGCCTGGCCGGGTGTGAAACCCGCGAGTGGGATTATCTGCACCACGCCATCGTGACCAGTGTGCGCTGCGACAGGCCCCACGCCGATACCGCCTGGCAGCGTTTTACCGATGACGGGCCTCTGGCCTTTCTGCCGCTGCAGCGTGGCGATGAGCACTGGTGTTCGATCGTCTGGTCGATCACCCCGGTGGAAGCCGAGCGAATGATGGCGCTGGACGATGACGCCTTCTGCCGCGCGCTGGAGCGGGCCTTCGAGGGCTGCTTGGGCACGGTGCTGACGGCAGACCCACGGCTTTGCGTACCGTTGCGCCAGCGCCACGCCAAGCGCTATGTCGCCAATGGCCTGGCCTTGGTCGGTGATGCCGCGCACACCATTCACCCGCTGGCCGGGCAGGGCGTCAATCTGGGTTTTCTGGATGCAGCGGTGCTGGCTGAAGAGCTGCTGGCCGCGACGCAGCGCGGTGAGCGTCTGGCCGACATGCGTGTGCTGAGCCGGTATGAGCGTCGGCGCATGCCGCACAATCTCGCACTCATGGCCGCGATGGAGGGCTTCGAGCGGTTGTTCCAGGCTGATCAGCTGCCGTTGCGCTGGTTGCGCAATAGTGGGCTCAAACTGGTCGAGCGGAGTGCTGAAGCCAAGGCGCTGTTCGTGCGTCAGGCATTGGGGTTGAGCGGCGATCTGCCGGCCTTGGCGCGCCTCTGAAACATCTGGTAACTGCGCGGCCGAGAGTTTGATTGTGGTGCCAAATGGGATTCACTACCATTTCGCCTCATTTTCAAGCTGAGGCACTTCCCCATGGTGTGCAAGCGATTCCTGGCCGCGCTGGCATTGGCCCTGTTCGGCTGTCACGCTGTGGCGGCAGACGAAGTGGTGGTGTATTCGTCGCGCATCGACGAGCTGATCAAACCGGTTTTCGACGCCTATACCGCGCAGACCGGGGTCAAGGTCAAGTTCATCACCGACAAGGAAGCCCCGCTGATGCAGCGCATCAAGGCCGAGGGCAGCAATGCCACCGCCGACCTGCTGCTCACGGTGGATGCCGGCAACCTCTGGCAAGCCGAGCAGATGGGCATTTTGCAGCCTATCGAGTCGCCGATCATCGACGCCAATATTCCCGCACAATATCGCTCGTCCAGCCACGCCTGGACGGGCCTCAGCCTGCGTGCGCGGACCATTGCGTACGCATCCGATCGGGTCGATCCGGCCGAGCTTTCCACCTATGAAGCCCTGGCCGACAAGCAGTGGGAAGGGCGTCTGTGCCTGCGCACCGCCAAGAAGGTCTACAACCAGTCGTTGACCGCCACCTTGATTGAAACTCACGGGAGCGAGCAGACCGAGCGGATCCTCAAGGGCTGGGTCAACAACTTGTCCACCGATGTGTTTTCCGATGATATCGCGGTGCTTCAGGCCATCGCTGCCGGGCAGTGCGACGTGGGCATCGTCAATACCTACTACTACGGACGTCTGCACAAGCAGGACCCCTCCTTGGCGGTCAAACTGTTCTGGCCCAATCAGGGCGATCGTGGCGTGCATGTCAACTTGTCGGGCATCGGTCTGACCAGGCATGCGCCGCATCCGGAGGCGGCCAAGGCGTTGGTGGAGTGGATGACCGGTGCGCAAGCGCAGCGCATCTTCGCGGATACCAATCAGGAGTTTCCTGCTAACCCGAGCGTCAAACCGTCCGCAGAAGTGGCGAGCTGGGGGGCTTTCAAAGCGGACACGCTGCCGGTCGAGGTGGCGGGCAAGCGCCAGGCCGAGGCGATTCGCATGATGGATCGGGTGGGCTGGAATTGATCCTGCCGTCAGCTGTAGCAAGGGCGCTTGCTCCCGACCGGGTATGCCCGACACATCCCGATGTAGGCGACTTTTTTCGAGAGCAAGGCCCTTCGCTACAAGGATTTGACTGTTGACCCGCTGGCATCTGCCGGTCTTTGGTGTTGCTGCTTTGGTGTTGCTGCCCCTGAGCGTGCTGCTGCTGTCGTGGCAATCTATCGACCTGCAGATCTGGGAACATCTGTGGGAGACCCAGATGCCGCGGCTGCTGGGCAATACGCTGGTGCTGCTGCTTGGTGTCGGCATTGGCGTTACCGTGCTCGGAGTCAGCCTTGCATGGCTGACCAGCCTCTGCGAGTTCCCAGGCCGGCGCTGGCTCGACTGGGCGCTGATGCTGCCGTTCGCGATCCCTGCCTACGTGCTGGCGTTCGTCTTCGTCGGCCTGCTGGACTTCGCCGGGCCAGTGCAAAGCCTGCTGCGCGAGGTGTTCGGGTCGGGTCTGCGGCTGCCGCGGGTACGCTCCACCGGTGGGGTGATCAGCGTCCTGGTGCTGGTGTTCTATCCTTACGTCTACCTGCTCGCACGTACCGCTTTCCTCGCTCAGGGCAAGGGCCTGATGGAGGCGGCGCGGGTGCTCGGGCAATCACCCTGGGAGGCCTTCTGGCGTGTTGCACTGCCCATGGCGCGGCCGGCGATCGGTGCCGGGGTCGCACTGGCGCTGATGGAAACCCTGGCTGATTTCGGCGCGGTGTCGGTGTTCAATTTCGATACCTTCACCACGGCCATCTACAAGACCTGGTACGGATTCTTCAGCCTCTCGAGCGCCGCGCAACTGGCGAGCCTGCTGTTGCTGGCGGTGATGCTGGTGCTGTATGGCGAGCGCCGTGCCCGAGGCGCCCATCACGCCGCCAGCGAGCGGCCGCGGCTGGGCGCGCTCTATCACTTGCGCGGCTTCAAGGCGCTGGCGGCCACCGCCTGGTGCGTGCTGGTGTTTGCCTGCGCCTTCGCCATTCCGGTCCTGCAATTGATGGTGTGGTGCTGGCAGCGTGGGCGCTTCGATCTGGACGAGCGTTATGCCGCGTTGATCCTGCACACCGTGTATCTGGGCGCGCTGGCGGCGCTGATCATCGTGGTGATTGCCTTGATGCTGGCCTTCGCTCGACGTTTTTCCCCGACCCAGGGGATTCGCGCGGGGGTGAGCCTGGCCAACCTTGGCTACGCACTGCCAGGATCGGTGCTGGCAGTGTCGATCATGCTCGCTTTCAGCTACCTGGATCGGGTGCTGGTGGTGCCCGCGTCCAGCGCGCTGGGCGGCGCCGGTAGACCGTTGCTGCTCGGCAGTCTCGCCGCGTTGCTGTTGGCGTATGTGGTGCGCTTCATGGCGGTCGCCTATGGGCCGCTGGAAAGCAGCCTGGCGCGGATTCGCCCCTCGTTGCCAGAAGCGGCGCACAGCCTGGGGGCCGACAAGCGGGCGGTGCTGCTGAAAATCTATCTGCCCCTGCTGGTGCCGGGCATGCTCAGCGCCGCCTTGCTGGTATTCGTCGATGTGCTCAAGGAAATGCCTGCTACCTTGCTGATGCGGCCCTTTGACTGGGACACGCTGGCGGTGCGGATTTTCGAGATGACCAGTGAGGGCGAGTGGGCGCGGGCTTCACTGCCGGCATTGACACTGGTGGCGGTAGGCCTGCTGCCGGTCATCGCCCTGATACGACGTTCGGCGCAGGGCTCGGGTCGAAGCTGCTAGTGCCAGTGCCGTCCCTTGCAGCTACAATGCGCGGCATTCGGTGCGGACCGTTCACTCGCGACAAGGGTTTCGGGTGGCGGTTATCTCTTTGTTTCATATGGTTTTTGGCTAGGTCATTTCATTGAGCCTGAAGCGAGGGCCGCACCTTCGCCACGCCCGGAAGGAGACACCATGGGACAGCGTACACCACTGTTTGATCTGCACCTCGCGCTAGGTGCCAAGCTGGTGGATTTTGGCGGCTGGGACATGCCGCTGCACTATGGCTCCCAAGTCGAGGAGCATCATCAAGTGCGTCGCGACTGCGGCGTATTCGACGTCTCCCACATGACCGTCATTGACGTGACCGGCCCGCAAGCCAAGCCTTGGCTCAGACGCTTGCTGGCCAACGATGTCGAACGCCTGCAGGGCATAGGGAGTGCGTTGTATAGCGCCATGCTCGAGCCTGAAGGCGGCATCATCGACGACATGATCGTCTACTTGACTGCGCAAGGTTATCGTCTGGTGATGAATGCCGCGACCCGCGACAAGGACCTGGCCTGGATGCACGCTCAAGCTGTGGGGTATGACGTCCATGTGCACGAATGCACCGACATGGCCATGCTCGCCATCCAGGGTCCCAAGGCCCGGCAGCGTCTTGCCGAGGTGCTGGATCAGGCCCGTGGGCAGCGGGTGCAGTCGCTCAAGCCATTCGAAGGCGCTGCCGAAGGCGACTGGTATATCGCCCGTACCGGCTATACCGGCGAAGATGGCATCGAGATCATCCTGCCCGCCACGCAGGCGCCGGGGTTATTCAACGATCTGGTCGGCGCTGGCATCTCTCCCATCGGCCTGGGTGCCCGTGATACCTTGCGCCTGGAAGCCGGCATGAATCTGTACGGTCAGGACATGGACGAGGTCAATTCGCCCTTGGCATCCAATATGGCCTGGTCGGTATGCTGGGACTCGGCCGAGCGTGACTTTATCGGTCGAGCGGCACTCGAAGCTGAACGCGTTACGGGTATCGAGCGCAAGCTGGTCGGCCTGGTGCTTGAAGAGCGTGGTGTGTTGCGTGCTCATCAGGTGGTACGCATCAGCGAAATTGGCGAAGGGGAGATCACCAGTGGTAGTTTCTCTCCTACGCTGAGCAAGTCGATTGCCTTGGCGCGTGTGCCAATGGCGACCGCTGACCGTGCCGAAGTCGAAATTCGCGGCAAGTGGTACCCGGTGCGCGTAGTAAGACCGACGTTCGTACGTCACGGCAAAACCCTGATTTGATATTTTCTGGCGGCCTACCGCTGACCCTGTTGAGGACAACACTATGAGCGATATCCCAGCCGAACTGCGTTTTGCCGAGAGCCACGAGTGGGCGCGTCTGGAGGCCGATGGCACAGTGACCGTCGGTATTTCCGACCATGCCCAGGAGGCTTTGGGCGACGTGGTATTTGTCGAGCTGACCGAAATCGGCAAGACCTTCGCTGCTGCCGATCAGGCGGGTGTGGTGGAATCGGTGAAGGCTGCGTCGGACATCTATGCACCGGTTGCAGGCGAAGTCATCGCCATCAATGAAGAGCTGGCGGGTTCGCCAGAGCTGCTGAACAGCGATCCTTACGGGGCGTGGATCTTCAAGCTCAAGCCGGCAAATGCCGCTGACCTGGACAATTTGCTTGATGCGGCCGGGTACAAGGCTGCGATCGGCGAATAATCCGGACTCGGTTGGCGCTTACTAATGTGGGAGCGGGCTCTTCCCGCGAATGAATTCGGCAGCGCTGCTGAATCCTTCGCGAGCAGAGCCCGCTCCCACAGTAGATCTTTAGCGCGCAACTGTTGAATCAGTTGTTATCCACAACCGCATTCTTGGCCAGGATAGCGTTGGCCAATTCCATGTCCGAAGCCTTCAGGGTCGGGTTCTCGGTGCGAACCTTGGCCATGGCAGCTTCCAGATACGGGCCACGGATATTGCCGTCGCTGGCAACGAAACTGCCTGCGTCGTCCTGAGCGGCAATGATCATTTTGTGATCCTTGAACGTCAGGTAGGTCGAGCCCGTTGTGGCGCCAGAGGACAGCACCTGACGCAGAAAACCGTCAGCCATGGCTGAACCGACGGGAAGGGACAGCAGGGCGAGCGTGACAGCGGCAATCTTGAGACGCATGACGGAATACTCCAGTTTTATTATTCCTGATTGTTGGATAGGGATATCAAGCATCTAGTTCCCCAGGGCCCTTTCATTCGGGCATCACCAGCAACACGGTGCCATCCAGCCCAGTGACCTTGACTCGTGATCCGGCCTGGGTGTCCGGCCCGCGGGCCAGCCACACGCCGTCACCGACTTTGACCTTGCCACGGCCGTCGACAATGGCGTCGGTGACCAGCAGGGTGCGCCCGATGAGTTCCTGGCCGCGCATGTTCAGCCCTGGCTGATCGCTCGGTCGTGCGACGCTGCGCTGCCAGTAGAGCGCGGTCAACAACGAGAGCGCCGCAAACAGCAGTAGTTGCACGGCCCAGCCCAGTACCGGTACCGCGAAGGTAATGACGCCCACCGCTGCGGCGGCAATGCCTAGCCATAACAGGTAACCACCGGCGCCGAACACTTCGAGAATCAGCAGCACCGTACCCAACGCCAGCCAGTCCCAGAACGACAGATGTTGCACGAAGTCCAGCATCTTCAGGCCTCAGACTTTCTTGTTGTCGAACGTTGCCTTGATGATTTCACCGATGCCGCCCACCGAGCCGATGATCGAGCTCGCTTCGAGAGGCATGAGGATGACCTTGCTGTTGTTGGCCGAAGCCAGTTTGCCCAGCGCATCGACGTATTTTTGCGCAACGAAATAGTTGATGGCCTGTACGTTACCGCTGGCAATCGCCTCGGACACCACCTGCGTCGCGCGAGCTTCCGCCTCGGCTTGCCGCTCCCGCGCTTCGGACTCCAGGAAGGCCGCCTGGCGTTCACCCTCGGCTTCGAGAATCTGCGCCTGCTTCTTGCCCTCGGCGGTGAGGATTGCAGCAGCGCGCAGACCCTCGGCCTCCAGAATCTGAGCGCGCTTGACCCGCTCGGCTTTCATCTGCCCGCTCATGGCTGCCATGAGGTCCGCAGGTGGGCTGATGTCCTTGATCTCGATACGGGTGATCTTGATGCCCCAAGGGGCGGTTGCTTCGTCCACGGTCCGCAGCAGTTTTTCATTGATGCCATCACGCTGGCTGAGCATGGCGTCCAGCTCCATGGAACCCAGTACGGTACGGATATTGGTCTGCAGCAAGTTGCGGATGGCATGCTCGAGGTTGTTGACCTCATAGGCGGCCTGAGCGGTGTTGACCACTTGGAAGAAACACACGGCGTCGATCTGTACCGTGGCGTTGTCGGCGGTGATGACTTCCTGTGGCGGAATGTCGAGCACGCTTTCCATGACGTTGATCTTGCGAACGATGCGGTCCATCACCGGCACGATGATGTTGAGGCCGGGCTTCAGGGTGTTGGTATAGCGGCCGAAGCGCTCCACCGTCCACTGGTAGCCTTGCGGCACGACCTTGAAACCCATGAAGATGATGGCCACGACCAGGCCGACGAAGAGCAGTAGCACGCTACCGATTTGCATGACGAATCCCTGTTCAAAAATGCTGAGTCGATGATTGTGAGCGCTGTTTGGGCAGTGATCTAGCGGTACTTTGTGTCAGCACGTGATTACGCGTTGCGCTGCGTGTTTCCGACTACTGCACGCCGCTGTGGGGTGTCACGCGTAGCACTTCTTCGATCGTGGTCTGGCCGCTGGCAATCTTCTGCGCGCCGGACAGGCGCAGGCTGCGCATGCCTTCAAGGTAGGCTTGGCGCTTGAGGGCGGCAAGGTCGGTATCGGCCTTGATGTGGCGCTTGAGGCTGTCGCTCAGGAGCATGACTTCGTACACCCCGGCGCGCCCGCGATAGCCTGTCTCGCGGCATTCCGCGCAGCCTGTCGCCCGTTGTGCACCGCTGGGCAGCGGCGCTTGCCAAGGGCGGGTCAGCTCGTGCCAATCGGTAGCTCCAAGCGTATGCGGTTCCTTGCAGTGGCTGCAGAGCGTACGCACCAGGCGCTGGGCCATGACCCCCAGCACCGTGGCCTTGATCAGGTAATGGGCGACACCCAGTTCAAGCAGGCGGCTGATCGCACTGGGCGCATCGTTGGTATGCAGGGTCGAGAGCACCAGGTGCCCGGTCAGTGCCGCCTGAATGGCCATTTCGGCGGTTTCCAGGTCACGAATCTCGCCGACCATGATGATGTCCGGGTCTTGCCGCATGAGTGCTCGCACGCCGCTGGCGAAGGTGAGGTCGATGTTGGCCTGGACCTGCATCTGGTTGAAGGCCGGTTCGACCATTTCGATAGGGTCTTCGATGGTGCACAGGTTGACTTCGGGGGTGGCCAGTTTCTTCAGCGTGGCGTAGAGGGTGCTGGTCTTGCCCGAGCCCGTCGGGCCGGTCACCAGAATGATGCCGTTGGTCTGCTCGGTCATGCCTTGCCAGCGGCCTAGATCGTCACTGCTCAAGCCCAGGGCGTCGTAGTCCTTGAGCAGCACCTCTGGATCGAATATTCGCAACACCATCTTTTCGCCGAAGGCGGTCGGCAGCGTCGCGAGGCGCAACTCCACGTCGCTACCGCCGGGCGATTGCGTCTTGACCCGGCCGTCCTGAGGTTTGCGTTTTTCTGCGACGTTCATGCGTCCCAGGCTTTTCAGGCGGCTGACGATGGCCATGATCACCTGCGGCGGGAACTGATAGACATTGTGCAGCATGCCATCAATGCGAAAGCGCACGCTGCCGTGCTCGCGGCGGGGTTCGATGTGGATATCGCTGGCACGCTGTTCGAAGGCGTAATGGAACAGCCAGTCGACGATGTCGATGATGTGCGAGTCGTTGGCATCGGGTTCACGGTCACTGGCGCCGAGCTTGAGCAACTGCTCGAAATTGCCCGGCGCCCTGCTGGTTTGATCAACGTGACTGGCACCACTGACCGATTTCGCCAGGCGGTAGAACTCCGACGTGTAGCGTTGAATATCGAGCGGATTGACCAGTACGCGACGGATCGGCTTTTGCAGCACATGGCTGAGGTCCTGGAGCCATGACGTTACATAGGGCTGGGCGCTGGCGACGGTAATGACCCCAGCGTCGGCCTCGACGGCGAGTATTCCATGGCGTTGAGCGAAGGCGTGGGACATCAGCGGTGTGACCGCAGTTACATCGATTTTTAACGGATCGATGCGCAGATAGGGCAGCCCGGCCTGTTGCGCCAGCCATATCGTCAGCTGTTCAGCTTCCAGGCATTGGCCCGGCTGACTGAGGTCGGCGATCTGTTGACCGGCGATAAATTCCAGTGGATGGCGATCACGGTGATGGGCTGACTGATACGCCTTGAGCAGCGGCTCGCGGGTTTCGGCAAGGATGAAGCCTTGGGCGATCAACCCGTCGAGCAGGTCCTCAAGCCCAAGTGGGCGATCGGTGGTGGTCTGGCTCACTGCGCCCTCCGGGCAATGCCGTGGAGCGTCCTGCGCCACGTCTGGAATGCCAGAAGAGCAAAAACCGGGTGCCATCATCAATCGCGGCAATCGTTGCCGCAGGTGTCAGGCCTGTGCCGCGTTAAAACTTCCCCTGCAGACAGCCTTCAGCGCCTCGGCCGGCTCGAGTTCGACTGAACACACTTCGACAAGATTGCGCATTTTCTGCGCTATCACTTCAGCGCGGTGCCAGGTCACGTCGTGCAGTTCCAGGTCGATATGCAACAGGTCTTCATCGCGGACCATTTCGATGCGTTGGGCAATGAGGTATTGCATGGCGAACAGGTTGAGCAATCGGCACGGGACATCAGCCTGCGCTTCAGCCACCAGGCGAAAACGCACAGCAGTGGTCGGGTTGTCTGCAGCCCAGACATCGGGGCGCGGGCAGGGATCATTCATGGCGTGCAATGTGGTCATGGGCCGGCTCCTGATTCAGTTGGGCCATTGTTCCATGAGTGTCTCGATATTTCTTGGCGATTATTTCGAGTTTTTTCGTTATTTTGAATTGATCATGTCCGTTTAGTGCCTAAAGAGATATTTCTATGCAAATCGATCTGGATAACTACGACCGCAAGATTCTCGCACTGCTGCAGGAGGATGCCTCGCTGTCGAGCGCTCAGATTGCCGAACAGGTCGGGCTCTCTCAGTCGCCCTGTTGGCGGCGGATTCAGCGGATGAAGGAGGAGGGCGTGATTCGCGCCCAAGTGACCTTGCTCGATCGCAAGAAAATCGGCCTCAACACGCAGATTTTCGCGGAGGTGAAGCTTAACGCTCACGGGCGCTCCAATTTCACCGAGTTCACCGAAGCGATTCGCGGCTTTCCGGAGGTGCTGGAGTGTTATGTACTGATGGGGGCGGTGGATTTTCTGTTACGGATCGTGACTCCGGACATTGAAGCCTACGAGCGGTTCTTTTTCGAGAAGCTGTCGATGGTGCCGGGGATTCAGGAGGTCAACTCGACGGTGGCCTTGTCAGAGATCAAGTCCACCACGAGTCTGCCGGTGCTGCGCTGAGGGCAGCACCGTCATGTTACTTGCGAACCAGTTGCTTCCAGGCGCGAGTCTGGGACACGGCTAGCGCCTGGTGGACGCGGGCGTCGAGGACTTCGTCGCTGATCTGCTGGTTGGCCAGTGCCTGCAACTTGTTCAAGTCGCCGTAGAGGCGATCCAGCTCAGGGAGGTCCAGCACGCCACGGGCGTGATGCATCCAGGCCTGAATGCGCTCGATACGCGGTAGCTGTTCGGCCAGGTCCTCGGGCTGTTGCTGATAGCGCTGCAGTTGCAAGGCAGCACCTTCTTCGGCAATGAAATGCGCCAGCCAGTTGGCCAGTTGCGCAGCGCCTTGGCGATTGCCGCGGTTATTGCGCTCCACGGTCCAGGTGCGCGCCAGTAACCAGCGCGAGGTGTTCAGCGAGAACAGTCCCCAACGTGGGTCTTGCAGCTCTTCGGCGAACTGCTCGGGCGCGGCGCGGCGCACGTCTTCGTCTTCCTGGCCAGCTTCGACCAGCGGGCGCCAGTCTTCCAGCAGCAGGTCGAGGGCGCTGCGCAGTTCGCTGGAGGTGGCGCGTGGTGCGGCCTGGCCAAGGCTGCCGAGCAAGGCGCGCAGTTCGATCAACTGCGTGACCCAATCTTGCAGCAGGCGCCAATGGCCGTTGAAACGGTATTGCTCGGCCAGTCGCTGGCTGCTCGCCAGCAGGTGCCAGGCCAGGCCGGTGAAGGCGTCGTCCAGCGAAGTTTCGGCACTCAGCTCTGGCGCGGGCAGGCTCAAGGCATAGCTGTTGGCATCGAACAGACGGTAGCCTCGCTCGGCCTTGCTGATGTCGCATGGCATTAGCGGCAGGGTCGCGGCCAGCTCGGCGGCGAGCTCCAGCAGCGCCGCAGGCTCACCTTCACGCAGTTCCAGTTCCAGCTCGCAGATTTCTTCCGACTGCTTGCCGACGATGACCTTGCCCAAGTCCAGGGCTGCCTCGATCACGACTTTGCTCTTGCCACGGCCCCAGGCGATTTCGGCACGCTCGCGGACGAAATCGGTGGTGAATATCGGCTTGATGGTCTTTTTGTCCAGCTCTGCGAGCTGTGCCGGCCAGCATTCGTCGTCGAGTTTTTTCAGGTCCAGCTTGGCCTTGGCCAGTTTCCAGTCGTATTCGTTACGCTCCGACAGCCCGGCGACGCTCTGGCCGCGGGTCTTGAGGGTCTGAATGAACTCGTCGCCATCACGGCGCAGGCGCAGGGCAACCTTGGCCCCGGCAAGGTCGCGCTCGGGCGTGTCGAAGTACTGATTGAACAATTCGCGGCGTTCCCAGCCACTTTTGTTGCGCTTTTTCAGCAGCGGGTGCTCGCGCAAGGCGATGAGAGTTTCGCGACTGACGCGCAGTTTGATTTCGGTTTCTTTTTGCATGGCGGGAAAATCCAGGCGCTGGCGTAATGCCGCGCAGACGCTAAATAAGGGGGCTGCTATGGCCGAGCAGTGTACAGGAGTGTTGCGCTGACGGTTTATTCTCGACGCCAGATGGCTCTATGATGGGCTTCGCCCTGGGAGAATGCGCATGCCTTTGCCGTCCATGAAAGACCAGTTCGCCGCCCTGATCGCGGTGCCATCGGTGAGCTGCACGCAGCCGAGCCTCGATCTGTCCAACCGCCCGGTGATCGATCTGCTGGCCGGTTGGTTGGCAGACCTGGGCTTTGCCTGCGATATCCAACAGGTCGCACCCGGCAAGTTCAACCTGCTGGCCAGCTATGGCAGCGGCCCAGGCGGGCTGGTGCTGGCGGGCCATAGCGACACCGTGCCCTTCGACGAAAAACTGTGGAAGACCGATCCCCTCAAGCTCACCGAGGTGGACGGGCGCTGGGTTGGTCTGGGCAGTTGTGACATGAAAGGTTTTTTCGCACTGGCCATCGAGGCGGTCAAGCCACTGCTCGATAAACCGTTCAAGCAGCCGTTGCTGATTCTCGCCACGTGCGATGAAGAGAGTTCGATGTCCGGGGCGCGGGCCCTGGCCGAGGCCGGACGCCCGCTGGGGCGCGCAGCGGTGATCGGCGAGCCGACCGGGCTCAAGCCGATTCGCCTGCACAAGGGTGTGATGATGGAGCGCATCGATATCCTTGGCCAGAGTGGGCATTCCTCTGACCCGAGTCTGGGCCACAGTGCACTGGAGGCCATGCACGAAGCCATTTCCGAGCTCAAGGGCCTGCGTCAGCAATGGCAGCGCGAGTATCGCAATCCACAGTTCAGTGTGCCGCAACCGACGCTAAACTTCGGTTGCATCCATGGTGGCGATAATCCCAATCGCATCTGCGGGCAATGCTCGCTTGAATTCGACTTGCGACCGCTGCCGGGCATGGACCCTGAGGTCCTGCGCGCGGCGATACGCCAAAAGCTGGCACCGCTGGCCGAGCAGCATCAGGTCAAGATCGACTACCAGCCGTTGTTTCCCGAAGTCCCGCCGTTCGAACAACTGGCCGACGCCGAGTTGGTGCGGGTCGCCGAGCGCCTCACTGGGCACACTGCCGCCGCTGTGGCCTTTGGGACCGAGGCCCCGTACTTTCAGCGCCTGGGCTGTGAAACGCTGGTATTGGGTCCTGGCGATATTGCCTGCGCGCATCAACCGGGGGAATATCTGGAAATGTCACGTTTGCAGCCGACCGTGCGTCTATTGCAACAATTGGTAGAACATTATTGTCTGACCTCGGTCTCTGAGCAGTGATAGAGCGATCTGTCACACAAGAGGCTGACCCTAAAGTGATAGCCCTGTTGACCGTTTCTGAAAGGAGCGCGCGCGTGTTGCCAAGCCTGTTTCGACGATAACCCACAACACCCAAGTTGCGTTTTCACGTTTCGTCCAATTTTTTACAGGCTTATTTCAGCATGCCCGAGTACGTTAACTGGCTTCGTCACGCCTCGCCCTATATCAATGCCCACCGGGACTGCACCTTTGTGGTGATGCTGCCGGGGGACGGGGTCGACCATCCCAATTTCGGCAATATCGTTCACGATCTGGTGTTGCTGCACAGCTTGGGGGTGCGCCTGGTGCTGGTGCACGGCTCGCGCCCGCAGATCGAGGAGCGTCTGGCCACACGAGGTATTACCCCGCGTTACCACCACGGGCTGCGTATCACCGACGCGGCCACGCTGGACTGCGTGATCGACGCTGTAGGGTATTTGCGTATCGCTATCGAGGCGCGGCTGTCGATGGACATGGCCTCGTCGCCGATGCAGGGCTCGCGCTTGCGCGTGGCGAGCGGCAATCTGGTCACCGCGCGGCCGATCGGCGTGGTCGAAGGGGTGGATTATCACCACACGGGCCTGGTGCGCAGGGTCGACCGCAAGGGTATCAACAAGCTGCTCGATGAACGCTCGATCGTACTGCTGTCGCCTTTGGGCTACTCGCCCACTGGGGAAATTTTCAACATTGCCTGCGAGGATGTCGCGACGCGGGCGGCTATCGATCTGGGTGCCGACAAGCTATTGCTGTTTGGCGCCGAGCCCGGTTTGCTCGACGAGCATGGCAAGCTGGTGCGTGAGCTGGGCCCGGCGCAGGTGCCGGCGCATCTGTTGCGTCTGGGCAGTGACTATCAGGGCGAGTTGCTGGATGCCGCCGCCGAGGCTTGCAAGGGAGGTGTGGCCCGCAGTCATATCGTCAGCTATGCCGAAAATGGCGCCTTGCTGACCGAGCTGTTCACCCGCGATGGTGGCGGTACGCTGGTGGCGCAGGAACAGTTCGAGAAGGTCCGCGAGGCCAATATCGAGGACGTGGGCGGATTGATCGAACTGATCAGCCCGCTGGAAGAGCAGGGTATTCTGGTACGCCGTTCACGCGAGGTGCTGGAGCGGGAAATCACTCAATTCAGCGTGGTCGAGCGCGAGGGGATGATCATCGCCTGTGCGGCGCTGTATCCGATTGCCGATTCCCAGGCTGCGGAGCTCGCCTGCCTGGCGGTCAATCCGGAGTACCGCCATGGCGGGCGCGGCGATGAGTTGCTGGAGCGCATCGAGGTGCGTGCCAAGGCGCTGGGGATCAATACCCTGTTCGTTCTCACTACCCGCACAGCGCACTGGTTCCGCGAGCGTGGTTTTATCCCCAGCGGTGTCGAGCGGCTACCTGCCGCCCGGGCGTCACTGTACAACTATCAGCGTAACTCCAAGATCTTCGAGAAGTCCTTGTAAGCCTCCATCCTTCAAACCGCATCACGCGGCAGCATGAGATTCAGGGGTAACACCACCCGTGCTTCGAGGCCGCCGCCTGAGCGGTTGCGAAGCTCCACGTTGCCGCCATGCATCAGCACGATACGCTTGACTATGGCCAGGCCCAAGCCGGTACCTTTGCCGCTGCGGGCAAGATCGCCGCGAGTGAAAGGGTTGAAAATGCCTTCGAGTTCCGCCGGGTCGATACCGGTGCCACGGTCCAGAACGCTGAGCACGACATAAGGCGCGCTGGAGTGCTCGGCAACGTAGGCTGCTACTTCGACACCGCTGCCCGCATGATAAAGCGCATTGCCGATCAGATTGTTCAGCAGGCGCTTGATCGAGATTCTTCTCAGCGGGAAGGGCGGGATTGTTTCCAGGCACAGTCGCACCCGTTCTTCGGGCTGATTGAACGGGGCGACGGTGTGGCGAATAAGGTCGCACAGGTCGACTTCTTCGATCGTCTCGTCCCGGCCATCCCGGATAAACGCCAAAAATTGGTCGAGGATGGCGTCCATGTCTTCGATATCCCGGACCATGTCTTCGCTCAGGTCGCTGTCGCCACTCATCAATTCAAGCGAAAGCCGCAGACGGGTCAAGGGTGTCCGCAGGTCGTGTGACACGCCGGCCAGCATCAGTTCGCGTTCCCGAGCCGCCTGTTCGACATCCTCGGCCATCTGGTTGAACGAGCGGTAAACTTCGGCCATCTCGCTCGGCGTATCGCTGATCGGCAGGCGCACGCTACGGCCCTGGCCCAGTTGCCTGGCAGCGAACACCAGGCGCTTGAGCGGTTGATTGAGCTGGCGCACGAATATCCAGGCTGATGCCGTCGACAGCAGTCCGATCGCCAGGAACCAGCCCAGCACGCTCCAGATTTTCTGGCCGCGCAAGGGGTGCGGATATAAAGGCACCTTCAGCCAGCCCGGGCCCAGGCTTGGGGCCTGGACCCATAGCGCGGGCGGTGCATGCACGCGCAGGCGCACCTCGGTATCGCTGCCCAGCTCGGCCTGCATCTGGCGTTGGTAGATTTCGCTGTAGGGCCAGTGTTGCTCCCCTTCCGGCACCCCGCCGCCCACGACCCGGATCAAGCCTGCCGCTTCGGCGATCTGATCGCGATTGGACTCATCGGCCGCCCAGTACGCGCGCAATGTCAGGGCCACACCGTGACTGTACTGACGGTCGACCAGTACATCCTCGTTCATCAGCAGGTAGACGAGTGTCAGTGCCTTGGAGAACAGCACGACGATCAGCACCAGCCAGAGCGTGCGCGAGAAGAAACTCTGGGGGAACCACAACGGGGTTTTCATAGGCTTGAGCACATAACTTTGCAGGCGCGAGGCAGGCTCGCAACAATGCGGACAACGGGCCGCCCACAACGCAAAACCCCCGGCTGGGGGTTGGGGTTGCAGGGCGGCCCGCTTCTACAGGTCAGGCTTTACGCCTTGCTTTTGCCGCCGTCCGGTACGAAAACATACCCTACGCCCCAGACCGTCTGGATATAACGCGGCTTGGAAGGGTCCGGTTCGATCATCCGGCGCAGGCGCGAGATCTGCACGTCGATGGAGCGCTCCAGTGCGTCCCATTCACGCCCGCGTGCCAGATTCATCAGCTTGTCGCGGGTCAAGGGTTCGCGTGCATGCATCACCAGAGCCTTGAGAACCGCAAACTCGCCGGTGGTCAGCATGTGCAATTCATCGCCGCGACGCAGTTCGCGAGTGGCCAGGGACAGTTCGTAATCACCGAAGGTGACGGACTCGTCCTCGCTGCCGGGCGCACCCGGGACCGGGGCGGATTGGCGACGTAACACGGCTTTGACCCGTGCCATCAGTTCATCCGGGTTGAATGGCTTGGCCAGGTAATCGTCGGCACCCAGCTCCAGTCCCTTGATACGGCTCAGCTCGTCGCCCTTGGCGGTCAGCATGATGATCGGGATCTGGTTCTTGGCCGCTCGCAGGCGTCGGCACGCGGACAGACCGTCCTCGCCTGGCAGCATGAGGTCGAGCACGACCAGATTGAAGACTTCACGGGTCAGCAGGCGGTCCATTTGCTCGGCATTGGGCACAGCGCGCGCGCGGTAACCCTTGCTGGTGAAGAAACGCTCCAGAAGACTGCTCAGGCCGGGATCGTCATCGACGATGAGGATTTTGTCGCCTTCAACAGGGAGGACAGTGCTGCTCATGAATAGCTCCTATGATCTCGGCGCGCATTATGGCTTAGCTGCAAGCCGCTGTGCCGAGTGCATTGTTAGCAGATTTTTCCTGATCCGCCATCCTGACATATCTCGCAGGTAAACCGGCAATCCCCCCAAGGGCTTATGGGTGGTTATAATGCCGGCCGCTAGCGTCAGGCTCCGAGGCCTGGCGAGGATGGTTCGCCCGCTAAAAGCGGGGCTCTGCATTAACAATAGGTCAGGTGGTCTAATGGACAGTATCAACAGCCGCATTGCCGAAGAACTCGGCGTCCGCCCTCAACAGGTCGAAGCGGCCGTGGCACTACTTGATGAAGGTTCTACAGTGCCGTTCATCGCCCGCTATCGCAAAGAAGTCACCGGCAGCCTCGATGACATCCAGTTGCGTCATCTTGAAGAGCGCCTGCGCTACCTGCGCGAACTCGACGAGCGGCGTATCAGCATCCTCGCCAGTATCGAGGAGCAAGGCAAGCTGACCCCGGAGCTGGCCCGCGACATCAAGCTGGCCGACACCAAGACCCGTCTCGAAGACCTCTACCTGCCCTATAAGCAGAAGCGTCGCACCAAGGGCCAGATCGCCCTGGAAGCCGGCCTTGGCGAGCTTGCCGACGGTCTGTTCAACGACCCGCAACGCGACCCTGAAGCCACTGCCGCCGGTTTCGTCAACGCTGAAAAAGGCGTCGCCGATACCAAGGCCGCACTGGAGGGCGCCAAGTACATCCTCATGGAGCGCTTCGCCGAGGATGCCCGCCTGCTCGACAAACTGCGCGGCTTCCTGAAGCAAGAGTCGGTCCTCAGTGCCCGTGTCGTGGCTGGCAAGGTAGAGGAAGGCGCCAAGTTTCGCGATTACTTCGAGCACGACGAACCCCTCAAGAGCATGCCGTCGCACCGCGCCCTGGCGATTTTCCGTGGTCGTAACGAAGGCATTCTCAGCTCCGCGCTCAAGGTCGGCGAGGAGTTGCCTGGGACCATGCACCCTTGCGAGGGCATGATCGGCGAGCATTTCGATATCAAGAATCAGAACCGCCCAGCCGACAAATGGCTCGGTGAAGTGGTGCGCTGGACCTGGAAGGTCAAGCTCTACAGCCATCTGGAAACCGACCTGCTGGGCGAGCTGCGCGACGGTGCCGAGACCGAAGCGATCAATGTGTTCGCCCACAATCTGCACGACCTGCTGCTGGCTGCCCCTGCCGGACCGCGCGCCACCCTGGGCCTTGACCCTGGCCTGCGTACCGGCTGCAAAGTCGCCGTGGTGGACGCCACCGGGAAGATGCTCGATTTCGCTACCGTCTACCCTCACGTGCCGCACAACAAATGGGACCAGACCCTCTCCGTGCTGGCCGCGCTCTGTGCCAAGCACTCCGTGGACCTGATCGCCATCGGTAACGGTACCGCCAGTCGCGAAACCGACAAGCTCGCTGCCGAGCTGATCAAAAAGTATCCGGCCATGGGCATGACCAAGGTGATGGTCTCCGAGGCGGGCGCTTCGGTGTACTCGGCCTCCGAGCTTGCCTCCAGGGAGTTCCCGGATCTGGATGTATCGATCCGTGGCGCGGTGTCCATTGCCCGCCGCCTGCAGGATCCGCTGGCGGAGCTGGTGAAGATCGACCCGAAATCCATCGGTGTGGGTCAATACCAGCATGACGTCTCGCAGCTCAAGCTGGCCCGAGGGCTGGACGCCGTGGTCGAAGACTGCGTGAACGCCGTGGGTGTCGACGTCAACACCGCTTCCGTGGCGCTGTTGGCGCGGATTTCCGGCCTCAACACCACGCTGGCGCAGAATATCGTCAGCCACCGTGATGCCAACGGCGCCTTCAAGACCCGCGCAGCACTGAAAAAAGTCAGCCGCCTGGGCGAGAAAACCTTCGAACAGGCCGCCGGCTTCCTGCGGGTCATGAACGGCGACAATCCTCTCGACGCGTCGGCCGTGCACCCTGAGGCCTATCCGTTGGTGCAGCGGATCGCCGCTGAAACCGACCGTGACATCCGTTCACTGATCGGCGACAGCGGATTCCTCAAGCGTCTGGACCCGAAAAAATACACCGACGAGACCTTCGGCCTGCCGACCGTGACCGACATTCTCCAGGAACTCGAAAAGCCTGGCCGCGATCCGCGTCCCGAGTTCAAGACCGCATCCTTCCAGGATGGTGTCGAGGACCTCAAGGACCTGCAGCCGGGGATGATCCTTGAAGGCGTAGTGACCAACGTCACCAATTTCGGCGCCTTTGTCGACATCGGCGTGCATCAGGACGGCCTGGTGCATATCTCGGCGTTGTCGGAGAAGTTCGTCAAGGACCCTCGCGAAGCGGTCAAGGCCGGGGACGTGGTCAAGGTCAAGGTCATGGAAGTGGACATTCCGCGCAAGCGCGTGGGCTTGTCGATGCGCATGAGCGACACGCCAGGCGAGAAGATCGATGGCGCCCGTGGCAGCCGTCCGGGTTCGTCGTCGCGCCAGCAAAGCGCGCCGGCGCGGGCCAAGGAGCCGGCAGCAGCCCCGGTCAACAACGCAATGGCATCCCTGTTCGCCAATGCCAAACAACTGAAGAAGCGCTGATGGATCTGCCTGAAGAGTTCACTCAGAGCGCCTACAGCCAGCTCCTTGGCTGCAGGGTGGTGCAATTGGGCGAGGGCGTCGCGCAAGTTGCGATGACTCTGGAGCCCGAGTTGCGCAATCGCTTGGGCAAGCTCCATGGCGGGGCAATGTTCAGTCTGGTGGACGTCGCCATGGGCCTGGCGTGTTCGACCTCCCACGGTTTCGACAAGCAAAGCGTGACCCTGGAGTGCAAGATCAACTACATTCGCGCTGTCGCGGATGGCGAGGTGGTGTGCACGGCCAAGGTTATTCATGGCGGGCGCCGCACCCTTGTGGTCGACGCCGAAGTGCTTCAGGGCGACAAATTGATGGCAAAGGCGCAAGCAACCTTCGCCGCTCTCTAGCTCGTTTCGCGCATCTGGGTTAATTTCGACACTGCACTGACATTGTCGGAATTACACCCAGGAGCCGCTAGTCATAACTGGCGACGAGATCGAAACCAGGCGACAACGCCGGTAACTTTCTTCACCCTTGTAGACCGTTATGTCCACCCCCATATTGGGGCGACTGACCGTGAAGGAATTCAACTTGAGCGACTTTCTCAAACGCCGCCTGGAACTGCTTGGGGCGCCTGCCAATCTTCCTCTGCTTCAGCAGTGCCTGCACGGTATAGAGCGTGAATGCCTGCGTGTGACTGCCGAGGGCCGCCTGGCCCAGACGCCACATCCTGAAGGCATGGGTGCCGCGCTGACCCATGAGCAAATCACGACGGATTATTCGGAGTCGCTGTTGGAGTTCATCACTCCGGCATTGGCCGACCCGGCGCAGACTCTACAAAGTCTGGAAAAAATTCATCGCTATGCTTACAGCAAACTGGGCAACGAGCTGTTGTGGAGCCCGTCGATGCCCTGCGCGCTGCCGGCCGAACAGGATATTCCGATCGCGTACTACGGTACGTCCAACATCGGCCAGCTCAAGTATGTCTACCGCCAGGGTCTGGCCCTGCGCTACGGCCGCACCATGCAGTGCATTGCCGGTATTCATTACAACTTCTCGGTACCCGATGCGCTGTGGCCTTTGCTCAAGAATGCCGAGGGCGCTGACGGTAGCGATCGCGACTACCAGTCGGCTGCCTATATCGGCCTGATCCGCAACTTCCGCCGTTACAGCTGGTTGCTGATGTACCTTTTCGGCGCCTCGCCGGCACTTGATGCAGGTTTCCTGCGTGGCCGCGCGCATCAGCTTGAACAGCTGGATGCCGAAACGCTTTACCTGCCTTATGCCACCAGCTTGCGCATGAGCGACCTGGGTTATCAGAGCAACGCCCAGGCGGGGTTGACGCCTTGCTACAACGATCTGGCCAGCTACACCGACAGCTTGCGCCTGGCCGTGGCCACGCCTTATGCGCCATACGTCGAAGTGGGCACGCACAAGGATGGCGAGTGGGTACAACTCAACACCAACATCCTGCAGATCGAAAACGAGTACTACTCCAATATCCGCCCCAAGCGCGTGACCTATACCGGCGAGCGGCCGATCCAGGCCTTGCAGGCCCGCGGTGTGCAGTACGTGGAAGTGCGTTGCCTGGACATCAACCCGTTCCTGCCGACCGGGGTGGATCTGACTGAGGCCCGATTCCTCGATGCATTCCTGCTGTTCTGTGCGCTGGAAGAAAGCCCGCAGATCGCCACGCTGGAATGTGGTAATTGCACCAACAACTTCCTCACGGTGGTCAAGGAAGGCCGCCGTCCGGGCCTGCAACTGCAGCGCGACGGTGCACCCATCGGGCTCAAAGAGTGGGCGGACGAGTTGCTGGAGCGCATTCAGCCACTGGCAGAGTTGCTCGATCGCAGCCATGGCAGCGATGCCCATGGCAAGGCCTTGGCGGCCCAGACTGCCAAGGTTGCCGATCCATCCCTGACGCCATCGGCCAAAGTGCTGGCGAGCATGGCTGAGCACAAGGAAGGTTTCGCGCAGTTCTCGCTACGTCAGAGCAATGCCCACGCCGACACGCTGCGGGGCAACCCTTTGAGCGTCGAAGAGCAGGCCGCGTTCGAAACGACGGCGCGGGAGTCCATTGCTCGTCAGGCGGAGTTGGAACAGACCGAGGTGGGGGATTTCGATCTGTTCGTCGCCTCATATCAAGCGAGTATTCTGGCCATCAGTCAGTGACCTTGCCGCGCTGATACTGACGTCTTCGCGGGCAGAGCCCGCCCCACAGGCTGATCGCGAATTCTCTGTGGGAGCGGGCTCTGCCCGTGAAGGCGTCAATGACATCGGCGGGTATTTCAGCCCTTGCCCTTGGTCCGTGTCAGCCCGGGCTCGGCATTTTTCTCGATGTGCTCGATGATCATGCAGGCGACGTTTTTGCCGGTAGTGGTTTCGATCCCTTCAAGCCCTGGCGACGAATTGACCTCCATCACCAGCGGGCCATGATTGGAACGCAGGATATCGACCCCGGCAACGCCCAGCCCCATGACCTTGGCCGCACGAATGGCGGTCATGCGCTCTTCGGGGGTGATCTTGATCAAGCTGGCGGTACCGCCGCGGTGCAGGTTGGAGCGAAATTCCCCCGGCTTGGCCTGGCGCTTCATCGAAGCCAGGACCTTGTCACCGACCACGAAGCAGCGGATATCGGCGCCACCGGCTTCCTTGATGTATTCCTGCACCATGATGTTCTGCTTGAGCCCCATGAAAGCCTCGATCACCGACTCGGCAGCCTTGGTGGTCTCGCACAGCACCACGCCGATGCCTTGGGTGCCCTCGAGTACCTTGATCACCAGCGGCGCGCCGTTGACCATCTGGATCAGATCTGGAATGTCATCAGGGGAGTGGGCAAAGCCAGTGACCGGCAGGCCGATACCCCGGCGCGACAGCAACTGCAGCGAACGCAGCTTGTCCCGTGATCGGGCGATGGCAACCGACTCGTTGAGGGGATAGACGCCCATCATCTCGAACTGGCGCAGCACGGCGCAGCCATAGAAGGTCACCGAAGCGCCAATCCGCGGAATCACTGCATCGAAGCCTTCCAGAGGCTTGCCACGGTAGTGGATCTGCGGTTTGTGGCTGGCGATATTCATATAGGCGCGCAGGGTGTCGACCACCACCATTTCATGGCCCCGCTCGATTCCTGCTTCAACCAGACGACGAGTGGAATACAGACGCGGATTTCGCGAAAGCACAGCGATCTTCATGCAACACCATTGGCAGGGGTAGTAGTAGAAGCCGGAAAGGTCGGCTTGTCTTGAACGTAAGTCACGCCCGGGTTGACCACCAAATGGCCTTGTACCAGGGCTTTGGAGCCGAGCAGCAAGCGATAACGCATGGCCTTGCGACAGGCCAGAGTAAATTCGACATCCCAGACCCGGTCGCCCAGGGCGAGGGTGGTCTTGATGACGTAGCGCGTCTGCGCGTGGCCATTGGAGCTTTTGATGGTTTTCATCGCCACCAGCGGCGCCTCGCAACGGCGGTGACGCAATTGCACCACCGTGCCCAGGTGCGCATTGAAACGCACCCATGTTTCACCCTGACGCTCGAAGGTTTCGATCTCCGTCGCGTGCAGGCTCGAGGTGCTGGCGCCGGTGTCGATCTTGGCGCGCAGGCCGGCCACGCCAAGTTCAGGCAAGGCCACCCACTCGCGCAGGCCAATCACAGTCAGATGGTCAAATGTCTTCAAGGGGATCAACCGCAGAAAGGGTCAGGAACAGGTTGCTGCATAAATCAGAGCCCGAGGTGTTTAAGACCGACCATGGGCTGATCAATTCAACCCAGCATAGTCTGCTCGGCGCACTCTAAACGGAACGCCTGCCGCTTGCATCCGCCGTGTAGGGTAGTAGAGTTCCAGCATGTTTCAGAATGAGGTGAAGTCGTGGCACAGAAACAGGCCGAAGAAGAAAGGATCCGTCTGGACAAGTGGCTATGGGCCGCGCGTTTCTACAAGACCCGCTCGCTGGCCAAGGCCGCGATTGAAAGTGGCAAGGTGCACTGCCGGGGCGAGCGCTGCAAGCCCGGCAAGGAGCCTCATGTGGGCGACGAGATCGCCGTGCGAGTGGGATTC
Source organism: Gammaproteobacteria bacterium (assembly GCA_903970465.1). Lineage (GTDB taxonomy): Bacteria > Pseudomonadota > Gammaproteobacteria > Pseudomonadales > Pseudomonadaceae > Aquipseudomonas. The sequence goes on from CAJCIO010000189.1 coordinate 40,567, forward strand.
GAGGAGCGCACCGTGGTAGTCAAGGCACTGTCCGATGTGCGGCGGGGTGCTCCCGAGGCGCAGTTGCTTTATGCTGAGACCGAGCAGAGTATTGCCAGACGCGAACAAGCGGCGGCGATGCGCAAGGCGGGCGGTCTGGGTGTTGAAACCGATGGGCGGCCGAGCAAAAAGCAGCGTCGGCAACTCCATCAATTGTTCGGCAGCCGTGACTAGCCGCTGACCACGCTGAGGCGGCGCAGTATCGGGATGTGCTCGAGCAGCTTGAATACCGGATTGCTGAGGGTGCTCAGCAAGGCGGTAGCTTTGGCGAGATACGGCGTGTAGAAGCCCCAGCCCAGCGCCAGCAATGCCATCAGTACGCCGCCGATGTAATCGTCCTGGCCCCAATGCGCGCCAGCCACCAGGCGTGGCAGGCTGAACAGCACCACGAGGCCCCAGATCACCACGTGTTGGCTGCTACGACGAGCGAACAAGCTCATGAACATGGCCCAGATCAACAGTACCGAGGCGTGATCGCCCGGGAAGCTCTGGTTGGATTCATCCTTGAGCTCCAGATGTTTGTTGATGTGCGGATAGAGGTTTTCGAGGCGCACTGCGTCTGGCACCACCAGCGAAGGGCTGCTGTGCTGCCACCCCAAGTGGTCGCAAACCCATGAAAACAGTGCACGAATGACCAGCAGCGCTACCATCATGGCAATAATGCCCAAGGCCGCCTGACGTACCTGGCTTCGTTCGAAGACGTAGTCGCCGCGAATCAACAGGATCAGCAGGATCAGCCCGACCACAATATCGAACGGGCGCATGCTGCCCACAGCCCAGATCGAACGCCAGACGGTGTTGGTTGCCAAAGGTTGGTTGAGCAAGTGAAACAAGCCGACATCGAACGCGGTAAACAGCTCTTTACCTGCGGGCAACAGCCACAGGCCCAGCAGGACAAGCGCGGCGACGTTGCACGTCACCAAAGCTCTGATGTTCCATCTTGCTTGGAACAGAGCGGGTTTGTTCATAAAATACCTCGAATGGCAGAGCTCGCAAGCGCGGAGCGCATGTAACAAAAATTGTTTTGCTGACTATACATTTTGTCATAAATATCAGATACCCAGACCTATGTCCGAATTGCCCGATACCGATTTCACACAGCGTTTCATCTTCGACGACAGCGATGTCCGCGGTGAGCTGGTTTCTCTGGAACGCAGTTATGCCGAGGTCTTGGCCAAGCACCCGTATCCCGAACCGGTCGCACAGCTGCTCGGCGAATTCATGGCGGCGGCAGCCTTGCTGGTCGGCACCTTGAAATTCGATGGCTTGCTGATCCTCCAGGCCCGCTCCAGCGGGCCAATCCCCCTACTGATGATCGAATGTTCCAGCGAGCGGGAAATTCGCGGCCTGGCTCGTTATGAAGCGGAGCAGGTGATACCCGGCGCCGGCTTGCCGGAACTGATGCCGGAAGGCACACTGGCGATGACCATTGACCCTACCAATGGCCAGCGTTACCAGGGCATCGTCGAGTTGGGCGGCGCGGACTTGTCGGAATCCTTCACTAACTACTTCGCGCTGTCGGAGCAGTTGGGCACGAAGTTCATCCTCAAGGCCGACACCCATCGTGCCCGGGGTCTGCTGTTGCAGCAGTTGCCCATCGACAAGATCAAGGACGATGAAGACCGTACAGACAACTGGCAACATCTGACCACCTTGGCGCAGACGTTGAAGACCGAGGAGCTGCTCGGCCTCGACAACCAGACTGTCTTGCACCGGCTCTATCACGAAGAAGCGCTGCGCCTCTTCGATATTCAGCCGCTGCAATTCCGCTGCAGCTGCTCCCGGGAGCGATCGGCGCGTGCGTTGATCAGTCTAGGAGAAGAGGACGCGCAGCAAGTGTTGATCGAGCACGGTGGCAACATCGAGATCGACTGCCAGTTCTGCAACGAGCGTTATCTGTTCGATTCTGCAGACGTAACGCAGTTGTTTCTGGACGGTAGCGTCGATTCGCCGTCAGAGACCCGTCACTGAAAGGTTTTAGCACCGCTAACTGAAGGTCAGGAACGTCGGAATAGTGCCATCCAGACAGGAGGGGTCTACTTTTTCCGAATGTTTCTGGCATAATCCGGCCACTTTTTTCGCTGTAGTAGGTTTGTATTATTACTACAAAACGTTTGGAGCACTCGGCCACTGGCCGACGGGGACATTCATGACGCAAGCCAATAACGCCGTGTACACCGATCTGAGCACTGACGATCTGGTTAAAGAAGCCTTGACTCGCGGTGAAGGCGAGCTGTCCGATACGGGCGCGCTGGTCGTCAAGACCGGGCATCGCACGGGCCGTTCACCGGTAGACCGCTTCATCGTTGAAGAGCCCTCTTCCCAAAGCGATATCGCCTGGGGCCCTATCAACCGCAAATTCCCGGCCGACAAGTTCGATGCCCTGTGGAATCGCGTCGAAGCCTATCTGGGCGAGCGCGAGCGGTTCGTTTCCCATGTTCATGTAGGCTCCGACGAAGGCCACTACCTCGCGGTCAAGATGACCACCGAGACTGCTTGGCACAACCTCTTCGGTCGTTGCCTGTTCATCAACCCGGAAATCTACAATCCGGGCGCCAAGCAGGAATGGCAAGTCATCAACGCCCCGTGGTTCGTCTGCGAACCCGAGCGTGATGGCACCAACTCCGATGGCACCGTGATCATCAACTTCGCGGCCAAGAAAGTTCTTATCGCAGGCATGCGTTACGCCGGCGAAATGAAAAAAGCCATGTTCTCGGTGCAAAACTTTCTGCTGCCGGCGGCCGACGTGCTGCCTATGCACTGCGCGGCCAACATGGGCGAAGAGGGCGATGTGACCCTGTTCTTCGGTCTGTCGGGCACCGGCAAGACCACCCTGTCGGCCGACGAGAGCCGTTACCTGATCGGTGATGACGAGCACGGCTGGGGCGAAGGCGTGGTGTTCAACATTGAAGGCGGTTGCTATGCCAAATGCATCGACCTGTCCGAGAAGAACGAACCCGTCATCTGGAAAGCCATCCAGCACGGCGCCGTACTCGAGAACGTGGTCCTGGACCCGGTTACCAAGCAAGCGAACTACGCTGACGACAGCCTGACGCAGAACAGCCGCGCCGCTTACCCGCGCGAGTTGATCGAAAAGCGCGCACCGAAAAACCTCGGTGGCGAGCCGAACGCCGTCATCTTCCTGACTTGCGACCTGACGGGCGTACTGCCGCCGGTCTCGATCCTCAGCGAAGAACAGGCCGCCTACCACTTCCTGTCGGGTTACACCGCACTGGTCGGCTCCACTGAAATGGGCTCGGGCAGCGGCATCAAGTCGACCTTTTCGACCTGCTTCGGCGCGCCGTTCTTCCCGCGTCCGGCAGGCGTCTATGCCGAGTTGCTGATCAAGCGCATTTGCGCCTTCGGCTCCAAGGTCTATCTGGTCAACACCGGTTGGACTGGCGGCGGTTACGGCGTCGGCAAGCGCTTTAACATCCCGACCACCCGCGGCGTGATCGCTGCGATCCAGAGCGGCGCGCTGATCGGTGCTGAAACCGAGCATCTGGCGACCGTCAACCTGGACGTGCCGAAATCGGTACCGGGCGTCGATACCGCGCTGCTCAACCCGCGCAACACCTGGGCTGACAAGGCTGCGTACGACGAGTCGGCCAAGGCGCTGGCGGGCCTGTTCATCGAGAACTTCAAGAAGTTCGAAGTGAGCGACTCGATTCGTGCTGCTGGTCCACAGCTGTAAAACACAGGCTGTGAACTGAAAAAACCGCCCCTCGGGGCGGTTTTTTTATTTGCGCTCTTTTTCCTTGCCCAGATAGACCGGTGCGACGTTCACGTTGGCGGGCAACGCGACGCTGGTCGATGGCGCCACAGCCTGGGCGTGGGTCGCCTTGTCGGTGTGGGCGGCACTGCGGCTCGGCGCGGCCTGCTCGGCTGCTGGAGCAGGAGTGCCGGTGGGCTTGTCGGTTTGCGCCTGGGCCACGCTGGCCGAAGGATTGTTCAGATCGATGACCAGCAACTTGGCCAGGTCGTAGCGCTGGCTCAATGCATAAAGGCCCCCGGCCACAATCACCAGGCCGATGAACACATTACGAAATAGTGTGGAGTCGGTTGTGGCTTTTTTCCGCGTGCGCCGTACCAGAGTGTCATCCACGTCGACGCTCAGGGAATCGGATTTAAGGCGGGGTTGCTGGCGCTCGGCTTTCATGGCTCTCGTTCGACGGTTGGGCACAGGCCTCGAGTTTAACATTTCTGTTCTGGCGCCAGCGCTTTCCTGTGCCGGGCGGCAACCTTAATCCGCAGCGGCGAAGGTCTTGGTCGCCAGGCAGTAGCGCTGCTGGGCGGCAAGGGTCTGCTCGTCGCTCTCATGGTCGGCGCGTCTGCTCCATTCCTGGCACGCTTCCTTGAAGTACACCACGGCGGCGCGTCGGCATTCACGGTGTTCAAGGGCATCACTCGGGAAGTTGGCGCAAACCGAAGCGTTGTCGATTTCGTTATCGACGATCCTCCACTGTGCCCGATACCGATTACGGCCTTTCCATTCCCGAATCTCGACGGTGGCAACCTGATAAGGCTTGCCCTGGCGGCTTACAGGACGTGCCTGGTCGGCTTTGTACTGCGCCATGTAATGAGCCGAAACCATACCCTGTGCCCGGGTGGGCGCCGAATCGGGCTTGGGAACGGCGCCAAAGCGGCACTTGGCGACTTCATCGTTGATGGCCGTGCCGTTCTTCATGCAGTCATCCAATGGCTGTGGCTTGGCGGGCGCGGCGTCGACCTGCACGCGTGGCGCGGTGACCACTGGAGACAGCACGGCGGCTGTTACCGGCTTCGTGGGCTGCGTATCGGCTTGCTCGTCGGCCACCGTTGTCAGCGGCTCTTGCGCGGCATCTGCGGCCTGGAGGGCGGGTGAGTGGCCCTGCAGGCGCGCAGCGAGGAGGTAACCACAGACGCCGAGCAGGGCCAGCGCGGCTATCCAGCCCACTCTAAAACCGGGAGGCTTGGCGGCCGGACGTTTGCTGGGATGAGAACCGAGCACCACGTCGAACTGCTGAGGGTTGAGGCGCTGGAAGTGCGTAACGCCGTCATCATCTGAAGGTGGTTGCATCGAATCCATTCCCTGCTGTGGTTTAGGGCATCAAAGCGGCATCCGGGCCATGCCGTGGCAGACTTGTTACAATTTGCCGCAGATTATACCGGTGCTCGACACTTGGCCAGCGAACATTGATGGCGCTGAGCGTCGGCCCTGGAAGCGTGGCCCCCTGAAATGTTCAGGCTCAATCTTGCGCTGCACATCCGCCACCGACCGCGCTAGGGTGCTCCCTCGATGCCGTCCAAGGAGTGACACGACATGCAGGCTACCCTCGAAGCAGTGTTCGGCCACAACCGTTTTCGTCCAGGCCAGGAGGCCGTTATCGGTGCAGTGCTGGCCGGCCGCTCGGCTGCGGCGATTTTTCCCACTGGCTCGGGCAAGTCGCTGTGCTATCAATTGCCAGCGCTGATGCTGCCGCACCTGACGCTGGTGGTTTCGCCACTGCTGGCGTTGATGCAGGATCAACTTGCCTTCCTCCATCGCCACGGCGTGGCGGCGGCGAATATCGACTCTGCGCAAACCCGGGAGCAGGCCGCAGAGGTGATGACGCGGGCGCGCTCTGGCGAGTTGAAAATCCTGATGATTTCGGTCGAGCGCCTGAAGAATGAACGGTTCCGCCATTTCCTCCAGCAGGTACCCATCTCGTTGCTGGTGATCGATGAAGCGCACTGTATTTCCGAGTGGGGGCATAACTTTCGTCCCGACTATCTCAAACTTCCCGATTATCAGCGCCAGTTCAATATTCCCCAGGCCTTGCTGCTGACGGCTACGGCGACGCCCAAGGTGATTGCCGACATGCAGGCGAAGTTCGCCATCGACGACGCGGATGTAGTCACAACGGGGTTTTACCGAGCCAATCTTGATTTGCAGGTGGAGGCGGTGACCGGCGCCGACAAGCCGGCGCGCTTGCTGCAATGGTTGCAGGCGCGCCAGGGCCAGGCGGGGATCGTCTATGTGACCCAGCAAAAAACCGCAGAAGCCGTGGCTCAGCAGCTCTCGCGGCAAGGTGTGGCAGCGCAGGCCTATCACGCCGGGCTGCCGAACGAGCGCCGCGATGATATTCAGCGCCGTTTCATGGCCGGAAATATCCAATGCATCGTCGCGACCATTGCCTTTGGCATGGGCATCGATAAAAGCGACATTCGCTTTGTGGCGCATTTCGATCTGCCCAAATCCATCGAAAACTACAGTCAGGAAATCGGCCGGGCCGGGCGCGACGGTCAACCGTCCGAATGCCTGGTGCTGGCCAACCGCGATAGCCTGGCGGTGCTGGAGAACTTCGTTTACGGCGACACGCCAGAGCGCGAGGGCATCGCGGCGGTGCTCGACGACCTGCAGCAGGCCGCCGGCGATGGCCAATGGGAGTTTCTGCTCGGCCCCTTGGCAGACCAGAGCAATATTCGCCAACTGCCGCTCAAGACCCTGCTGGTGCAGCTCGAGCTCCGAGGAATCATCACGCCGCGCTACAGTTACTTCGCCGAATACCGCTTCAAGTATCTGGTCGAGCCCCAAGCCCTCCTCGAACGCTTCAAGGGTGAGCGGCAGGCATTCGTGGCGTCGATCATCGCGCACTGCAAGCGCGCCCGAACCTGGGCGACGGTGGACTTCGAAACGCTCTACCAGCACGGTGCGGAACGCGCCCGTGTGATCAAGGCACTGGATTACTTCCAGGAGCAGGGTTTGATCGAGCTGGAGAGCAAGCACATGACCGAGGTCTATAGCGTGCTGGAGCCGGGTTTCGATGCCCAGTTGCAGGGCGACAACCTCTATGACTATTTCCGCACTCATGAGGGCGCCGAGATCGGCCGCATCCATGCCATGTTGGCGCTGTTCGCCAGCGATCGCTGCTTGAGCGCGAGCCTGGCACGGTATTTTGGCGACACCGAGGCGCCGGATCAGTGTGGCCACTGCTCGGTGTGCCGCGGACAGATCGCGCAGTTGCCTGAGCCCCCTGCCAGGCCGCCACTGGGCGATATGGTCTTTGTGCAAGAATGCAGCGAGTTTCTCAATCGCTACCACGAGCAATCGGGGAGCCTGCCGTCGGCAACCCTGGCGACACGCTTTCTGTGTGGCGTCAGCGTGCCGATCTTCACACGCATGAAAGCGCGTGCTGTGCCGGGGTATGGGGTTTTGGAAGATTACCCTTATGCAGCGGTTCTGCAGTGGGCCGAATCAGGATTGGCGAGCCTCGTCGAGGGATAGCTGGGGGCACTCTGGCGCGCCCCCAGACAATCAGGCTTAACGATCACGCCAGTGGTGGCGCGGTGGACGACCATGACCGCGATAGTCGCGGCGGTCATCGTGGCCGCGGTAGTTACGGTTGTCTCGGTCGCTCTCATTACCCATGTAGTTGCCCAGTGCGCCGCCCGCGCCGCCGCCTGCTGCTGCGCCAATCAACGCGCCATTGGTGCCGCCCATGCTGCGGCCGACCACGTTACCGCCGGCTGCGCCCAGTGCGCCACCAATCGCGGCTTCGCCACGGCTGCGTTTGTTGGCGCCGACCGCGCTGCCAGCTGCACCACCGACGCCCGCGCCGATGGCTGAACCGGTACTGCCGCCAAGTTGCTGGCCGACGACCGAGCCTAGAACCCCACCCAGTGCGCCGCCAATACCGGCTTCAGCCGTGCCGCCCGCAGAGGCAGCCCCGCTGACCAGGGCAAAGGACAACAACAGAATCGAGGGAAGCTTCATGTAGGGGAGTCTCAGAGGAATGACGACGCGATCCTGAGGCTCGGTAACAAGGCTGACAATATCGAAAAAGCGAAAACCGCGACTTGTGCACAGTTCATTAAACGATTGTTTCAATGATGAAACTTTGTTCTGATTGTGAAGTCTTTTAACCTTCACGAAGGCCTTTTGCATTGCGCAAAAGGCCTTTTTCGTGGGCGCAGATTACAGGATTCGCGCGCTTTGGGCCGCGGCTTTCAAGCGAATGGCGACGAACTTGGACGTCGGTGTGCTGCTGCCGTCGCCAACGCTTTCCAGCGGAATCAGCGGGTTGACTTCAGGATAGTACGCAGCTGCCTGGCCGGCGGGAATGTCGAACGCCAGCAAGGTGAAGCCATTGACCCGGCGCTCGCGGCCATCATCCCAGATCGATATCAAGTCGGCCTTCTGCCCAGGCCGGAAGCCCAGGCGGATGATGTCCGCTTCGTTGGCAAACAGCACGTCACGCTGCCCACGTACGCCACGATAGCGATCGTCCAGGCCGTAGATAGTGGTGTTGTACTGATCGTGGGAGCGCATCGACTGCATGATCAGGTCGGGGATCTGACCGGTGGCGCGGACCCGTTCATGAATCAGGTCGGTGGGCAGGGCGTTGGGCTTGAAGTTGGCGCGGCCGCTGGCGGTGCTCCACTTGCGCGCCCCGGCGCTGTTGCCCAGATAGAAGCCGCCAGGATTTTTCAGGCGTTGGTTGAAGTCCTTGAAGCCCGGAATGGTGTCGGCGATCAGATCACGAATGCGATCGTAATCGGCCACCAGCCATTTCCAGTCTACCGGCTGTGTGCCCAGGGTCGCGGCGGCGATGCCGGCAACGATCGCCGGCTCCGAGTGCATCTGCCGCGACAGGGGCTGCAGTTGACCGTTGGAGGCGTGCACCATGCTGAACGAGTCCTCAACGGTCACCGCTTGCGGCCCTTCGCTCTGCATGTCGATGTCAGTGCGGCCTAGGCACGGCAGGATCAACGCTTGCTTGCCGTGGATAAGGTGGCTGCGGTTGAGCTTGGTGCTGATCTGCACGCTGAGGTCGCAGTTGCGCAGGGCCTCGGCGGTGCGGTGACTGTCGGGCGTGGCCTGTACGAAGTTGCCGCCCAGGCCGATGAACACCTTGGCGCGTCCATCGATCATCGCGTGGATGGCTTCGACCACGTTGTGACCATGACTGCGTGGCACGGTGAACTTGAAGCGTTGTTCCAGTGCATCGAGGAAGAACGCCGGCGGGCGCTCGTTGATGCCCATGGTGCGGTCGCCTTGCACGTTGCTGTGGCCGCGCACCGGGCACAGGCCCGCGCCTGGCGCGCCGACATTGCCGCGCAGCAGCATCAGGTTGGCGATTTCCTGAATGGTCGCAACCGAGTGGCGATGCTGGGTGATGCCCATGGCCCAGCACATGATGACCTTTTCGGCCTTCACGTACATGCGCGCGGCGAGTTCGATGTCGTCCAGCGGCAGGCCGGACTGTTCGGTGATCTGCTCCCACGAGGTAGCGTCGACGGCGGCCAGGTAGTCCAGCACCGAGACAGTGTGGGCATTGAGGAAGTCATGGTCGAACACCGACGGGGCGTTCTGGGCTTGCGCCTCGCGTTCCCATTGCAGAAGGAACTTGGCCATGCCGCGCATCATCGCCATGTCGCCACCCAGGCTCGGGCGGAAGAAGGCGGTATTGGTCGGTTTGTCGCCGTTGGTCAGCATCTCCAGCGGGTGCTGCGGATGCTGGAAGCGTTCCAGGCCGCGCTCCTTGAGTGGGTTGATACACACCACCTGGGCGCCACGTTCTACGGCTTCGCGCAGTGGTTCGAGCATCCGCGGGTGGTTGGTGCCGGGGTTCTGGCCCCAGACGAAAATGGCCTCGGCGTGCTCGAAGTCTTCGAAGGTCACAGTGCCTTTGCCGACCCCGACGCTTTGCGATAGGGCTACACCGCTGGCCTCGTGGCACATATTCGAGCAGTCTGGGAAGTTATTCGTGCCGTAGGCACGCACGAACAGCTGATACAGGTAGGCCGCCTCATTGCTGGCCCGGCCCGAGGTGTAAAACTCGGCCTGGTCCGGGCTGGTGAGGTTGAGCAGATGCCGGGCCACCAGGCCATAGGCGTTTTCCCAGGTGATGGGCTTGTAGCGATCGGTCTCGGCGTCATAGACCATCGGCTCGGTCAGGCGACCCTGGTATTCGAGCCAGTAGTCGCTCTGCTCCAGCAGCGAGGTCACGCTGTGCTTGGCAAAAAAAGCCGCATCGACGCGGCGTTTGGTGGCCTCCCAGTTAACCGCCTTGGCGCCGTTCTCGCAAAACTTGACCATGCCGCTTTCCGGCGAATCGCCCCAGGCGCAACCAGGGCAGTCGAAGCCGCCGTTCTGGTTGGTCTTGAGCATGGTGCGGATGTTCTTCAGCGCGTTGTCGCTGGTCAGCCAGGCTTGGGTCACGCTGATCAGGGCGCCCCAGCCGCCGGCCGCACCTTTGTACGGCTTGTAACGCGGTGTCGGGGTCTTGTCGGCTTGATTGTGGGTAGTCACGCTGATTTCTCCATCGCAGGGCTATAGACCCGCGGCGCACTGTGGTGCGGCAGGTGGATGAGATTGAGGTTATGTCGGCGGGCCCATTGCAGGGCCAGGCCGGTGGGGGACGACAGGCTGACAAGGGTCTGGATGCCGGCCCGCAGGACTTTCTGAATCAGTTCCAGGCTGCAGCGACTGGTCACCACGGCTACGCCGCCGGTGGTGTCGATGCGTTGGCGCAGTAAGGCACCGATGAGTTTGTCGAGGGCATTGTGGCGGCCGATGTCTTCACGGCCGAGCAGCAGCTCGCCTCGGCCATTCATGAAGATGGCAGCATGTACCGCGCCGCAATGCTGGCCCAGCGGCTGGAAGTCGCTGATGCGCTGGCGCAGGCCGTCGAGCCAGTGCGCGGGCGGAAGGGGCGCGCCGGCCAATACCTTGAGGTCGGGCAGCGCCTGTTCGACCGCCTCCACGCCACACAGGCCGCAGCCGCTGGTGCCGGCCATCTGGCGGCGTTGATCCTTGAGGTTCCAGAAGGCACGGCTGGCGATTTCGACCTCGGCCTGTTGCGCCGCGCCGCAGCCGCTGACCTTGATGTCATAGATCTCGTCAGGGCTGGCGATCAGGCCGCTGCCGATGCTGAAACCGACGATGAAGTCTTCGAGATCGGTGGGGCTGACCAGCATGACCGCCTGGCTGATGCCGTTGTAGGCAATCGCCAGGGCGACCTCTTCGGCCAGCGCCGTCGTGGTTTCACCCTCGTATTCGAGGGTGCAGAAACTGTATTCGTGACTGGCCGCTGCAGCTACCGTCGAAAAGCTGGACGCCGCGGGGGCCGGGCGTTTGGCATTCATCGCAGATTACCGGCTGGAAGATAGGCTAAAGCCTAGGCCTGCCAGCGGTGGACGTCTAATCGCTAGTACTGATATGCCGATAGATGGCGTCGATGAAGGTGGTTTTGTGCTGCAAGGGGTGGCCTCTTCGCGGGCCAGCCCGGGTCCCACAATGGTAGGTCGTGTACCTGTGAGAGCGGGCCCTGCCCGCGAAGAGGCTGGCCAATCCCCTGCAAATTCAGGGTGTTTTGCGACACAACGCAAAACACGCTTCCGCCAACGCCGAGCGGGGCGCGCTGCGGCGCATGATCAGCCCCAAACCAGCGAGGGTATGAGCATCGGCGATAGGCGCCAGGCGCAGGTGTTCGGTGAGGGCATCAAGGCCGCCATTCAACGGCATTACCGCACAGCAAAGCCCGCCATGCACGGCTTGTAATAACTGATGAACGGCATCGGTCTGCAGCAGGAACGATGGGTTCAAGCCGCGACTATGGAAGTTGTGATCCATGGACTGACGAAAATGCATGCCGCTGGTGAGTGCCGCGAGCGGCAGCTCTGCCAGCGCTTCCCAGCTCAGGGGCCGGTCGCTGAAGTCGAAATGGCGCTGGTCATAGAGCAGGCCCATGCGCGTTTCGTCCAGCGTCAGGGACTCGAAGCGCTCGGTATCCAGGCGTTCGAGGTAAGACACGCCCAGATCGAGCCGATTGCTGGCGAGTTGTTCGAGGATCTGTTCGGAGCTCAAGGCACTGAGCTCGAAGCGCAGATTGGGATGCTGGCCATGCAAGCGATGCAGCAGCGGTAGCGGATCGAAACTCGACAAGGGCACCACGCCCAGGCGCAAGGTGCCGACCAGATTGCCGCGACAGGCCGCCGCCTCGGCCTGCAGCCCGTCGTAGGCCGCCAGCACTGTGCGCGCCCAGGCCAGCACTCGCTCGCCCGGTGCAGTGAAACCTTCGAAGCGCTGGCCGCGGTTGACCAATGGCAGGTCCAGCTCCTGCTCGAGGTTGCGCAGGCGCATCGACAGCGTTGGCTGGGTGATGTGGCAACGCGCGGCGGCCTGGCCAAAATGCCGAGTTTCGTCGAGGGCGATGAGGAATTTGAGTTGTTTTATGTCCATTTGCATTCCTGACGCGCATTTAGGGGATCTGAGGGGCTGGCAAATGATGTGCGTTGACGCCGCCGGCCTCTTCGCGGGCAAGTCTTGCTCCCACAGGTGTTCGACACTGGAACTGCTTGCGCCCGTAGGAGCAAGGCTTGCCAGCGACGGGGCCCACCCACCGAGAATAACCCGTCAATGTGCAACAAAGGGTCGCTCAAAGGCCGTTGATCAGCTCGCGGTAATCTTCTACCGCGTCGAATTCCTCGGTGTCCTTGGGGCCCTTCTTGCTATCAGGCTCGCGCACCGCCAGCAGGTGCCCGACCCCGAATGCGCGGGCGCTGCGCAGGATCGGCAAGGTGTCGTCGATAAACAGGCTGCGCGCCGGATCGAAGCCGATATCAGCTTGCAAGGCGTCCCAGAACTGTTGGGTTTCCTTGGGATAACCGTAGTCATGGGAACTGATCAGGCGCTCGAAATAGGGCGCCAGTTCAATCCGCTCCATCTTCAGCGACAGAGAGTCGCGATGGGCGTTGGTGATCAGGATGACCCGCTTGCCGGCATCGCGTATCGCGGCCAGAAAGGTGTCGGCATCGGGCCGCAGGGCGATCAAATGCGCGGTTTCGACCTTGAGGTCACGCACCGACAGATTCAGCTCGGCGCTCCAGTGGTCCAGGCAGTACCAGGTCAGCTTGCCGGCATTGCGCTCGAACAACGGATGGATTTCGAGCTCGGCCATGGCGCGGCTGACGCCATGCAACTCGGCGTAGCGCTGCGGCAGGTGTTCCATCCAGAAATGATTGTCGTAGTGCAGGTCGAGCAGGGTGCCGTCCATGTCGAGCAGCACGGTGTCGATGTCTTGCCAGGCGAGGGGAGCCATAAAGATTCTCGGGCAATGGGTTGGTTCGATGGCCTTTGCAGGCAAAAGCCACGGTATAGTAACCCGTTCACGCTCAGGAGCCGCCCCCATGCGCCAGAAACCTATCGCCCTTTCCCGCGAGATCGTCGCCAGCAGCCGTCTATTCCGTGTCGAACAGGTGGAACTGCGGTTCAGCAACGGCGTCGAGCGCACCTACGAACGTCTGGTCGGGCGCGGCACCGGCCACGGTGCGGTGATGATCGTGGCAATGATCGACAGCGACCATGCGTTGTTGATCGAGGAGTACTGCGGCGGTACTGACGAATACGAACTGTCCTTGCCCAAAGGCCTGATCGAGCCGGGCGAAGACGTGCTGGCGGCGGCCAATCGCGAACTCAAGGAAGAGGCCGGCTACGGTGCGCGGCAGTTGGAGCATCTCACCGAGCTGTCGCTGTCGCCGGGCTACATGAGCCAGAAAATCCAGGTAGTGCTGGCCTCTGACCTATACGAAGAACGCCTTGAGGGCGACGAGCCGGAAGAGATGCGCGTCGATCGCGTCAACCTGCGCGAGTTGGCGAGTCTGGCCCAGCACCCGCAGTTTTCAGAAGGGCGAGCGCTGGCGGCGTTGTATCTGGCGCGGGATCTGCTGACTCAGCGGGGTAGCTTTCAGCCATGATGGGTGGTGTCGCAGCACCGCCCAGCAGCCACCAGATATCATTCTTGTAGCCGAGAATAATATCCTCGTTCGGGAGTAGTTGCAGTTGTGCCAAGACCAGCACGCCGCTATCTTCCGCATCGAAGGCCGCGATGCCTTGTTCGCCAAACGTCTCGTCGAAATTTCCGTCATCAACCAGGCGCACTACCGCGATCCTCGCCACATCTGTGGGCACG
>CAJCIO010000190.1 GCA_903970465.1 Gammaproteobacteria bacterium
ATAAACTTGGCTCAGCAATCGCAATTCTCGAACCCGAAGATTCGAGGTAACTCTTTGATTTCTCGCGGAGTATTTGTGATGCTGATAATCTTTTGACTATCAGTCTGAGCTCACAAGCACCCACACGAATTGCTTGATTCAATTGTTAAAGAGCGGTGGGTTGATTCTTTCGTCTCAACCGAGGCGCGCATTCTACGCTAGCCTCACATCCTGTCAAGCATTTGTTTCGAAATTTTTCGGCGCTTCTTACAAAGAAACTGAACAACTTCAAACACTTGACTCGCTTGCAGCACCTAAGTGCTCGTCTGCGGGAGGCGAATAATACAGCACTGAAACAACCGGTCAACCGTTTATTTCAACTATTTGCGACTTTTCTTCAAAAGCCCGTTCCTCTCTACTATATAGACAGGATCGCCTCGTCCGCTGCGCCCAACCTGCCAGAGCAGAGGTAGCGACAAGTCGCGAGCTTACCGGCAGAATCGCGCGTTCGAACTGATAGTGCCGGGATGAGAATCACCATGCTTGGACGCAAAAAATCACACGTGTTGCCGGACACACCGCCAGACTCGGCGACGGCGCGTGCTGCGACGGTCTTCCGCCTGACGGTCTGCTTCATCGTGCTGGTGATCGTCACCTTCGTGGCCGTCGAGGGCTGGCGTGCCTGGCGCGACTACCGCCAGGCCTTCGTCATGGCCAACGATTCAGTCACCAACCTGGCGCGCGCCACGGCGCAACATGCCGAAGATGCCATCCGCCAGGTAGATGTGCTGACCGATGCGCTCGGTGAGCGAGTCGAGGGTGATGGCCTGGCGAGCATAAACGTGCCCAGGATCCACGCGTTGATGGTTCAGCAGGCCAGGATCATGCCGCAACTCCACGGGCTGTTCATCTATGGCCCCGACGGCCAGTGGATCGTGACCGACAAAGCCGTCAACCCGGACCAGGCCAACAATGCCGACCGCGACTACTTCATCTATCACCGCACCCATACCGACCGTAACGTGCGAATCGGCGAAGTGGTCAACAGCCGTTCTACCGGCGAACCCATCATTCCGGTATCCCGGCGGCTCAACAACCCCGACGGCTCGTTCGCCGGCGTCCTGCTGGGCACCCTGCGCGTCAGCTACTTCGTCGACTACTACGGCGACTTCAAGATCGACGACAAAGGTGCACTGGTGCTGGCGCTGCGCGATGGCCGAATCCTGGTCCGCCGCCCCTCTACCCCGACAGTCACCACACAGACTTTGGCCGACAGCGCCATTTTCAAACGCTATCTGCCAACTTCCAACGAAGGCGTGGCCGAGGTCAAGGCCGTGGTCGATGGCACCTACCGCCTGTATGGCTACCGCGCCTTGAGCAGTTACCCCCTGGTGGTCGAAGCAGGGTTGTCGCGCGAATCCTTCGTCGGCCCCTGGCGCCGCGACCTGATCAAGACCGGCCTGTACTTGCTGGTATTGGTAAGTTTTCTCACCGGCTTCGGTTTTATCGTACTCGGCCAACTGCGTCAGCGTATGGAAATGGAAAACGAGCTGCGCCAGGCGCACCGCACCGTGCAGGAAATGGCCCTGACCGACAGCCTCACCGGGCTCGGCAATCGCCGCAAGCTGGACATGGTGCTTTCACTGGAGATCCGTCGCGCCAAGCGCCAAGGCTATCCGCTGGCCCTGATCATGCTGGATGTCGACTACTTCAAGCGCTTCAACGACCAATACGGGCACTCGGCCGGCGACGACTGCCTGCGCCTGGTGGCCGAGACCATCAAGAAGACCCTCAAGCGCCCGGCTGACCTTGCGGTGCGTTACGGCGGCGAAGAGTTCACCGTGCTGCTGCCCGATACCACCGACGTCGGCGCCGGTCTGATCGTTCAGGAGATAGTCGAAGCCATCCGCTCCCTCGCCATCGCGCACAGCGAGCATCCTCTGGGGATTGTCACGATCAGCGGAGGGATCGCCAGTTGCACCCCGGCAACAGATAACGTCACCCCGGACGGGCTCATCAAGTCCGCCGATGGATTTCTCTACAGCGCGAAAAACAACGGCAGAAATCGCTGGGAGGCCGGCGGTAGAAGCGTTAGGGTCGATATCTCGCATCAAGGAGCCCAGCCGCAGTGACCGGATTATTCGCAGATCAACCTCAGGACGATGGCCTGCCAGGGGCCGAACGGCGCCTGGCGATGATCGCGATGATGACCGCAACCGCCATGGCCGTGCTGGACGGCACCATCGTCAACGTCGCCCTGCCATCGATCGCCCGCGCCCTGGATGTGTCGGCGGCCGCGACCATCTGGGTCGCCAACGGCTACCTCCTGGCGGCGGCGATGACTTTGATGAGCTTCGCGGCACTGGCGGCCCGGGTGGGCTTTCGCGCACTGTTCGTTGGTGGCGTCGCCGTCTTCACCCTTGCCTCCCTGGGCTGCGCACTGGCGACGTCGCTGGACATGCTGATCGCCATGCGTGTGCTGCAGGGCATCGGCGGCGCGGCGACCCTGAGCATCGGCCCGGCCATCTACCGCAACGTCTTTCCGACGCGGCTGTTGGGGCGCATTCTGGGTTACAACGCGTTGCTGGTAGCGGCCAGCACGGCGATCGGGCCGACGTTGGGCGGCACCCTGCTCTCGGTGTTCGGCTGGCAATGGCTGTTCGCGATCAATGTACCGTTGGGCATCATTGGCGTGACGCTCGGGCTGCGCGCTATCCCGCAAGCACCCACCAAAACCCTTGAAGCCTTTGACATCGTCGGCGCCGGTCTGTCTGCCATCACCATGGGTGCGGTGATCCTCGCCGCCGATGCCTGCGCGCAACTGGGCAGCAGCCCTCAAGCCTATGTCACAGTCACTGCCTATGCCGTTATAGCACTGGCCGCCGGAAGTGCATTCATCTGGCGCCAGCGCCTTGCACGCCTGCCCCTGCTACCACTGGAGATCTTTCGCTCGTCGCGGTTTTCCCTCGCCGCGCTGACCTCACTGGCCGCCTTCGTCAGCCAAGGCATCACCATCATCGCCCTGCCCTTCCTGTTCCAGAATGCCTACGGGTATAGCGTGTTCGCCTCGGCGCTGCTGTTCACCGCCTGGCCCATAGGCATTGTCCTGGCGGCCCCGCAAGCGGGTCGCCTGGCGGACCGTTACCCGCCAGCACTGCTATCCACTGCCGGCCTGGGCCTGTTCACGGCCGGCCTGGCATCGCTGGCGCTGCTACCCGACCCTGCCGGGGCGCTGCAGATTTGTTGGCGTGAATTGCTCTGTGGTATCGGCTTCGGATTCTTCCAGAGCCCCAACAATCGGGAGATGCTCGCGAACGTGTCCCGTGAGCGCAGCGGCAGCGCGTCCGGTGTACTGGCCATCGTTCGCACGTTCGGGCAATGCCTGGGGGCGGCCGTGGTAGGGGTCATCCTGGCGGTGTATGCCGCCCACGCGCCAGGCAGCGAACACGGGCTGATGAATCCCGAGCAGGATGCGCAAGCGATGCGCCTGGCGATCGGAGTGGCTGCACTGGCGGCGGCCGTAGCGGGGTGTGCAAGCATCGGTCGGATTCGCAAAGACGGATGACGACCCCCGCAGAGATCGTCAATTCGTAAAACAGAAAGCCGATATCCGCTCCCCGCTGCTCCCCGCTAAAGCTTGTGCAAGAAATTGATCACCAGCTTGTTGCCCTCGGTGCGATTCTCGGCGCCTTGCTCAAAGTAGCTGTTCACGCTGACCACGTTCTCGTGGTTGAACGCGTAGAGAAATCCAGGGCCGATCGCCCAGACTTTTTCCCGGCGCCCGCTGACATCGTGACCGTCGATACGGCTGTCGGTGATCTGCTTCAACCAGTAGCCGTTGAGGCCGATGCTGAAGCGATCGGTGATCGCATACTGAGTCGTGAAGTTGGCGTGCAGCGCCTGCCCGGCCTGGGTGTCGGAGACATCGCCGAAGCTGCGCTGCGGATCATGGTTGGTAGCGTTCCACAAGTACATGAAGCGCCCGCTGGCAGACCACTTCGGAGTAAACCAATAAGTCGCCGCGTAGTACGGGTTGAACGAGAAGAAGTTGCTGCCGGGGTTGATCGACTTGTCGCGATCATACGCCCCTGTGGGCATCACAAAGTCGGCTTCGATGCGTTGGGTCAACAGCGGACTGCCGTCGGCGCGGGTCAGGGTCTTGAGTTGCAGGAAGGGCCCAATGGTCAAGTCGCCGACGCCGTTGCGCGAACTCAACGCGGCGTTGTGCAGGCCATCATCCACATCGGCATGGGCCAGCGAAGTCACCAGTGCCGTGGCCCCAAGGGTCATGCCGTTGCTCATCGCTTCGGGAACATAAATGATCTGCGTCGTGGGCGCGAACACTTCGAGTTGCTGTCTGGGCAGGTTGAGCTTGTCTCCACTGGCGTCATTGAAGCGATTGGCCCTGGAGTAGGTCAGGTACTGTTCCACGTACCACCCCGGGCCTCCGGGCACTGGCGAGCCATCGTAGAAACTGGTGGTGCCGAGGTTCAGCCCCGGCAAGTCGTAGGCGTGAACGATGAGGGATTGCGAAGAAAAAAGCGCGACAACAGCCAACCGCAAGCATGACTTGAGCATCGTGTGCATCCTGATTTTTTATTGTTGTTCAAGACCCGGCATCTCTGCCGGGCGACGCACGTTCTACAGATAGGTGGCGGCGAGTCCACCATCCACCGGCAAGTTCACCCCGTTGACCCACCGGGACGCGTCCGCACACAAGAACGTAATCACCGCCGCCACCTCATCGGCCAACGCAGGACGCACCATGCGCGAGGCGTCACGGGCAATGCGCTCTTCGCCGAGCATGGTCACGAAGTCGCCGAGAATCGGCGTCGCCACCGGGCCCGGCGCCACGCAGTTGAGACGCACGCCATGATCGCGAAACCAGTGCTGCGATTGCTGGAAGGTCCAGACGATCAGCGCCTCCTTGAAGTACTGGTAGCAGGTGGCTGGATCGACCGGATTGGCCTCCAACCAGTGCTGCCCGGTGGCGTAACTGTCGGTTGCCGCCAGCGCCTTGTGCAATTCAAGGCGCTGCGGCCACTCGCCGCCGAGCACCGAGGCGACGTTAACAATGCTGCTGCCCGGCGCCATGCGCGGCAACAGCCCCTGACTCAAATGGCGCAAGCCCAGGTAGTTGACCCTGGCCACGGTGGCCAACGGCGCAGTCCCCGGCACGCCGGCAACGTTGCACAGACCATCGACCGAATCCGGCAATTGCCCCAGCAAGGTGTCGATGGCCTGTGGGTCGCCCAGGTCAGCCTTGAAAAAGCCATCGAGGGTCAGCTGAGGCTCGTTGCGATCCACCCCGATCACCGTTGCCCCGCAGAATCGTGCGAGCCGTGCCAGCTCCGCACCAATGCCTGACGATACCCCGGTCACGACGAGCGTCTTGTTGTTCAAATCCATGATGAGCACCTTGTTATTGTTATTGATGAATGACGTACGGAGGGCGGCCGGGCCCTAGAACGGATAGGCCGGCGGCGCGTCCTTGACCGTGACCCATTGCCACTGGGTGTACTCGTCCCAATCAGCCGGACCGCCGACGCTGCCACCGTTACCTGAATTGCCGCGCCCACCGAAGGGGTTGATGCACTCGTCGGCCACCGTCTGGTCATTGATGTGCAGCAGGCCGCATTGCAGCTGTTCGCCGATCGCCATGGCGCGCCCTATCGAAGGCGAAATCACCGCAGCCGACAAACCGTATTCGGTGTGGTTGGCCAGCCTGATCGCCTCCTCGTCGGTGGCGAAGGTGACCACAGTAGCCACCGGGCCGAAGATCTCTTCGTCAAAGGCGCGCATGCCCGGCATCACCCCGCTGAGTACGGTCGGCAGATAGCACAGCCCGTGGGATTCACCGCCCGCTTCAAGGCGAGCACCGGCCTCGATACTGGATTCGACGATGTCTTGCACGCGCCGCAACTGCCGCGCATTGATCAGCGGGCCGAGTGCCGCCTCGCCCCGTGCAGCGTTGCCGACGGTCAACGCGCGGGCCTTGGCCACCAAACGGGCGATCAAGGCATCGGCGATGGATTCGTGGACCAGAATCCGGCCCGTGGCCATGCAGATCTGCCCCTGATGCAACCAGGCGCCCCAGGCCGCATTACTGGCCGCCAGGTCGAGATCGGCATCTTCGAGCACGATCAGCGAATTCTTGCCGCCCAGTTCCAGCGCGACCTTTTTCAGGTGCTTGCCCGCCACTTCGGCCACTTTGCGGCCAGCCCCGGTGGAACCGGTGAACGCAATCATTTTCACGCTTGGATCGCTGCACAGCGCCTCCCCTGCTTCGGCGCCGCCGGGCAGGACGTGCAGCAACCCCTTGGGCAAACCCGCATGCTCGAACAAACGCGCGATCAAGTAGCCGCCGCTGACCGGGGTCTGCGGGTCGGGCTTGAGCACCACGGCGTTGCCAGCGGCCAATGCCGGCGCCACCGACCGCAGCGACAGCACCAGCGGGAAATTGAACGGTGAAATCACCCCGACCACCCCATGGGGTTGGCGCCGCGCGTAGGACAACCGCCCCGCCGCACTGGGCAACACCAGGCCGTGAGGCTGAGCCAGCAGCCCGGCGGCCTGGTGCAACAGGACGATCGCCTCACGCACCTCATGTTCGCCCTTGAACAAGGCTGCCCCGGTTTCCCGCGCGACATACAGCGCCAGCTCGGCGAAATGCGCTTCGGCCTGCGCAGCGGCGGTCCGGAACACCGCCGCCCGCTCCCGCGGACCGGTAGCCGCCCATTGACGCTGAGCGCCGGCGGCTTCGCGACAGGCGCGATTGATATCGGCCGCATTGGCGTTGCCAGCAAGGCTCAGTGGCGCCCCCGTAGCGGGCTCGATCACCGTTTGCCCGCCGCCCAGCGCGGGTACCCAATCGCCATTGAAGACACGCTCGGCCCACAGCCGATCATCGAGAAATACAGGGGTACTGGTAACTGACATCGGGTGCTCCCGGCTGTTGTGGTTGTAATCGCCACGGGCTGCAACAGGACTCATGCGCAATCCGCAACGTGCCCTTACTGCAGAGCAAGGCCTGTGCCGAAACGTTCGCGCCGTCCCCCCACGCCAACGCCAAGGCTCTGTTGCAGGGGTTTGAGCCGGATACCGGAAAGGGACAATACGTCGCTAAAGGTCGGGCACACGAAGGCAGTTGCTCAAATGATAAAGTTATGTTTAATAACTATTTTGCCAGGTGATCATTTCAGCAAGGCCGCGTCCCAGGGATAAGAACCATGATAAAAACCCCGACAAACATGGAAAACCGCCACTGCACGCTCCCCGATCACAGCGTCACCACCGCGCATTTTGCCCCCAGGGGCGACAGCCGCGAGCTGGTGCCCAGCAGCTCGCCGACTCAGGAAGAACTCAAGGAATGCCTGCTGTTCTCACCCGATGACGGGCGCATCTGGCTCAACGATCAGCGCATGCTGTTGCTGCACACCTCTTCGTTCGGCGCATTGCGCCGCGAGATCATCGAGCGCCTGGGTTCGCAGCAGGCGCGCGGCCTGTTCACCCGCACCGGCTATCTCTCCGGCGCCCGCGATGCACGGCTGATCCGCGAACGCTGGCCACAGGCCTCGGCCGCCGCGATCTTTGCCGCTGGCACCCATCTGCACACCCTTGAAGGCATGACCCGGGTCGAACCGCTGCACTTCAAGTTCGATGCCGACTGCGGCTTTTATGAAGGTGAGTTTCTGTGGCACCACTCCTGCGAGGCCGACGAACACCTGACGGGCTATGGTGTGGGCCAGGACCCAGCATGCTGGACCGAACTGGGCTACGCCATCGGCTTCGTCAGCGGGCTGTTCGGGCGCATGGTGATCTTTCGTGAAGTCGAGTGCCGTGGCATGGGCCACGCCAACTGCCGGGTCGTCGGCAAGACGGCCGAACAATGGGGCGACGTGGAGTCCGACCTGGCGTACCTGAATGCCAGTGGCGGCCCGGCCGCCACTCCTGCACCTGCGGTCAGCAGCTTCACCCCGGCATCCGCACCACCGCAGGGGCCGGAACCGATCGGCGCCAGTGCGGCGTTCAATGCCGCCAATCTTTCGTTGCAGCGGGTCGCACCGACGCCGGCGACGGTGTTGATCAGTGGCGAATCCGGAGTGGGCAAAGAGCTCTTCGCGCGCCAACTGCACCGCATGAGCCCACGCCACCATGCGCCCTTCGTAGCGCTGAACTGCGCAGCGATCCCCGACAACTTGATCGAGGCCGAGCTGTTCGGCGTTGATCGCGGCGCTTACACCGGGGCCAGCCATTCACGGCCCGGACGCTTCGAGCGGGCCCAGGGCGGCACGTTGTTTCTGGACGAAATCACCTGCCTCAGTCTGGCGGGCCAGAGCAAGCTGCTGCGCGCTTTGCAAGAGCGCGAGATCGAGCGCGTGGGCGGTGTGCAGGCCATCAAGGTCGATGTGCGAGTCGTCGCCGCGTGCAACGTCGACTTGCAGCAAGCGGTGGCCCGAGGCGACTTTCGCGAAGACCTGTTCTACCGTTTGAACGTCTACCCCATCGCGTTGCCGCCCCTGCGTGAACGGCGCGACGACATTCCACTGCTGATCAATGCTTTTTTGCAACGCCTGTGCCGCGACTATCAACGTACCCCGGCGGGGCTGACCATGCGCGCCCTGAAAACCCTGTTGCGCTATGACTTCCCCGGCAATATCCGCGAGCTGCAAAACCTGGTCGAGCGCGGTCTGATCGCCAGCGAAGAGGGGCAACCCATCGATCTGGTGCACCTGTTTCGTAACGAACGGCTGCCCGAGCAAGGCTACTCGATCGACCGCGAGGGCGGCCTGACGGTCAACCCGCTGAGCGAGCCGCCAGCGGCAACCCTGGAGCCGCTGCTGGACACTCTGACCCAACACGACCAGAGCTTCAGCATCGACGGCCTGGAGGCGCGACTGATCAACGAGGCCATGCAGCAGAGCGCCGGCAACCTGGCGGCGGCCGCACGGGCGGTGGGGCTAAGCCGCGCGCAGTTCGCCTATCGCCTGAAAAAACATCACCAGCAAGGCTAGAGGTCCAGCACCAGCAGCGCGCTGCGAGCCCGCGAACAACAGGGTGTGAACTGATCGTTGCAGGCCTGCTCCGTTTCGCTCAGGTACAGATCGCGATGCTCGGGCGTACCCTCCAGCACGCCGGTCAGGCAGGTCCCGCAGATGCCTTGCTCGCACGACACGGGAATCTCGATGCCGTGGCGCTGCAAGACCTGCACCACCGTCTCGTCGGCCGGTACCTGAAACTCCTCGCCGCTGCTGGCCAGCCTGATCGCAAAGCTGCCGTCGCTGGTGGTGTCGACGGGCGCCGCGGCGAAATACTCGCGGTGCAGGCTGCTCTCCTTCCAGCCCTTCTGCCGGGCGGTGTCCAGCACGTGCTGCATGAAACCGCCCGGCCCGCATACATACAGATGCGTGCCTTCAGCGGGTTCGGCGAGCAACGCTGCCGTCTGCATCGCCGTGGCCGGTTCTTCATCGAAATGCAGGAATACCCGATCGGCAAACGAAGCCTCCAGCAAGCGTTCGATAAAAGCCCCACGCTCACGAGAACGCACACAATAATGCAGGGTGAAATCCGCACCGCTGCAAGCCAGATGCTCGGCCATGCACAGCATCGGCGTGATGCCGATACCTCCGGCGAACAGCAAACTGCGCGATGCATCGCTGGCCAGTTCGAACAAATTGCGCGGAGCACTGATATCCAGGCGCTGGCCAACCATAATCTGCTCATGCAGGGCCCGCGAGCCGCCCCGCGATGCGGGATCATTGAGCACGCCGATCACATAACGCTGGCGTTCGCGCGGATCGTTGCACAGCGAATATTGACGAATCAGCCCGCCCGGCAAGTGCACATCGATATGAGCGCCAGCGCTGAAGGCTGGCAACGGGGCTGCGTCGACACTGGCCAGCTCGAAACTGCAGATGCCCGGCGCTTCCTCGCGCCGGGAGACCACGTGGACCTGGATCATGGCAACACTCCCTCAGTGAGACGACGCGATCAAGGCGCCGCCGCCCGCCGCTTCAGCGGCAATCAGACGCTCGAGAATCTTGCGCGACTGCACCCCGCCGGCATCGATATTGAGCTTGAGCAACTGCCGCTCGGGATGGCGCAACAGGTTGCGCTGCTGCTGCTCGAGCATCTCCAGGTCTTCGCTGAAGATCTTGCCCTGGCCCTCGCGGATGCTGGCGGTCAGCTCGGCGTCAGCCGGATTGAAGTTGCGCGCCATGCCCCAGAAGTACCAGATGCTGGTCTCGGTTTCCGGGGTGATGAAATCGACCACGATGCTGGAGGCCTTGCAGCTCGCATCGGCCTCATAGCCGCCCTGGCCGGCATGGGCGACGCCGACTTCGATCAATACATGGCTGGGCGGCGTGAAGCGGCAGATCTGCCAGCGATCGACCGGCACGTCGTCGGCCAGGTTGTTACCGCGCAAGGCCATGCGCCAGAACGGCGGGGCCATGATGTTTTCCATGTGCCGCGTCGTGACCACTTCATCGCCGACCACGCTCGTGACGGGCGCGATTTCGTCGATTTCCTTCTGGCCGATACTGGAGGCGTGCACATAGGTTTCGTGGGTGAGATCCATGAGGTTGTCGATCATCAGGCGGTAGTCGCAGTTGATGTGAAAAAGCCCACCGCCATAGGCCCACTGATCGCTGACTGCCCATTCCAGATGAGGGATCAGCGCCGGATCGGCCAGGGCCTGATCCCCCGGCCAGACCCAGATAAAACCGTAGCGCTCCACCGCTCGATAGTTTTTGTTGGCAGGAAAGCCGCGCACGCGCTGGCCGGGCATTTCCACCGTCTTGCCGTCACAGCCCATCACCAGCCCGTGATAGCCACAGACCAGTTGACCGTCGACGACCCGCCCCAGCGACAGAGGCGCGCCGCGATGGGGGCAGTAGTTCTCGACGGCGGCCACCTCGCCTTGCGGGCCGCGGAAGAACACCATGTGTTCACCACAGATCTGCCGGCCCAGCGGCTGTTGTTCGAGTTCATCGGGGGTACAGGCGACGTACCAGGTGTTCTTGGGAAACATGGGGGAGATCCTCCGGACAGGCATGTTGTTGTCGGTCTTGTTTTTATCGATCCGTCGACCAGCGCCATTAATCAGTGGCTGTGCAGTGGGTATCAGTGCAAAGATAGTTAAGCATCTAAATTTATGGACCCTCATCAGTATGTCTGCGCAAAGTTTTCTTGATTCTCTGGTCGGCTACGCACTGCGTCGCGCGCAACTGAAACTGTTCCAGCACCTGGTGGGCGGCCTTGCCGAATTCGATCTACGCCCTGCCGAGTTCACCGCCATGGTGATCATGCAAAGCGAGCCCGGGCTGATGCAGGCCGATCTGGCCCGGCAATTGGCGATCGAACCGCCACAACTGGTGCCGATGCTCAACAAGCTCGAAAAACGCGGCCTGGCCGAACGGGTCCGCGCCAGCCAGGACAAACGCGCCTATGGCCTGTACCTCACCGCCGAGGGCCAGGCACTGCTGGAACCGCTCAAGGCGCTGGCCGTCGAGAGCGACCAGATCGCGACCAGCACCCTCAGTGACGAGGAGCGCAGTCAACTGCTGACACTGCTGCACAAGGTCAACGCAGCCCCCATCTAGCGCGGCGCATAGAGAATGCGCGAGTCGCTGCCCAGGTACAGCGCATCGACCTGCTCGGCTCGCCAGCGCAATACCGCACGCTGATTGATCGAGCCCTTATCGGTGATCTCGCCGCGATCGATCGACGGTGGCTCGTCGAGCAACACCATCCATTCAAGGCGCGACGCGTTACCGGTGCCCTGCCGATTGAGTTCCTGCAACCACTGGCTGAACCACGCGCGCACCGGTTCACTGAGCAGCACCTCGGCATCGCTGGCCGTGGCCGGCAAACCTGATAGCTCGCGGCATGGCGCCAGCCGTGCAAACACCAGCGCCCCGAGGCACGCACGGTCCGGTGCGGCGATCACCACATCGCTGACATGCGAGGCCCCCGCCAGTACCGCGCGGTTGCGCAGCGGCCCGATGCTGACGAACACCCCGGACGACAACTTGAAGTCTTCAGCAATACGGCCATCGAACATCAAACCCAATTGCGGATCACCGGGATCGGCGAGGCGCACGGCATCCCCCGAGCAATAGAAACCCTGATCGTCAAAGGCCTCGTGGTTTTGCCGCGCCTCGCCCCGCCAGTAACCGGGCATGATGTGCGGCCCGCGAAACCTCGCCTCGAGTTTGTCGCCCACCGGTACCAGGCGCACTTCGCAGCCCGGCGCCGGCAAACCGATATAGCCTGCCATCGACAGCGGCCCGGTGGTGAAGGTGCAAGAGGGCGCAGCTTCGGTCATGCCCAGCCCGGCCATCATGCGGATGCGCTGACCGCAGTGCTGTTCAGCGACCCGGTCGAGGCGATCCCAGATGCTCTGGGAAAGCCCCGCCGCCGCGAAGAAAAACAGCGTGATGCGCGCAAAGAACCGCTCCCGCAGTGGGGGATTCTGCTCCAGCGCAGCCACCAGTTCCTCCCAGCCTTTGGGCACCGTCAGGTACGCCGTTGGGGAGATCTCTTCAAGGTTGCGCAAGGTCTCGGCAAAGCCGTTGGGTGTGGGCTTGCCGTCGTCCAGATAAAACGTGCCGCCGTTGTAGAGCACGATGCCGACATTGTGGCTGCCGCCGAAGGTATGGTTCCAGGGCAGCCAGTCCACCAGCACCGGCGGCACGTGGCCGAACTCAGGGAAGGTCTGCAAGAGCATCTGCTGGTTGGCGCAGAGCATGCGTTGGGTGGTCACCACCGCCTTGGGCAGTTGTGTGGAGCCCGAAGTGAAAAGAAACTTGGCGATGGTGTCCGGCCCGGTCGCGGCAAAGGCCACTTCGGCCTGCACGCCACCAGGCTCGGACAACAAGCTGGCAAAGGTAATAGGCGTTCTTGCCGAGCTCTCCCCTCGCACCGCGATCAACGGCACCTCGGGCGCGATCAGCGTATCGATGGACCGCGCAAACGCGCCGGCATCGCTGACGAACACCAGACCGGGCTGCAGCACCTCGCAGACATGTCGCAGCTTCTGCAGGTCCTGGGACAGCAACGAATAAGCGGGTGACACCGGGCAGTAAGGGATGCCCGCATACATCGCCGCCAGTGCCATCTGCTGATGCTCGATGTCGTTGCCCGACAGAATCACCAGCGGCCGCTCGGCGCTCAAGTCATAGCGCAACAGCGCCTGGGCAATTGCCCGCACATCCTCGAGCATCTGCGCGTAACTGACCTCACGCCAGGCACCGCTGGCATCGCGGGCGGCGATGAACGTCTGTGTCGGGCGTACTTTTGCCCAATGCACCAGGCGATCCAGCAAGCGCGCGGGCAGCGGCTGCAATGGTTCCCGGGAGCACAGGTGCAGCACACCCCCTTGCTCGCTGACTTCGACGCCCGAGCAGCCGATGGCCACCGGACGGTATTGCGGTGTGATGTGCAAGTTCACGTGACGCCCCTCCCATATTATTTTTGTGGGGTATTGCGCTAGGCGCTATCAGCGTTTGTAGGTCTGCAAGCCGGGTTTGATGCTCTTGTCGTCGAGGAACTGCTTCATGCCTTGGGCGCGGCCATCCTCGGGGTCGAGCAGGCGCGACTGATCGAGCTTGGCGTAGAGGTAATCTTCACTCTGCTCCCAGGTCAGTTCGCGTGCACGCTTGAAGCCGATCTTGGCGGCGCGCAGCACCACTGGGTTCTTGTCCAGCAGATTGCGCGCCAGGGCGATGGTCACTTCCTTGAGCTGAGCCAGCGGCACGCTTTGGTTGACCAGGCCCATCTCGGCGGCACGCTGCCCATCGAATGTCTGCCCGGTCATGATGTAGTACAGCGCGACACGATGGCCCACGGTATCGGCCATGGCTTTACTGACCAGGTTGCCGGGCGGGATGCCCCAGTTGATCTCGGACAGACCGAACGTAGCCTCGTCGGCGGCAATCGCCAGGTCGCAGGCCACCAGCGGACTGAAGCCACCCCCGAAGCACCAGCCGTTGACCATCGCGATGGTCGGTTTGGTGTACATGCGCAGCAGCCGCCATTGCCACTGCGAGGCTTCGCGGCGGATTTTTTCCTGGAGGATTTCCGGCCCAACATCGGTCTCGCGAAAGTACTCCTTGAGGTCCATGCCGGCCGTCCAGGACTCCCCGGCGCCGGTCAATACCAGCACTCCGGCGTCTGGGTCCTGCTCCAGCACCTCCAGCACCTCGACCATCTCGCGATTGAGGGTCGGGCTCATGGCGTTGCGTTTTTCCGGCCGGTTGAGAATGACCCAGGCGATGCCCTCTTCGATCTCCACCTTCACGGTCTGCCAGCGGTCCTGATAAGTGCTCATCGCGTTGCTCTCTTGTCGTGGGCGATTGTTGTGGGGCGATGAGCAGAAAATAGCCCTGCATTTTAGTTATGTCAATTAATAGTTATATTTATTAACTATATTCTCCGGGTCAGTATCGCTTTCCCTTTGGCCCATACTAAACGTCGCGTACCATGCCCGCTTGACCGAATACCTGATGGAACTCTTCCCGGATGCCTTCCGAGCACTCATCTGCCTCCAGCGCGCACAGCGGCAAGATTGCCCGCGGTACGACAGCCTTCCGCGCCATAGCGATCTGCATGACCTTGGCAGGGCTGTCAACCTTCGCCCTGATGAATTGCGTGCAGCCGCTGATGCCGTTGTTCACCCACGCCTTTTCGATCAGCCCGGCGCAAGCGAGCCTGTCGCTGTCGATCAACATCGGCGTGCTGGCGTTGCTGATGCCTTTTGCCAGCGTGGTTTCCGAGCGCCTCGGCCGCAAGCCGGTCATGGTGGCGTCGCTGATCACGTCCGGGGTGATCTGCATCGCCTCGGCCACCGCCGACTCGTGGAACACCTTCCTGTTCTATCGAGCCCTGCAAGGCGCGGCGTTCAGCGGAGTGCCCGCCATCGCCATGGCCTATATCGCTGAAGAGATCGCTTCCTCGGACTCCGGCTATGCCGCCGGGGTGTATGTCAGCGGCGCAGCGTTCGGCGGGATGGCCGGCCGGGTGCTGGCAGGGTTCGTCGCGGACACCTGGGGTTGGCAGGCCAGCCTGGTCGCCATCGGTGTACTAGGGGTCACCTCGGCGCTGCTGTTCAGCTATCTGCTGCCACGCTCTCGTCACTTCGTGGTTCAGCACTCGGACTGGAAACTGCTGCTGGGCAACTACCGGCTGCATCTGCGCAATCGTGCCCTGCAGCGGGCCTACATCACTGGGTTCTTCATGATGGGCAGCCTGGTGATGGTCTACAACTTTCTCGGTTTTCGCCTCACCGAAGCACCGTTCAGCCTCAGCCAGACCGTCACCGGTTCGTTGTTCCTGACCTACCTGGCGGGCATTTATGCGTCTACCTATGCGGGCAAGCTCGCTGATCGCCATGGTCCAAAACGCGTCACCATCGGTTCACTGGCCCTGTGCGCCGGGGGCGCGGTGTTGATGATTCCGTCCTACCTGCCTCTGGTCGTCGTCGGTCTGGTGCTGTTCACCGTGGGGTACTTCGCCACCCATGCCGTCGCCAATGGCTCGGTGTCCCGGCAGGCGAGCACGGGTAAATCCCAGGCCTCGACGCTGTACTTCATTTCCTTCTACGTCGGCGGCGCGGTGCTGGGCTGGGCCGGTGGGGTGGCCTGGGCGCATTTCGCCTGGCTGGGAGTGACGGCGCTGCTGATCACGGTGATCGCCCTGACGTTCATGCTGGGCCTGGGTAGCCAGGCCCAACGCAACGCGTGACCGGGGGTTTCAGAACTCTCCATCGGCAAGATCATGGATCGCCATGTTGCCATTCTTGACGCGCTGCAACGTCAGGGTCATTACGCTGTAGCGGATCCCCCGTGCATCGGCACTCTCGGAGAGTGTCATTCCCTCGGATCGAGAACGGACGCCGGTCATCAGGTCCTGATATCTAATATCGTAACGGCCCGCCGCAATGCTCTTTATGGTGAATTTGCCGTTGGCCGGAATGAAAATCTGCCGCGTCGGTCGAGCGACGTCAGCGGACAGGGACACCAGTTTGACCAAGACATCCGAGTCGTTCTGGCCGTTGTCGATCGTGATTTCTGAATGCCCGCCCGCTCGGGTTTGTGGCTCGCCGCTGAGATAACCCGCAACGACAGGCCATGGCTTGCCGTTGGGCGCCGTTTTGGGCCTGACGAAAACCGGCGGCGGTATTTGCCGAACGGCGCTTGGCGAAGACGCTGTGATCGCTGGCGCCGCGACCGCTTGGGACGAATAGGGCATAGACCCTTTGGGCAGCGTGCGCTCGTACAACGGTGCATTGAAGATCGCCACGGTGATTGCCGCCGCCACCACACCCATCGCGCCAGCATGAAAGGCGAAAAACCTGTTGCCGAGCTTCCATGAGTTTTTCAAGCGCACGGCATCTGGGCGCTCTTGCGCAACGAAGGCCTTGAACCGCCGAACAAGCTCGTCACGCTCGCTGATCAGGGCAGCCTGGCGAGCAGTCGGTCTGATCCTGGCGCAGAATTTCAGTCCATCCCGGGCAATGGCGCAGGCGATGTCCTGCCGACCCGCGGCCTCGAAACAGTGAGCCTGATAGGCCAGCAGCCGGGCATTCTCAAGCGGCGGATGGGTGCCGCCGAACATGTTTTCCAAAAGCGCCTGAGCAGAATGGATCGGTCCCCACGGCAAGCCCCACCAACCCAGCAGCCAAGTGGTGGCCGAGGCTTTCAGCGCCTTCCTCTGGGCGCACTCGCTGCAGAACACCCCCGAGATGGGTTTACGGACCGTCACCAACAAAAAGCTTCTGACCGATCGATACACCGCCACCCGTGGCTGCGCAGAGACTTTGCCGCAAGAGGCACACTTGATCGGCTCAGGCGGCGGTGGCTCTGGATTGGGGCGCGTCGACAGAGCAGCCGCGCCGGCAGCATAGGCCGCGCGCGCCGATGGATCGGACAGGGCCTTGAAGGCCTCGTTGAGCGCCTGAAATTGCTCGGTGGTGTCCCTGCCAGGATTACGGTCCGGGTGCAAGACCATCGCTCTGCGCCGGTAAGCAGCCTTGACCTGCTCATCACTGGCATCGTGGTGCAACTCCAGGACTGCGTAATAGCCCAGAGGGTCGCGCGTGCTCATAAAACTTCCTTGTGACACCGCCAATGGCGGGACTAACTGATTGAGGGGTATCTCCATAGGTATCTGTAGACGGTGCCGATAACTTTAATCACAGAGTCGAAACAATTGATATCCAAGGGCCAGCTCGCTGCTCGGCTATCAGCGCCACACGCTCGGCCGCTGACGGCCATCCGCATCCTGTGTTCGATCATTGCCATTTCATCTGCTAAAACCAATCAATCATTCGAATTGAAAATGGCCCGATCATGAAAGCACTGGACGTGGAAGCAGTTGAGGCCTTTGTCATGGTCGCCGATTTCAAGAGTTTCACACGCGCGGCCGAAGCGCTGGACACCACCCAATCGGCTATCAGCCTGAAGATCAAACGGCTCGAGGCGGGCCTTGGCCAGCGCCTGCTCGAACGCACGCCCAGGCTGGTGCGGCTGTCGGTGCAAGGCGGGGCGTTTCTCGGCGCCGCGCGGCACCTGCTGGCGGCGCATCAGCAGGCGATGGGGTCGTTCGGCGCGCCCGCGCAGCGGCTCAAGGTCGGCATCAGCCACCATCTGGTCGGTGCCGAGCTGCCCCTTTTGCTCAGGCAATTGAAAGACACGCAGCCGCTGACGGTGTTCGAGATCCATGTCAGCACCTCGCGCGATGCCCTGCAGCAGTTCGACGATCGGCAACTGGACGCCGCCGTGGTCTTGCAGCATGACAACCGCCGCCAGGATGGCGAGGTGATCCTCAGCGAGCGCTTCGGCTGGATGGCCAGCCGCGACTTCAGCTTCGCCCCCGGACAACCGCTGCCACTGGCGACCCAGGCGCCGCCCTGCAGTGTGCGCAGTATGGCGATCGAGGCATTGAATCGCGCGGGTGTGGCGTGGCAGGAGGCGTTCGTCGGCGGAGGCAACGCGACGGTCGGCGCGGCCGTGTTGGCCGGGCTCGCGGTGGCCGCCCTGCCCTTGCGGATCGCCCCGGCAGGCACCCTGGACGTGACGCGCGCATTAGGCTTGCCGCCGCTGCCGGCACGGGATGCGGTGCTCTATGCCAACAGTTCCGACGTCCAGTTGCGCCAGGCGCTGCGCAGCCTCACTGCGGCGCTCAAAGCCAGCGCGCAATAACCGCCGCCACCAGGGTCAACGCGGCGACGCCCGCCGCGCCAGCCAGCACCACGGCCAGATGCAGCCACACCCAGTCGCGGTAGCGCGCCATCAGCCCAGCGCTGCCAGGCCGGGCGCAGCGAGATGCAGCACGTGGTAAACCTGCTGGGCAGCGCGAGTATCCGGCTCGGCCGCCGACAAGGTGAAGCGTACCCGGCGCCAGCCGTGCAGGTCGAGCACGGTCCATACCGCGACGGTGTCGGGCTGCGCAGCGATGGCGTGATTGCGCTCCAGGTCGCCTGCAAGATTGGCAGGGTCGACCGCCACGGTCTGTTCATCGCGGTACAGCGTCAGCGCCTGTCGAGCCGGGCCACGCAGCGCCTGGGCTGGCAACCAGGTTTCGATGGGTGGGCGGCCGAACGAACGGATGACACTGTCGAAGCGCTCGCTGGCGATGAATCGCACAGCCGCCGCCGGGTCGGCCCAGAGGTACACAGACCCATACACATTGCCCGTCGCACCGTGGCGACCGGCCTCCTGCAAGACGAAGGCCTTGAACAGCAAACCTGGGGTGGTATCCCACAACGGACCCCGTTCGGCAGCGCGTTGGCGGATGATCTGCAGATCGTAGTCGGCAGGCAGGCGATGGGCATATTGCATGGCGAACATGGGGGCGTGCTCCTGATTGAGTTCAGGGACAGGTTGAGGGTTGGGGAGTGGCAGGAACAGAGGTCGGGGGTGATAGCTGTGAGGGGGTTCGAAAATGATTGAGCAATGCAAAGGCCACGAGTGGAACTAACCCCTCGCCCAACCGCCCTAATCCTGTGACGCAAGCTTTCGTCTTGCACCCCATTCCATGATCAGACCCGATAGGCCCTAACCATGAAAAACGAACAGATCGAAGGCATTGCAGAGAAAGTTGCCGGCAAGGCACAAGGTGCGGTTGGCAAGCTGTTTGGCGACTCGAGGCTTGAAGCCGAAGGCGCGGGCCACGAGGTGTCCGGTCAGTTGACCAAAACCTACGGTGATGCCTTGGATACCGTGTCGACTTTCGTCAAGGAAAAGCCCGTGGCAGCCCTGGCCATCAGCGCCGCGGTGGCCTTGGTCATCGGGCGTTTTCTGCGCCGCTGATTCACGGGAAGCTACCGCTACAACGCCATCCCATCCCGGGCGATGGTGACGTTGGCGGGCAACTCCCGAGGCTCGTGCCGCAACCACGCATCCAACGTGTGACCCACATGGGTCAGCACAGCTTGGCGTGGTTGCAATACCGCAATGATCTGTAACGCCAAGTTCAGGTCATTGTGGTTGCGCGGCATCTGCGCCTGAGGCGGC
>CAJCIO010000191.1 GCA_903970465.1 Gammaproteobacteria bacterium
TTCGAGGCGATTGAGGTAGTGGGGCGGCGAGTCCTTGGTAATGAACTGGCTGTCGACCACGAACAACAAATCGTAACGCGCTGCCTCGGCCTGACGGGCGATATCGACGAACCAGTCGATACTGACGCTGGCATCGACCGGAAGGTCGGTATCGAGCCAAAGCTTGTGCTGGCCAGGGCCGCCAGCGCCATAAGGGACGACGCCGAGTTTGATTTGTCGCTTTGCCATGGAGGATCTGCCGCTGATCATTAGAAATGCATTTTTAGCATTTTTATCACCACCAACATAAATAACTTTTATTACTTGTTTATTTCTTAAAGTTATAAAAACCAATCGGTGGCTGCCAATATCGATTCGCTGCAGGTTATAGAAAGAGCGCGCTGGCGACTCATGACTGCATCGTGCAGCGCAAATCAATCGCCTGTTGCCCGGATATCTGCTCGATACGCCGCTCTCCTCGTTCAATAAATCGTCGACCAAGGCGGACGAGTGGCAGCTCGCAGGCAACGCCACCGACCGTCAATCCGAGCCCGAGCAACGCTTTGAACCAATCTTGGCGGGGCCACCTCTGCTGACAATAGCGGCCATCTTCCATTGCCGCCTCCAGAGGCAACCCCAGCATGCGAGCACTGACCTACCATGGCGCCCACAGCGTCAAAGTCGACAACGTCCCGGACCCCGTCATCGAACAAGCCGACGACCTCATTCTACGCGTCACCGCCACGGCCATCTGCGGCTCGGACCTGCACCTGTATCGCGGCAAGATTCCCGCCGTCGAGCACGGCGATATCTTCGGCCACGAGTTCATGGGCATCGTCGAAGAAGTGGGCAGTGCGGTGACCGCCGTACAGCCTGGCGACCGTGTAGTGATCCCCTTCGTGATTGCCTGCGGCAGTTGCTTCTTCTGTCAGATTGACCTGTTCGCCGCCTGTGAAACCACCAACACGGGCCGTGGCGCGATCCTCAACAAAAAAGCCATCCCGCCAGGTGCGGCACTATTCGGCTTCAGCCATCTGTATGGCGGTATCCCCGGTGGCCAGGCGGAGTACGTGCGCGTGCCCAAGGCCAATACCGGGCCGTTCAAGGTGCCCGGTACCTTGGCCGACGAGAAGGTCCTGTTCCTCTCCGACATCCTGCCTACTGCCTACCAGGCGGTGATCAACACCGGCATCGGCCAGGGTTCGAGCATCGCCATCTTTGGCGCTGGGCCGGTGGGCCTGTTGAGCGCCGCAGTGGCGAAGATGCTCGGCGCCGAGCGTATCTTCATGATCGATCATCATCCCTATCGCCTGGCGTATGCCCAGCAGACCTACGGCGTGATACCGATCAACTTCGATGAGGACGATGATCCGGCTGACACTATCATCCGCCAGACACCCGGCCTGCGCGGCGTTGATGGCGTGGTCGATGCGGTGGGGTTCGAGGCCAAAGGCAGCACCACCGAAACCGTACTCGCCACCCTCAAGCTCGAAGGCAGCAGCGGCAAGGCTCTACGCCAATGCATCGCAGCAGTAAGGCGCGGTGGTGTAGTCAGCGTGCCAGGGGTTTATGCGGGCTTCATCCATGGCTTCATGTTCGGCGACGCCTTCGACAAAGGCCTGACCTTCAAGATGGGCCAGACTCACGTGCATCGCTTTCTACCGGAGCTGCTGGAGCATATCG
Organism: Gammaproteobacteria bacterium; assembly: GCA_903970465.1. Classification (GTDB taxonomy): domain Bacteria; phylum Pseudomonadota; class Gammaproteobacteria; order Pseudomonadales; family Pseudomonadaceae; genus Aquipseudomonas. Next base: position 1,663 of record CAJCIO010000191.1, read on the forward strand.
AGCGCGGCAGCCTCAGCCCGGAGGCGATCATCACTCACCGCATGTCTCTGGAGCAGGCTGCAGAGGGGTACAAGCTGTTCGACAAGAAGCAGGAGGATTGCCGCAAGGTGATACTCACCCCTGGGCGAAATGACATAGAGGTTCCAGTGTCTGGCGACGACGGCCTGGCGACCGTGCCTGTGGTGTGATGCAGGAGGCGACGTGCCGCGCTTTCGGCGCGTCGCCGACGTTCACTCAACCAGCGGCACGAAGCCCCGGCGCTGGCGCCACTCGGGCGTTATCCCTTGCAGCGCACTCGAGCACCATGCGCACCCAGTCGCGCACCTGTGCCCACGACTGCGGATTGCCGTCAGGGCCGAACAGCCAGCGGGCCATTTGGTCTTCCAGGCCGAAGTACACGCACACCGCGTCCCAGCCGCTGGCCAGCCGCGGCGGATAACCCGGCACCAATGATGGAGCGCGGGTGGTCGGTTCGAGATCGCGCAGGTTGAGGCCGACAAAGCGGCTGTCGAGACAGGCAAAACCCACGGCGCAACCGGATGCACCCAGCGGATGATCGACGTTGGCGATCCACAGGTCCGGCAGAAAGGTCGGCTGGCGCCGGGTCGCGGTAATGAACCCTGGACGGGACGCATACCAGCGGCCGGTGGCCAACTCATCGAGCATCTCTGCCATCAGCGACAGTCGTTGCGTAATCATTGGATTCCCCCCGATCCAGACGCTGTAAGCGCAGCGTCTTGAGTTGGATCGGACCGGGACTTTGCAATTACGTTCAGCGGTCCCCGTGCTGGATCGAGCGTTTTGATACTTGCGTCATACTTTAATTGGCTGAATCTCACTAGATGAAATCGACATCACCGCCTTGAAAGCTCGGCTTCAGGTCAAATCCTTACGCTGATGCCTATGCTTGCGAAGCCTTGGAACGCCCCCACACTCCCCTCTCTGCATCCCGGGCTTGACCGATCCAAGAGGCTGCGCACCCGCGCCCATCACTGCAACGCGGAGAAACTTTCGCAGGCATGTCGCAGCGACATCCAACGCACACTTGGCCGACTAATTTTTAACAATTGAATCCGCATAGTTGGCGGCCATTTATCTTGGTACCGGGGAAATGTACTGAGGAAATATCAAGTAACAAATAATAAAAATCAGCCACACACCCTTTTTGACAAGCGTTTTTCAATCGTTGAAACCAGGTAATTCCGGCAATAACGACCGAATATAACCGCTGCAGTTTTCAAAAAGTGGCTGCCATTCGATGCAAAAGGACTTTATTGATGCGGATACGTTCCTCAGCCCCCTTGCGGTTTTTACTGCTGACAACCGGAGTCTGGCTCGCCATTTTCTTTCTGACCCGGGTCTTTTTAGTGGTGACCCACCTCGATGAAGCCGGCGGCCATCTATTGCCGGTATTTGTCACCGGCTTGCTGTACGACCTGGCATTCCTCAGCTATGCCGCTGTCCCCCTGGGTATCTATGTGTTGCTGTGCCCGCCGGCCCTGTGGCGCAGCCGCGGGCACCGCTGGTTTCTGCAAGGCGTGATCACCGTGAGCATCTTCGTGATGCTATTCGTTGCTGTGGCGGAGGGGCTGTTCTGGGATGAGTTCGGCGTGCGCTTCAACTTTATCGCCGTCGATTACCTGGTGTATTCCGATGAAGTACTGAACAACATTCTCGAGTCTTATCCTATCGGCAAGTTGATCGCTGTATTGGCGGTGGTCGCAATTGCACTGAGCCTTGCCTGCAGCCGCGCCGTCGCCCGTACGATTACCGCCTCGTTACCGTCCTGGCGCCAGCGCGGTATCTCGGTGGCGCTGTTGTCGGTGCTGGCGGCGCTGAGCCTGTTCTGGGTCGATCAGGATCATCCACGCGGCCAAGGCGGCAATGCCTATCAACGGGAACTGGCGAGCAACGGTCCGTATCAGTTTTTTGCCGCGTTCCGTAATAACGAACTGGATTACCGGCAGTTCTACAGCACCCTGCCCGACGCGCAGGTGGCCGCCCAGATACGCACTGAACTGGCCGAACCGGGTAGCACCTTCGTCGGCAGGAATCCGCTGGATATTCGCCGTCAGATCGACAACCCAGGCACACCGCGTACGCCCAATATCATTCTGGTGACCATCGAGAGCCTGAGCGCCAGATATCTGGGCAGCAATGGCAACCCGAACAAACTGTCGCCTACGCTGGACGAGCTACGCCAGCACAGCCTGTATTTCAGTAATTTCTATGCCACCGGTACCCGCACCGACCGCGGTCTGGAGGCAATCACCCTGTCGATGCCGCCCACCCCCGGGCGCTCGATCGTCAAGCGCACCGGACGCGAAAGCGGTTTTGCCAGCCTCGGCCAGCAACTAAAGGCGGTGGGCTATGACCCGGTCTTCGTCTATGGCGGGCGTGGTTACTTTGACAACATGAATGCTTTTTTCACTGGCAACGGTTATCGCGTGGTCGACCAGAGCAGCGTCAAGGAAGCGGACATTCACTTCAAGAACGCCTGGGGCATGGCCGACGAGGACCTGTACCGGCAGGCAATCAACCTCGCCGATGCAGACTACGCGGATAAAAAGCCGTTCCTGCTGCAACTGATGACTACCTCCAATCACCGGCCCTACACCTATCCGGAGGGGCGCATCGATATCCCCTCGGGCGATGGTCGCAACGGCGCTGTGAAGTACACCGATTACGCCATCGGTCAATTCCTCGAACAGGCACGGAGCAAGCCGTGGTTCGACCAGACGATCTTCGTCTTCGTCGCCGACCACACCGCGGGCAGCGCCGGCAAAGAGGACTTGCCGATCGATAACTACGCGATTCCCTTGTTCATCTATGCGCCCAAGCTGATCGCCCCGCGGGAGGTGACCGAACTGGCCAGCCAGATCGATCTGGCGCCGACCTTGCTGGGCCTGTTGAACCTCGACTACCAGTCCACCTTCTTCGGTCGCAACCTGCTGGTGCCGTCGGCGCTGCCACCGCGGGTAGTGGTGGGCAACTACCAGCACCTGGGGCTGTTCGATGGCAGTAATCTGGCGATCCTCAGCCCGCGCCAAGGCCTGCGGCGCCATGATGACGCGCGGGGGAAAAGCGTCGAGAGCCGGGTGAGCAGCGACGACCCGCTGATTGCCCGGGCCATCGCCTACTACCAGACGGCGAGTAATGGCTTCACCGAGCGGTTGCTCGATTGGCAGCCGACCGCTGCTGACTAGCGGGGTATCATTGACGGAGGCCGGCTCCAACCACGTTTCATGAACCGGCCCATCACGCTTTGCCGATTGCCAGCGGCCCCTGCGGTGGCTCAGGATGGAAAAAAACATCCCGAGGGCCACCTGCATGTTTGCCGGATTCGAGAAACACCAGCGTCACGTCAATGGCGTTGATATTGCCTACCGCATCGGCGGTAACGGCCCAGGCTTGCTGCTGTTGCACGGTCACCCGCAGACCCACGTGATTTGGCACAAGGTCGCCGAGCAACTGGCCGCGCATTTCACCGTAGTGGCTGCCGACCTGCGCGGTTATGGCGACAGCGCCAGGCCGCCGGTCAGTGACGAGGCCAGCCATTACAGTAAACGGGAAATGGCTGTCGACAACGTCGAGTTGATGCGTTCGCTCGGCTTCGACACCTTCAATGTGTTGGCCCATGACCGCGGTGCGCGGGTGGCGCACCGCCTGGCGCTGGATCATGGCGCAGTCGTGCGGCGCATGGTGCTGCTGGACATTGCCCCGACCCTGGCGATGTACGCGCAGACCAACGAAGCCTTTGCCCGTGCCTATTGGCATTGGTTCTTCCTGATCCGCCCGTTCCCATTGCCCGAGACGCTGATCGAGGCGGACCCGCAGTTGTATCTGCGCAGCGTGATGGGCAGCCGCAGTGCGGGCATGGCACCGTTCACCGATGAAGCCTTCAGCGAATACCTGCGTTGCCTGCAGCGGCCCGGCAGTGCGCAATCCATCTGTGAAGACTACCGCGCCAGTGCGGGCATAGACCTGGAACATGATCGCGCCGATATCGCCGCCGGCCATGCCCTTGCGCAGCCGTTGCTGGTGGTGTGGGGTCAGGACGGCGCGGTGGGGCGCTGCTTCAAGCCGCTCGAGGAATGGCAGAAAGTCGCCATGGATGTGCGCGGCAAAGCGCTGCCGTGCGGCCATTATGTCGCCGAGGAAGCCCCCGAGTTGCTGCTGGCCGAGACGCTGGATTTCTTGCTGTAGGCCAGTGCCTGGTGGCGCAGGTACCGGCCTCGACAACTGCGCCAATGCTATGCTGGCCACTTGTACTGCCAGTGCCCGCCTGTCATGACCCTCAAGAAAGATACCGTGCCCCTTCCCGAAGACCTGCGGGTGTTCCTCACTGTCATCCGCCAGCACGGTTTCGCCGCCGCGGCCGATGAACTGGGGCTGTCTCCCGCCTATGTGAGCAAACGCATTCAGATCCTCGAAACCACGCTGGGGTCGCGGCTGCTGCACCGGACCAGCCGGCGTATCGCCCTGACCGAGGATGGCGAGCGGGTGCAGCGTTGGGCGCTGAGGATTCTCGATGACTTCGTGCAGTTGCATGACGAACTCGCCGATGCCCGCGCCCTGCCCAACGGCCATCTGCACCTGTGCAGCAGCTTCGGATTCGGGCGCAACCACGTAGCGCCGGCGGTGTCGTTGCTGGCAGCGCGATACCCCGATCTGGAAATCCGCCTGGACCTGTTCGACCGCACGGTGGACATCGTCAACGAAGGCTTCGACCTCGAAATCCGCGTGGGTGATGACATCCCAGGTCAGCACATCGGCCGCCAGTTGGTGACCAACCGCCGCGTGCTATGCGCGGCGCCCGATTACCTGCAACGCCGCGGCACGCCGCAGACGCTTCTGGATCTGGAGCAGCACGACTGTCTGGTGATCAAGGAGCGAGACAATGCCTTCGGTGTGTGGGACCTGCAGCGCGACGCCGACAGCAGCAGCGTGCGGGTACGCGGGCCGTTGTCGTCGAACAATGGCGAAATTGTTTTGCAGTGGGCGCTGGATGGCCGCGGCGTGCTGTTGCGCTCGCTGTGGGATGTGAAGCCGTTGCTGGAGCAAGGTCGACTGGTGCAGGTGCTGTCTGACTACAGCCAGCCGGCCAACGTCTGGGCGGTCTACCCGACGCGGCTGGCGTACTCCGGCAAGTTGCGCGCTTGCGTGGAATTTCTGGAGACACACTTCAAGACGCTGTCGACCTGAGCGCTATTGCAGCCAGGGATTGTCCGCCAGGTGGCTTCGCTCGAACGCCAAGATCTGTTCGCGCCGCTGCAAGGTGCTTCCGATCGCGTCAAGGCCCAGCAGCAAAGAGGTCTTGCGCAGAGCGTCGATCTGGAAGTCGATGATCTGACCGTTGCTCAGGCAAATCTGCTGCGCCTCGAGATCGATCGCGAGGGTCGCGAATTGCGGCTGGCTCACCACCTGGCCCACCTGTTGCGCCACGGCGGCTTCGAGGGTGATGAGCAGGATGCCGTTGCGCTGGCAGTTGTCATAGAAGATCCCGGCGAAACTGCTGCCAATCAACGCGCGAATGCCCATCTGCTGCAAGCCCCAGACCGCATGCTCGCGGCTGGAGCCACAGCCGAAGTTGGGCCCGACCACCAGGAAACGGGCGTCCTGCCAGGCCGGCTGATTGAGCACGAAACGTGGATCGGGGCGGCCATCCGGCAGGAAGCGCAGGTCGAAAAACACCCCGCGATCGAGGCCGGCGCGGTCGATACCCTTGAGAAACTGCTTGGGCATGATCACGTCGGTATCGACGTTGGCGGCAAGTATCGGCGCGGCCTTGCCGCTGACTTGGGTGAAGGGTTGCAGGCTCATGGACGGGCTCCATCGCGGATATCGGTGAGATGGCCGGCGATCGCGGCGGCGGCAACCATGGCCGGGCTCATCAGGTGGGTGCGCGCGCCGGCGCCCTGGCGGCCTTCGAAGTTGCGGTTGGTGCTGGACGCGCAACGATCGCCGGGGGCCAGTACGTCGTCGTTCATGGCCAGGCACATGGAGCAGCCGGACTGGCGCCATTCGAAGCCTGCGTCGATAAAGATGTCCGCCAACCCCTCGGCCTGTGCCTGCTCGCGTACCTCGGTCGAACCAGGGACGATGATCGCCCGTACATGGCAGGCGACCCGCAGGCCGCGGACTACACGCGCGGCGTCACGCAGGTCCTCGATTCGGGCATTGGTGCAGGAGCCGATGAAGGCATGGCTGATGACGATATCGCGCAACGGCATGCCAGCGTCGAGCCCCATGTACTGCAAGGCGCGGTGCATGGCCTGGCGCAAGATCAAGTCGCTGACCGATTGCGGGTCCGGCACGCAGGCGCTGATAGGCGCGGCCTGGTCCGGGCTGGTGCCCCAAGTGACCATGGGCTCCAGGCCCGTAGCGTCCAGGGAGACTTCGCGGTCGAAGCCTGCATCGGCATCGCTGTGCAGCTGTTGCCAGCTGGCGAGTGCCTGGGTCCACAGTTCGCCTTTGGGCGCACGGGGTTTGTCCTTGAGGTAGGCGAAGACTTTGTCATCCGGCGCCATGAAGGCTCCGCGCGCGCCCGCTTCGACTGCCATATTGCAGATGGTCATGCGCGCTTCGACGCTGAGGGCGTCGATGGTCGAACCGCAGAACTCGATGGCATAGCCACTGGCGCCGGCCGTGCCGATCTGCCGAATCAGCGCCATGATCACGTCCTTGGCGGTCAGCCCTGGAGCGAGCGCGCCGTCGACCCGCACGCGCATGTTTTTCAGCCGCTTGTAGACCAGCGTTTGCGAGGCGAGCAGGTGCTCGATTTCCGATGTGCCAATACCGAAACTAAAGGCTCCCAGCGCGCCATAGGTGGTGGTGTGGCTGTCACCGGCCGCAATCACCATGCCCGGCAGGACGAAGCCTTGTTCTGGCGCGATCACGTGCTCGATGCCTTGACGCTTGTCGAGAATGTCGAGCAGTTCGATACCGAAGTCATGGCAGTTTTCGGCCAGATATGACACCTGCCGCGCGCCGCCCGGATCTGGCATCTGCGCGATCCGTTGCGGGGCCGTGGGGTTGACGTGATCCACCACCGCCAAGGCAGTGCCAGGGCGCCAGACCGGCCGTTCGGCAGCGCGCAGCCCGCTGAAGGCCTGGGGGCTGGTGTATTCGTTGATCACCTGGCGGTCGATGTACAGCAGCAAATGGCCTTGGTCGTCCAGGTCGCAAACGCGGTGGGAGTCGATGTGTTTGTCATAGAGCGTTCTGGCGGGATTCAAGGGGAGGCCCTCATTGGCGGTCGCGGTCCTCCTATGGTCGGAGAACCGCACGCGGTCAACAATGGCCAGCCGGTGATAGCGTGGAACATGAAGTGTGTGGAATCAGTTTTCCGTGGGGTGTTGATTTGATTTTTTACAGACGCCAAAAAGACAAAACCCCCACCTGCCTTCGCAGATGGGGGTTTCGGAATTTAATCTTGACGATGACCTACTCTCACATGGGGAAACCCCACACTACCATCGGCGATGCATCGTTTCACTGCTGAGTTCGGGATGGGATCAGGTGG
>CAJCIO010000192.1 GCA_903970465.1 Gammaproteobacteria bacterium
TCGACGAAAAAAATTCCTGATTTTTTTTATTAATGAAAAATGTCCTGTGGGGTCGATCCGGTTGATTGGGTCTCCAGATGCATATGCATAAGTATTCAATCCCCCCATGCCGAATGGACTTGCTGAATCTGGGCTGTTAAATCGCATCAATGCAGGAATATACACCCGGTAGCCGTTGCCCAATACGTAATGGCCGCAGAATCGTTCCCGCAACTGTCCATTGAACGCCAGTCCCGCACCGGATCCACCGTAGCCGAACGCGGTATAGCTATGCTGGTTCACATGGGGGGCATCGCCCATCACACTACTGTGATGATCGATGCAAAGCAGAGAACGAATAGTTTCGTGTCGCATAAGGATCTCCGTCATAGAAGCCCATTTTTCACCCATCGAGTTGGGCTGGCTAGCTATCAGGACTGATAGGTACCGTCCGGTGAGGCTAGCGTCCAGGCAACTGAAGCCTTCGCGGGCTAGCCCTGCTCCCACAGGTTTATGAACGGCGGTTCTGCGGGAGCAACGGGGCGCATTCGGCGGCGAAGAGGCCGGAGCGGACGGCGCAGAATCAGCGCTTGAGCAAGAGGGCGCAGGCAGCCTTGAAGGCGTCGTGCTGATATTTGTTCAGGGATGAAGGCAATTCGGCGCCAGACTTCTTGGCCTGTGCGCTGATGGTTTGCGGGGACACGAGCACGGTGTCGCAGCCTTCGAGCAGCTGCAAAATACCCTCGATCTTGAAGGTGGTCGGGCCACCGGCGAACTCGCCTTTCTTGCTGCGTTTTTTGATCGCAAGGCGCTGAATACCGTGTTCGGCGACGAACGCCGCCGCCTGGGCGGCAAAGGTTCGCACGTTCGCGGCCAGATCATCGTCTTCCAGCGCCAGCTTCTTCAGGGTCAGCGGCACATGAGTGACTGCTCCGCCGTCCAGCAAGGCCAGAGCGAAGATCGCTTCACTGGCCTTGATTTCCACACCACAGGTTTTCATTCTTCCGGAGCGTCCGATTCACCGCCTTGGGTCGCCAAGGTCTGCAGGTATTCCGACCGTTCGTCGCTGCGCTGGGCCAGGCAATTATTTTTGGTGGTGTCAGCGTCGCTGTCGTCGCTGCTGGATTCGAGAATTTCCACGGCGCAATCGGCATCGCGCAGCTTCATCCACAGATCGTTAGCAGCCCTGACTTTGTCCTGATACGTCTTGAGCACGTCTTTCTGGTCGCTGAATTGCGCGGAGATACGCGCCATCAACTGGTTGTAGGCTTCATCGAGGCCGCTTTGTGCGGTGTCTTTGTTATAGACCGAGCAGGCCAGGCTCTGCGCACTGGTGTCGACCTTGTCGCAGGGTGTCGGCCCGTCTTCGTCCTTGTCCGCGGCATGTGCGCCGACGGCCAGTACGGCCAATACCCAAAGCATTGATCTCATCGATGACGCCCTCAACCTGTAATGAAACATTTCTCCGGATTTTGGCCCAGTGGCGGCATAAATAATAGGGGCGGGCGGGTTTTCGATATGCTGCGGTCCGCTTTACACCGCAAAGTCTGCGGCGTGGAGGCTTGCCTGCGATGGGTTGGCAATGTCATGGCGGGGGCGCTTGAGGGCCAATCGGGGGCAGGCCCCTCGCCACAGGGGCTGACTCGCGATCGATGCGTTCGGCAGGGATTGTCCCCCGTTGACGCTTTCGGCAATTCCCTTGTCGTTTTTGCATCCTGGCCGTCTGGCGCCTAGGCATATGCTGGCCTCAATAGCGCCGGCAGACGATTCGGCGTACCACGTCTAATAGGGGACTGCCTGATGAGCCCAGCCGAATTGCACGCCGACAGCATCGTTATCGATGGCCTGATCATCGCCAAGTGGAACCGTGAACTGTTCGAAGACATGCGCAAAGGCGGCCTGACCATGGCCAACTGCACCGTGTCGGTATGGGAAGGTTTTCAGGCGACCATCAACAGCATCTGCTCCAGCCAGAAGCTGATGCGCGAGAACAGCGACCTGGTCATGCCGGTTCGTACCACCGCAGACATCCGCAAAGCCAAGGAAACCGGCAAGACCGGGATCCTGTTCGGCTTCCAGAACGCCCACGCCTATGAAGACCAGATCGGCTATGTCGAGATCTTCAAGCAGTTGGGCGTCGGTATCGTGCAGATGTGCTACAACACCCAGAACCTGGTCGGCACCGGCTGCTACGAGCGCGACGGTGGCCTGTCGGGCTTCGGGCGCGAGATCGTCGCCGAGATGAACCGCGTCGGGGTGATGTGCGACCTGTCCCACGTCGGCTCGAAAACCTCTGAAGAAGTCATCCTCGAATCGAAAAAACCGGTGTGCTACTCCCACTGCCTGCCGTCGGGCCTCAAGGAGCACCCGCGCAACAAGTCCGATGAAGAGCTGAAATTCATTGCCGATCACGGCGGTTTCGTCGGCGTGACCATGTTCGCGCCGTTTTTGGCCAAGGGCATCGAGTCGACCATCGACGACTATGCCGAAGCCATCGAATACACCATGAACATCGTTGGTGAAGACGCCATCGGTATCGGTACCGACTTCACCCAGGGCCACGGCCAGGACTTCTTCGAATACCTGACCCACGACAAGGGCTACGCGCGCCGCCTGACCAGCTTCGGCAAGATCATCAACCCGCTGGGCATCCGCACCGTGGGCGAGTTCCCGAACCTCACCGAGACCCTGCTCAAGCGCGGCCACAGCGAGCGCACGGTGCGCAAGATCATGGGCGAGAACTGGGTCAATGTCCTCAAGGATGTGTGGGGCGAATGAGTACCTCTGGAGCCTGCTGCGCCCGCCGATAGCTGCGTCAGGTCCTCGCTCAACGCTTGCCGTACCGGGTACGACACGCATTTCGCTGCGGTCCTTCCTTGCTCTCGACGTGCTCGCTACGGCCCCAAAGGCACTCATGCTGCTGTTTATTCAAAAGCAAAGCGGTTCGCCTTTGCTTCAACGAATCATGAATTTCCGGAGTTCAAATCCCATGGCCAAAATCGCCCCGCAACTGCCCATCGAAGTCGACAGCGAAACCGGCGTCTGGACCTCCGACGCCCTGCCGATGCTCTACGTGCCACGGCACTTTTTCGTCAACAACCACATGGGCATCGAAGAAGTGCTGGGCGCCGATGCCTACGTCGAGATCCTCTACAAGGCCGGCTACAAATCCGCCTGGCACTGGTGCGAAAAAGAAGCCGAATGCCACGGCATCGAAGGCGTCGCGGTGTTCGAGCACTACATGAAGCGCCTGTCGCAGCGCGGTTGGGGCCTGTTCAAGATCCAGGACATCGACCTCGACAAAGGCACCGCCAGCGTCAAGCTCGAGCACTCCTGCTTCGTCTACGTGTACGGCAAGGTCGGGCGCAAGGTCGACTACATGTTCACCGGCTGGTTCGCTGGCGCCATGGACCAGATCCTCGCCGCCAAGGGCAGCAGCGTGCGTACCGTCGCCGAGCAAGTGTATGGCGGCTCCGAAGAAGGCCACGAAGATGGCCTGTTCACCGTCAAACCGTTGTAAGCCGAGGACCGTGCCATGGCTTTCGAAGCGATGTTCCAGCCGATCCAGATCGGCAAACTGACGATCCGCAACCGCGTGCTCAGTACTGCGCACGCCGAGGTCTACGCCACCGATGGCGGCATGACCACCGACAGATATGTCAAGTATTACGAAGAGAAAGCCAAGGGCGGTATCGGCCTGGCCATTTGTGGCGGCTCCTCCAGCGTGGCCATCGACAGCCCGCAGGGCTGGTGGAAATCCGTCAACCTGGCCACCGACAAGATCATCCCGCACTTCCAGAATCTCGCCGACGCCATGCACAAGCACGGCGCCAGGATCATGATCCAGATCACCCACATGGGCCGTCGCTCGCGCTGGGACGGCGACCACTGGCCGACCCTGATGTCGCCGTCGGGCATCCGCGAGCCGGTGCACCGCGCCACCTGCAAGACCATCGAGCCTGAAGAGATCTGGCGCGTGATCGGCAACTACGCCAGCGCTGCGGCGCGGGCCAAGGCAGGCGGCCTGGACGGCGTCGAGCTGTCGGCGGTGCACCAGCACATGATCGACCAGTTCTGGAGCCCGCGGGTCAACAAGCGCACCGACGAATGGGGTGGCAGCTTCGAGAACCGCATGCGCTTCGGCATGGAAGTGATCAAGGCCGTGCGCAAAGAGGTCGGCGACGATTTCTGCGTGGGCCTGCGCATCTGCGGCGATGAATTCCACCCCGATGGCCTCAGCCACGAGGACATGAAGGAGATCGCCAAGTACTACGCCGACACCGGCATGATCGACTTCCTCGGCGTGGTCGGCTCGGGGTGCGACACCCACAACACCCTGGCCAACGTCATCCCCAACATGAGCTACCCGCCGGAGCCGTTTTTGCACCTGGCGGCCGGCATCAAGGAAGTGGTCAAGGTCCCGGTGCTGCACGCGCAGAACATCAAGGACCCGAACCAGGCCACGCGTATTCTCGAAGGCGGTTACGTCGACATGGTCGGCATGACCCGCGCGCACATCGCCGACCCGCACCTGATCGCCAAGATCAAGATGGGCCAGATCGACCAGATCAAGCAGTGCGTGGGCGCCAACTACTGCATCGACCGCCAGTACCAAGGATTGGACGTGCTGTGCATCCAGAACGCCGCCACCTCCCGGGAGTACATGGGCGTGCCGCACATCATCGAGAAAACCACCGGCATCAAGCGCAAGGTGGTGGTCGTCGGTGCCGGGCCTGCAGGAATGGAAGCCGCCCGCGTCTCGGCTGAGCGCGGCCACGACGTAACTCTGTTCGAGAAGAAGGAATTCATCGGCGGGCAGATCACCACGGCGTCCAAGGCGCCGCAACGTGACCAGATCGCCGGTATTACTCGTTGGTTCCAGCTGGAGCTGGCGCGCTTGAAGGTCGACCTGCGCCTGGGCACCGCTGCCGATATCGCGACCATCATGGACTTGCGTCCGGACGTGATCGTGCTGGCGGTGGGCGGGCACCCGTTCCTCGAGCAGAACGAACACTGGGGTGCAGCCGAGGGGCTGGTGGTCAGCAGTTGGGACGTGCTCGACGGCAAGGTCGCGCCGGGCAAGAACGTGCTGGTCTACGACACCATCTGCGAGTTCACCGGCATGTCGGTGGCGGACTTTCTGGCCGACAAGGGCAGCCAGGTGGAGATCGTCACTGACGACATCAAGCCGGGCGTGGCCATCGGCGGTACGTCGTTCCCGACCTACTACCGCAGCATGTACCCCAAGGAGGTGATCATGACCGGCGACCTGATGCTGGAAAAGGTCTACCGCGAGGGTGACAAGCTGGTGGCGGTGCTGGAGAACGAATACACCGGCGCCAAAGAGGAGCGGGTGGTCGATCAGGTGGTGGTCGAGAACGGCGTGCGGCCTGACGAAGTCCTGTACTACGGACTCAAGGAAGGCTCGCGCAACAAGGGCCAGATCGATATCGAAGCCTTGTTCGCGATTCAACCGCAGCCTTCGCTGAGCACCACGGGTGACGGCTATTTGCTGTTCCGTATCGGCGACTGCGTGGCCCAGCGCAATACCCACGCGGCGATCTACGACGCGCTGCGGTTGTGCAAGGATTTCTAAGGCTGCTCTAACGGCTTGCCCATGACTTGTGGGAGCAAGGCTTGCCCGCGAAGGGCGCGACGCGCAGCAGCGGATGCACCGCGGCGTCTGCTTCGCGAGCAAGCTCTGCTTCCACAGGTAATGCGCAAGGCATCCGCAATTTTCGCCTGCAAGACCCGTGGTCTTTGGGAGCCCGCATCATGTTGAACACCCTTCTCCCGATCCTGCTGTTCGCCGCTCTGGGCCTGGCTGTCCTCGGCGCCGTACGCCGGGTGCGCATGTGGCGCCGGGGCCGTGCCGCGCAGGTGGACTTGCTTGGCGGCCTGTTGGCCATGCCCAAGCGCTATATGGTCGACTTGCACCACGTTGTGGCCCGCGACAGATACATCGCCAACACCCACGTGGCCACGGCCGGCGGCGCGGTGCTGGCGGCGGTACTGGCGATCCTGGTGCATGGTTTCGGCCTGCACAACCGCATCCTCGGCTACGCACTGCTGTTTGCCACGGCCTTGATGTTCGTCGGCGCCTGCTTCGTCTACGCGCGCCGCCGCAATCCGCCAGCGCGGCTGTCCAAGGGCCCATGGATGCGCCTGCCGAAGAGTCTGCTGATGTTTTCGGCGAGCTTCTTTATCGCGACCTTGCCGGTCGCCGGCATCCTCCCGGCGGATTTTGGTGGCTGGATCGTGGCGGTGATTCTGGGTATCGGCGTGCTCTGGGGCGTGTCGGAATTGTTCTTCGGCATGACCTGGGGCGGGCCGATGAAGCACGCCTTCGCCGGTGCCTTGCACCTGGCCTGGCACCGCCGCGCCGAGCGCTTCAACGGTGGCCGCTCCACCGGCCTCAAGCCGCTGGACTTCGCCGACAAGAGCGCGCCACTGGGCGTCGAAAAACCCAAGGATTTCACCTGGAACCAACTGCTCGGTTTCGACGCCTGCGTGCAGTGCGGCAAGTGCGAAGCCGCGTGCCCGGCGTTCGCTGCCGGCCAGCCGTTGAATCCGAAAAAACTCATTCAGGACATGGTCGTCGGCCTGGCCGGCGGCACCGATGCCAAGTTCGCCGGTAGCCCGTATCCAGGCAAGCCGATTGGCGAACACAGCGGCAACCCGCATCAGCCGATCGTCAACGGCCTGGTGGATGCCGACACCCTGTGGTCGTGCACCACCTGCCGTGCCTGCGTCGAGGAATGCCCGATGATGATCGAGCACGTCGATGCCATCGTCGACATGCGCCGCCATCTCACCCTCGAGAAGGGCGCCACGCCCAACAAGGGCGCCGAAGTGCTCGACAACCTGATCGCCACCGATAACCCCGGCGGCTTCAACCCCGGCGGGCGAATGAACTGGGCGGCCGACCTCAACCTCAGCCTGATGGCCGAAAAAACCGACGCTCAGGTGCTGTTCTGGGTCGGCGACGGAGCCTTCGACATGCGCAACCAGCGCACCCTGCGCGCCTTCGTCAAAGTGCTCAAGGCCGCCAAGGTCGACTTCGCCGTGCTCGGGCTCGAAGAGCGTGACAGCGGTGACGTCGCCCGTCGCCTGGGCGATGAAGCGACCTTCCAGTCGCTAGCCAAACGCAACATCAAGACCCTCGACCAGTACCGCTTCAAGCGCATCGTCACCTGCGATCCGCACAGCTTTCACGTGCTGAAAAACGAATACGGCGCCCTCGGCGGCCACTATGAAGTGCTGCACCACAGCACCTTCATGGCCGAACTGGTGACCGCTGGCCAACTCAACCTCGGTCAGCACAAAGGCGGCAGCGTCACCTATCACGACCCGTGCTACCTGGGCCGCTACAACGGCGAATACCAGGCGCCACGCGACGTGCTCAAGGCGCTGGGCATCGAGGTCAAGGAGATGCAGCGCTCGGGTTTCCGCTCGCGTTGCTGCGGCGGTGGCGGCGGCGCGCCGATCACCGACATCCCTGGCAAACAGCGCATCCCGGACATGCGCATGGACGACATTCGCGAGACCCAGGCCGAACTGGTAGCCGTCGGTTGCCCGCAATGCACGGCCATGCTCGAAGGGGTGGTCGAGCCACGGCCGTTGATCAAGGACATCGCCGAGCTGGTTGCCGATGCCCTGATCGAAGTAGCGCCCGCCGCCAAGCCGGCAGTGGTCAAACGTGAACCCGCGGAGGTCAACTGATGAGCGACATCATCCGCCGCGATCCCCGTGCCGAGTGGATCGCCCGCAACCGCCTGCACCCGCTGCATGCCGCCCTGCAACCGGTGCAAGGCAGCTGGATGGGGCCCCACGGCGTCATCCGCAAGAACCCCCATGTGGGCGCCTTCATCGGCCCCAATGGCGTCAAGCGCATCGACCGCAGCGGCGCACAGCAAGGTGGCAGCAGCAAACGTGGCGCCGCCCCGCCAGTGCAATTGCCGCTGCATCGGATTGCCGAGCCAGCGTTTTACATCAGCGTGGTGCCCGACATGGTCGGTGGCCGCCTCAGCAGCCACGACCGCGACGTGCTGGGCCTGGCACACCGCTTGGCCGGTAGCGACGGCGCGGTGCTGGCGATCGTGTTCGGCGAGCATAAAGAGAGCGCCTTCGATACCGCCGGCGTCGACCGCCTGTTGATACTCGACGGCAGCGAATTCGACGGTTATGCACCGGAGCAACGGGTGCAGGGCCTGCGCGCTGTGGATAACCAGTGGCGCCCGCGGCACTGGTTGCTGCCCGACAGCCGTACCGGCGGTGGCGAACTGGGCCGGCGCTTTGCCGCCAGCCTGGGCGAGCGACCGGCGACACGGGTGTGGCAGATCAAGGATCAACAGTGCATTGGCCGCGCTGGTGCGGGGCTGCAAGATATCGCTCGCGATTTGCCACGGTTGATTCTGGCCGCCGCCGAATGCGCCGAGCCTGTGGATGAAACCCGTCATGAAGCGCTGGCTGTGGAGTTGTCCACAAGGGCTGCGCGCAGCTTGCCGCGCATCGAGGACCTGGGTGCGGTGGCGGTTGACCCGGCGGCTATCCCCATGGCCGAGGCGGAGTTCATCTTCTCGGGCGGTAACGGCGTCAAGGACTGGGACCTGTTCCACCGCACCGCCGCTGCCCTGGGCGCCACCGAAGGTGCCTCGCGGGTGGCCGTGGACGATGGCTTCATGGGCCGCGACCGGCAAGTGGGGGCCAGTGGCACCTGGGTCACGGCGCGGGTCTACGTGGCAGTCGGGATCAGCGGTGCGATCCAGCATCTGCAGGGTATCGGCGCGTGCGACAAGGTCATCGCCATCAACCTCGATGCGGGTTGCGACATGATCAAACGCGCCGACTTGTCGGTGATCGGCGAGAGCGCTGCGATCCTCCAGGCACTGATCGCCGCCATGGCGGCCTACCGTAACGAAGACAAGCGCGATGCTGCCTGAGGAGACTGTTGTGAATGCACCTTTCAAGCACCCACTGAACACCAAGGTCATCAGCCTGGTGTCCATCGGCGCCCACCCGACCTCGGGCCGCGCACGACGCGCCGAGCAGGATGCGCGCGCCGTGGAACTGGGCCTGCAGCTGGTCGGCACGCAGCTGCAGGTGCTGCACGCCGGCGACGCCAACGAGCCGGCCCTGCGCGCCTACCTGGGCATGGGCCTGGAACGCGTGCACGTACTGGAAACCCCCGCCGGCGGCGATGCCCTGCCTGCGCTGGCTGACTACCTGCGCGATGCCGGAGCCCAGTTGGTGCTCACCGGCGCCCAGGCGGAAACCGGCGAAGGCTCGGGCATGCTGCCGTTTCTGCTCGCCGAGCAACTGGGCTGGCCGGTGATCGTCGGGTTGGCCGAGGTCGAGTCCATCGAGCAGGGTGTGGCCCTGGTGCTGCAAGCCTTGCCCCGTGGGCAACGGCGGCGCCTCAAGGTGCGCTTGCCGATGCTCGCCACGGTCGATAACGCCGCCCCCAAGCCACGGCAAAGCGCCTACGGCCCGGCCCAGCGCGGGACCTTGGAGGTCGATGAAGTGGAGATCGTCGACGACGAAGTGCTCGCCAGCGCCGAGCTGCAACCGGCCAAGCCCCGGCCCAAGCGCTTGAAGGTGATCAAGGCCAAGAGCGGCGCGGACCGCATGAAAGCCGCCACAGCCAAGGCCAGTGGTGGCGGCGGGCAAGTGCTCAAGGGGGTGAGCGCCGAGGAGGGCGCGGCGGCGATACTCAAATTGCTGGTGGAGGAGGGGGTGGTGCGCTAGTGATGGGCTGCGAGGGTATCTGGCGGTACCGAGGCCCAGGGTCAAGGGACTGAAGAGCGGCGCGGGGCACTTCCAGTGGCACGAATCCGACTGGCAAGCTCAGGCGGTGGCGGGTCCAGGCCCAGGCCCAGGCTGAATACCCCTGCGCGAGAACGCGTGGGCGTACCCTTCAGTACATGCTCCTTCGGGAGGAGGATCTGGCCGAGTGGGGAGTTTCTTAGTGTTCTTGCGCCCCTGTCGATGTGTCTGAAACTTGAGCCGAGCGTATGAAGGACGCCCCCTAGGTTCATGATTCGCCTACCCGCCGTATACCCCGCCGTCAACATGACGCCACCTGTTCCATAGCTGATGTAGCCCGCTCGTATCAGCGTGGTTCCTATGCCCTGAACGCCGGGAGGGAGAGGCGATAAGAAGGCTTTATATAGTTTTCTCGGAGACTTGAAGATATCGGCTATCCACTTCAAGCCATCTGCTATTTGTGACACAGCCTGCCCGGTCGGGTCCTGATAATTGACGGGATCACCCAGACAATAGCCATAAGCGTTCAACCCGCCCCGGCCAAACGGACTGGCTGCGTCTGGGCGTTGAAACATCATCAATACCGGGTTGTATTCTCGATAACCCTCGCCGAGATAATAACGCGCTGTCAGGGGCTCGACGAGTTGACCATTGAGGCCTGGGGCTGGTGCGGTGCGTATTGGTGCTCGCCAGCCATAGGCGGTAAAAGCAGGCATGGAAGAGTTTGCGCTGCCGGTGTTGTTGAGCGGCGAGTTACGCGCGTCGCAGATCAATAACCTACTCGGATGGGCGGTCATGCGTTACGAATGTCCCACGCCGTTGTATTTAGGGGGGGGACTTGAGAGCTGGAACCGACACCAGTTCGGCGAACACTAGTGGGACTTTCAATGATCACCACGCTCAGAGGAATCACGGGTTCAATTGGTTCACGCGTTACTGGAACACCCCCAAGATCCAGGAAGTTGTCCTTCATACGTGCCCGGGCGCCAGGTTCTCTTATCTTTTTCCAGATGCGGGGAGCTTTGGTGACGGCAAAAATAGAGGCATTGAACACCGCTACAACCATCCCCACGAGCACTGCCTCGTCATAGCTGGTAAGCATTCCCACTAGGCCACTTGTTGCAGCCAAAGGCGCCCCAATCAGGTGGTCGTACATTTCGAGGCGATTGTTCCATCTCATCGATTTTGTCCGACTGGTCATTGTGGCGAGGGCGTTGAAAAATACGAACGAATTGTAGGCAACCGAAAAACTCGACGGGATGGCCTGCATGAAATCCCCGTGCATCCATTCAATTCGCACACTGCCGCTCGGGTCCCGATAGTTGACTGGGTCACCTTGGCAATAGGCATACGCGTTGAGGCCGCCGGACGCGAAAGGCGAAAGTTTGTCCGGTTCGTGGAACCGCCGCAACACGGGGTTATAGACGCGCCGTCCGTGCCCCAGGTGATAACGCCCCATCTGTGGCTCGGGCCGTTGCCCGTTGAATCCGAGTGCGGGGCCAGGCGTTGATGCGTTGCGCCAACCATGGCAATCAAACGCATCCAAGGCGGATGCCTGGGTGCGAAGTACCGAACGCTGAGCGTTACTGACCAGCAAGCTGGATTGAAACGCCATGGGGTGGCCTCCAAAAGCTTTACTTTAGGCGCTTATCGGCACCGATGAACCTCACAGATCTCGCAGCTAGCCAAACGCAGATGGGTGGTGCAGGGGGCAGGTGGCGCTCAGTGCGCCACACCTCCCTGCCTCTACCCGCAACTTGAAAATCGCCGCCGCGTCCTCTTGGGCAGTCCCGCCGTCGCGGCCTTCATGTGATCCCGTTCGCCGTAAGTCGTGTTGTCTACTCCCATATCTGATAGGTGTGGCGGCGCCGAAGTTATCCTAATCTAAAAGGGCTGAGGAGGTCGGCCATGGCTATTCAATCGAACACTCTCTGGATCTGTGATGCCCGTGACACTTTGCTGCAAAGCAGGGGGGGATCAGTGCGCTGTGCCATTGCCTATACCTGCCATGGTTGGCGCAAACCGAATGCGGTAGCCCCTGCACTCGGCTTCAATGGCCAACGCGCCGAGCCACTGACGGAGTGGTATTACCTGGGGCATGGTCATCGGGTCTACAACACGACGCTTATGCGGTTTCATAGTCCTGACCGGTTGAGTCCATTCGAAAAGGGAGGACTTAATGCTTATGTTTATTGCTCGGGTGATCCGATCAATCATAGGGATCCAACTGGGCAGTTTATCGAATCGATACTTCGTGCCGTCGCGGTGGTCAGATCTTTTATAAGGCATACGCGTAATATCACTGGATTAGTATTCATACCGAGGCCAAAAAGTGTCGTGGGTGGTGCAAAAGTTGCTATGGGGCTCGGTTCTGTAGCTACAGTGCTGGGCGGTACAATGACGCACTTTGATTTTGCGGCGGGCGCAGCGGTAACTGCTGCGGGGTCGGCCGCAGTGGGGGTAGGGACGTCGGTAATCGCGGTTCACAATTTCGCCAGCTATATCAGGGATATTCTTTTCCATTATCAGCGCACCGGCAGCTTCCGAAATTTCAGAGCGCCTAGCCAGGTTCGAAACGTTTAATGTTCGTTGTCGAGACTTAACGGGGCACCCTATCAGCCATCACGCCAAATCTTCAGCAACGTTTCGGTAGCGCCAACCTCCAGCATCCGATTGCCATGCCCGCTGAGATGATCCGAATCGTTGTACAGCGGTCTGCCCTCTCTGTCGTACGCCGAACAGGCCGAATAGGGGCAGAGCAGTGGTAGCGGGTCCCAGACATGCAGGCTGGGGTAGTCCCGTTGCAACTCCGCCAGTAGTTGCATCTGCGGCGCGCGCAGTTTTGCAATCTGGGCGCGCTCGACCGTCAGGCCGGGGGCGCATATCGGGTTCATGTGGTTGAACCCGTCCGAGCAGCGGTTGGGCGGTGCTTTCAACAGTGGCTTGGGCGCATCGATGAGGATTTGCGCCTCGGTGGCTGCAAGCCGCGTCAGCATGGCCCGCGCGGAGATATCCGCCTGTGCTGTATCCACCTCGGCCAATGCCTGCGCCCAGGCGGCCTGCTCCCCGGCCTGCCAATCACGCCCGGCAAGTTCGGGCATGCGCAGCGAGGCCAGCCATACGATATCCCCCGGATTGGCCCGGGCTTCGATGTCCGCCAGCGCCGCTTCACGCTCTGCGTCGCAGTCTTCGGGATCGGCGCCGATCAGACTCACCACCGCACAGCCGCCGTGCTCGTATTCCCGGACTTGCACCCCAAGGCGCAGCTCCACCAGCTTGAGCAGGGTGCGATAGGCCGCGGTATGGGAGTCGCCCAGCACGAACAGCTGCCGACCTTCGATCTCGGGGTCGTCCAGGGGCTCGACGGCCTCGCGGGGGTAGTGTTTGTAGGCGTGCCAGAGGTAGCTGTCGCGGGTCTGGCTGAGCGATATCGCCGCAGTATTGTCGGTTATCCACAGGGCCGCCAGCCACGTCATGCCCACTGCCACGAGGCTCGCGCTGATCGTGACCCAAGCGTTGCGCTGCAGCATCGAACGCCCCGCGCGAATCGGGGTTTCGATCCAGTGATAGGAGCCTGCCGCCAGCGCCAGCACGATGACCGGATACAGCACCTGCGCCTCCAGCACCTCCAGGCCGGTGGTCCAGCGCAGAAACACCGCCACCGGCCAGTGCCACAGGTACAGCGAGTAGGACAGCCGACCGACGTACACCATGGGCGGCGCTTGCAGCAGGGCGTGCAGCGGCGACCGGCAGCCCGCGGGTTTGAGGGTTACGGCGGCGATCAGCAGCAAGGTGCCACTGACAGTCACCAGCGCCCACGGAAAAGGGAACGACTGGCGCTCGGCGAACATGAACCCGATCCCCACCAGCGCCATGCCGGCCACCAGCAACACCTGCGCGAGCCAAGCGCCGCGCTCGGTCAGGGCCTTGTTGCCCAGCGCCTGAAACAGCAGCGCGCCGGCGGCCAGCTCCCAGAACCGACTGGGCAACAGGTAGAACGCCGACAGCGGATCGGTACCGGTTTGCACGCCACTGACGATCAACGAGGCCAGCGCAAGGGCCGGCAGCAGCGCCCAGGCAAATTTCAGATGCGTCCTACAACGGCGGTATAAAAAATAAATCGCTGGAAACAGCAGGTAGAACTGTTCTTCCACCCCCAGCGACCAGGTATGCAAGAAGGGGTTGAGCTCGGCGCGGGGCGAAAAATACGTGTTGGTGTTCCCCGCCAGGGTGAAATTGCTCAAGCCAACGATGGCCGCGAGTCCGGTCTGATCGTTTTGATTGCTCAGCCACACCTGCGGCACGAACAGCGCCGCCACCCCGAAGCTGACCAGCAGCACTACCAGCAACGCCGGCAGGATGCGCAGCAGGCGACGGCGGTAGAAATCCAGCAGATACGCGCCAAACCCCAGGTGCGTGCGCTCGGCCAGGGCGCGGGTGATCACGTAGCCGGAGATGACGAAGAACATGTCGACCCCGGTAAAGCCGCCTGGTAGCAGGTCGAGGAAGTCGAGATGGAACACGATCACACTCAACACCGCGATGGCGCGCAAACCGTCGATGCCGGGCAGGTAGTGAGCGGCGCGTGGCGGCGACGATGCGATCTGGAGGGAGGGGGAATACATGGACGGCCCGTCTCTTGTGGTTGGAGAGGGGCGACGTTAAGGCAAGCGGCGGGAAGGCGGCAGGGGGATTGGGTTGCGGGGTATTTCAAGGTTGATGGCGCAGAGCCAGTCCTATGGGAGGGCATGCACTCTGCGCCGCCGCGAGGCTTAGTCGTGGTTCTGCATCCCCAGCGTCACGTCGTCAATGATCGCCTTGGCCATATCGCCGAGGTAGTGGGCGGCCCAGGCGGTGGTGCTGCTGCCTTCTTCCAGCCCGCCGAGGCGCGTCAGGGTGTTCGCGCAGCCCATCAACACGGAGGCGTGCTCGAGCGCTTGCTCGACGCAGATGCCGGGGTTGAGGCGGAACAGGCGCTGGTTTTGCAGGTTGCAGTTGCCGAAGGTGGCGACGCCTGGGGTGGTGCTTGCATGCGGTGCGGTCATTTGAAACTCCTGTTGTTTTCAGAAGCTGCCACAGTTCGCGGTCAATCGAATGGGGTGGCAGCTGTACGCGGGTTGACCGACCGGACAACGGAGCAAACCGGCACACCCGAAGGTGTCCCGCGCACAGCCGCCATAAAGCCGAGCGCCGGGCACAGGAGCACCGAGCAATCATGGGGGCATTTGCTGAGTTGTGGGTCGGACGGTCAAATCCGGCCGCTGAATTGGCAGCGGCTGGCGAACGATACCTAGGCACTGGGTGCCATGCAACCGGCAAGGCCATAGCCCACCATCGGGGGCACATTGCAACCTGCAAGAACTGCTAGGTTCGCCGGGTGCTCGTCTGCCCCACAATGCCACTGATGCAGAGGGTGGCAAATGAAGGCAAACCGACTGTTAATCGTGGATGCACACCAAAGCGTGATCGGCGCGCCAGGCGCGATCAGCCACCCCGCCATGGGCTACAGCCCCTACGGGTGGCGAAAGCATTCTGGCGCACTGCCCTCCATTGGGTTCAATGGTCAACGAGCCGAGCCGGTAACCAACGCTTACCTCTTGGGTCACGGTTATCGTGGCTATAGCTCTACGCTCATGCGGTTCCATAAGCCTGACAGGTTGTCGCCCTTCGCCGAAGGTGGCTTGAATGCTTACGCCTATTGTCACGCTGACCCGGTCAATCGTCGGGATCCGAATGGTGCTGCAGACGACTGGGCTTCAGAAGCGCAGCCTTACGGGACGCTCTTAGTGAACCTCCTCATGCTGTCGTACAGCTTCTATACGTTGCGCACAGCCCGTCCCCCGCTTGCCAAGCCATTACCGCCCTTGGTATCGGCCGGTACCATGACCAGTATGGGAGCATCCACTGCGGCTATTACGGCCACTGTCCTGCTGTTGGCCGGTGTGGATGAGGGAAGGACAGTGTCGTTTTTCGGCACGCTGGGGTCAGCTGGTGGGCTGGCGATGCGATTCTTGGGTAGCTATCTAGCGCGGCGTGCGCAGAAGGCGCTTGCGAAAAAGGCACTCAAGGACGCCGCGATCAGCCGAGGAGACATCCCACTTGTCCCGACAGACTTGTCCGGTAGTAAGCGGAGTTCGATAAACGTGGACACCGCAAGCAGAAGCCCTTCGCTTTCGAACCGGCAGATACGTACCCCATCGGTTTCCAGCGGATCAATCCGCAACGCACGCGTTTCGTCGGCTGAGAAATGTGAAGGTTGTGCTGCGTCGTTCAGCAGAAAAATCTCGGTATATCCTTGATCTAACTGGGTTTTATAAAAAAATTATGTGAAGAAAAATGTGAAGGCCCCACTGTGCGGTGGGGGCGCCCGTGCCGCCGTTCAGCCACATCGCCGCTGCATGCTATGCGCTACGGCACATAGGCAGCGAGAGTGGCAAAACATACCTCAGGCAGACCTTATACGGGCCTGCCTGTGGCGCTCTCTTGTCACTCGTGCACCGCCACCCCTTTCAAATACGGCGCCGGCTCAGCCCCCAAATTGCTCAGCAGCCGCTCGCTGTACCAATCGATAAAATTCACCACCCCAAACTCATAGGTCTTCGAATAGGGCCCCGGCTGATACGCCGTGGAGTTGATGCCCTGCTGGTTCACTTCCGCCAGGCGACGGTCCTGGTCGTTGGTCGCATCCCACACCTGGCGCATACGCTCTACGTCGTAGTCCACGCCTTCTACAGCATCCTTGTGCACCAGCCACTTGGTGGTGACGATGGTTTCCTGAGCGCTGATCGGCCACACCGTGAAGACGATGATGTGGTCGCCCATGCAGTGGTTCCACGAGTGCGGCAGGTGCAGGATGCGCATCGAGCCCAGGTCGGGATTCTTGATGCGGCCCATGAGTTTTTTGCAGCCGACCTGACCGTCGAGGGTCATCGACACGGTGCCCTTGAGCAGCGGCATGCGCACGATACGGTTGCGCAGGCCGAAGCTGGCATGGGCGTAAGGGATCTTCTCGGCTTCCCAGGCGGCGGCGGAGGCGGCCACGTGGTCCTTGAAGGCCTGGTCGGCGCGCGGGTCGGTGACGTCGTCCCATTCGAGCAGGGTTTTCAGCAACTCGGGGTGCGAGCCGCCGCAGTGGTAGCACTCGCGGTTGTTCTCGAGCACCAGCTTCCAGTTGGCTTTTTCCACCAGGGTGGTCTGTACCGCCACCTTGGTGTTTTCCATGTCGTACGGTTCCATGTAATGGTCGAGCGTACTGAGGAAGTTGTCGATGGCCGGCGGGTTCTCGGCCAGGCTGATGAAGATGTAACCTCCGGCAGTCTTCACGTTGACCGGCTTGAGGCCGTATTGCTTCATGTCGAAGTCGGCGCCCATTTCTGTGCCGGCGAACAGCAAGCGGCCGTCGAGCTCGTAGGTCCACTGGTGGTAGCCGCACACCAGCTTGGCGACCTTGCCCTTTTCCGCGGTGCACAGGCGCGAGCCGCGGTGGCGGCAGACGTTGTGGAAGGCATGGACTTTGCCTTCGGCACCGCGCACCACGATGATCGGGTTCTTGCCGATCTGCAGGGTGATGAAGTTGCCCTTGGTCGGGATTTCGCTGGTCATGCCGGCGATCAGCCATTCCTTGTGAAAGATCTCCTGCATGTCGATCTCGAACAGCCGTTCGTCGTTATAGAACGGCTGTGGCAGCGAGAAGGTGCGCTCGCGGGTCTGCAGCATTTGGGCGGTAGCCTTGCGTGCGGGTTCCAGCGGATCGCCCAGGCTAAGGTTTGCGGTGACGTCCATCGATCGATCCTCATGGCCATGCGGTGTGGCCGTCGAAAAAAGTGGCTATTACGGTGTGCTGCGCAAGGCTGTTGAATGCTGACTTACTTGCGGTGGAGTGTGCGACTGGCCGCATCATGATCCTTATCCATGGGCGACATGGCCAAATCTGTTCCCGACGCCCTAACCCTTGCCTGATGGGGCTGGTCGCCATAAGCATGTGAATGTCGCAGATAGAAAAGTCATTCGTGTGCGGCGCCCCCATTATCGCTCCCATGAAGGCCGACAGTCGGCCGTGGAGATGAGCATGTCCAATCCGTTCCTGAACCCGGTAACCACCCAGACCTGGGCCAATGGTCGACATATTGTCCGTTGCGTCAAAGTCATCCAGGAAACCTGGGACGTGCGCACCTTCTGCTTCATGGCCGACCAGCCGATCATGTTCTTTTTCAAGCCGGGGCAGTTCGTCACCCTGGAGCTGGAAATCGAAGACCAGCCGATCATGCGCTCGTACACCATCTCGAGCGCGCCGTCGGTGCCTTACAGTTTTTCGGTGACCATCAAGCGTGTGCCGGGCGGCAAGGTCTCCAACTGGCTGCACGACAACCTGCACGAGGGCCAGGAGCTGGCGGTGCACGGGCCGGTGGGCTTGTTCAACGCCATCGACTTCCCGAGCCCGAAGGTGCTGTACCTCAGCGGCGGGGTCGGGATCACGCCGGTGATGTCCATGGCGCGCTGGTTCTACGACACCAACGCCAACGTCGACATGGTGTTCGTGCACAGCGCCCGCTCGCCCAAGGACATCATCTATCACCGCGAGCTGGAGCACATGGCATCGCGGATCGATAACTTCAGCCTGCACCTCATTTGCGAGAAGCACGGGCTGGGCGAGCCGTGGGCGGGGTATCGCGGGTATCTGAATCACAAGCTGCTGGAGTTGATCGCGTCGGACTTCATGGAGCGCGAGATCTACTGCTGCGGACCGACGCCCTACATGAATGCGGTGAAGAACCTGCTGCAGAACTGCGGCTACGACATGACCCGCTATCACGAGGAATCGTTCGGGGCGACGCCGCCCGAGGCCCGTGCCGATGCGGTCGAGCAAGCGGAGCAGGCGGCCGATGCACCGGAGGTGGCGCAGGGCGAGTTGCATCAGGTGGAGTTCACGGCCTCGGGCAAGAGCATCCGCGTGGCACCCGGCGAGACCGTGCATGCGGCGGCGGCCAAGCTCGGGATGATGATCCCCAAGGCCTGCGGCATGGGCATCTGCGGGACCTGCAAGGTGCTCAAGCTGGGTGGCGAGGTGGTGATGGACCACAACGGCGGGATCACCGAGGAAGACGAAGCCGAAGGCTACATCCTGTCGTGCTGCAGCGTGCCGAAGGGGGATGTGCGGATCGAGTATTGATCCGGGTCCGTGGTGAGCCCTTCGCGAGCAAGCTTTGCTCCCACAGTGTTGAGTGACTCTGAGTCGTACACTTGTGGGAGCCAGGCTTGCCCGCGAAGAGGCCCGGAAGTACAACGCGATGCATAGGCCGAGCACCGTAATGGCGCGCTGTGCAATATCTCGTACCAACTTCCCCAGCAGAGCCACCCGTTTCCCCTGCAAAATCCCACGCCTCTCTACAATGGAGGCAACGGAATGCCTACCCGCTATCAGTCAAAAGAAATACGAAAAGGTCGGCACAGCGAGGCCGACCGTCAATACCTGATTACCTTGGTGACAG
>CAJCIO010000193.1 GCA_903970465.1 Gammaproteobacteria bacterium
ACATCGGTCGTTGGCTGAAGCAAGGCGGGCGTCGGGACCGAATCGTACTGGCCACCAAGGTCTACCAACCCATGGAGCTTGGGCCAAACGACCGGCGGCTCTCTGCCTATCACATTCGAAAAGCCTGTGAACACAGCCTGCTTCGTTTACAGACCGACCATATCGACCTATACCAAATGCACCATATCGACCGGAATAGCCCCTGGGAAGAGATCTGGCAGGCGATGGAACTGCTCGTTCAACAAGGCAAGGTTATCTATGTCGGCAGTAGTAATTTCGCTGGTTGGGACATCGCTACGGCTCAGGCTGCTGCAGCCAGCCGTTCCTTTATGGGGTTGGTTTCAGAGCAGAGCATCTACAATCTTTCAAACCGCGCGATCGAGCAGGAGGTCATCCCAGCCTGCCGGCACCTTGGCTTGGGTGTGGTGCCATGGAGCCCTCTAGGGGGTGGCCTTCTAGGTGGCGTTCTGCAAAAGATTACTGAAGGTCGACGAGCCAAGCCTAAGGTCGCCAAGCAGATTGATCGGCATCGCCCGCAGCTGGAAAAGTACGAAGCGCTGTGCGCCGAGCTCGATGCTTCCCCTGCTGATGTGGCGCTAGCCTGGTTGCTTCATCAGCCTGGAGTCACTGCCCCTATCATAGGGCCCCGTACTGTGGAGCAGCTCAAGGAAAATCTGCAGGCGGTGAACCTGACCCTAGCGCAGAGCACGCTTGAGAAGCTTGATGCCATCTGGCCTACACAGGGTGAGGCTCCTCAATCTTATGCGTGGTAACAGCAACAGAACGGCACTGGAGCCCTAGTTTTTAGTTGCCAGGAGAGAGTTAGCCCAAGCTGCGTTTGGCCGGCACCCATCTGCAGTTGGTGATGGGTGCGCCGGGCCTGCTCAGCTGACACTCTTCGAGCAAACGGACGGGTGCGCGAAGATTTGCCATACCAATCCCTATTAAAGATGCGGCCGTCGTCAGGCTTTGCGTGCAGACGTAAAGTCGATCACGAAGCGGTACCGCACATCCTTATCAATGACTCGCGCGTATGCCATGTCGATCTGCTCAGGCATGATCATCTCGATGTCTGCAGTGATATTGCGGGCAGCGCAGTAGTCGATGACTTCCTGGGTTTCGGCAATACCGCCGATCAGTGAGCCGGCAAATGACTTGCGTCCAAACGCCATGAGCATGCCGTCGAGATCTTCCAGTTTGCCCAGCGCTCCTACATTGACGAACGTCGCATCCAGCTTCAATAAGTCGACGAACTGCTGCATCGGATACGATTCCGGCACCGTCGAAATGATCAAGTCGAAATGGTTGGCCAAGCGTGCAAAGGCCGCTTTGTCGCTCCACAGTAAGGCCTCATGGGCCCCCATCCGCTTGGCATCTTCGAGCTTGTTCGATGTCGTCGTGAAGACGGTGACCTGCGCACGGCGAGCTACACCTAGTTTTACGGCTACATGGCCCAAACCTCCCATGCCGATTACGCCAACTCGTTGGCCAGGCTTAAGCTGCCAATGCTGCATGGGCGAGAAAGTCGTCACACCCGCGCAGAGCAGCGGTGTCATGGCCGCCAAGTTCGCCCCTGCTGGCATTCGAATCGCAAAGTGCTCCTTCACCACGATTCGTTCGCAATAGCCACCGTAGGTCATGCCGCCCATTACCTTGTCTGGTGAGGCGTAGGTAAAGGTGGTGCCTTTCTGGCAGTTCTGTTCGCGATCAGCCAGACAGTTCTCGCATTCACCGCAGGAATCGACCATGCAGCCCACACCGGCATAGTCGCCCACTTTGAATTTGGTGACCTGATTGCCAATCGCTGCAACCTTGCCAACGATTTCGTGCCCTGGCACGCAAGGATAAGGAGTCTCCGACCATTCGCTGCGCGCGGTGTGAATGTCCGAATGGCAAACTCCTGCGTACTCTATGTCGATTAATACGTCTTTTGGCCCTACAGCTCTGCGCTGAATCTGCATGGGAGCGAAACCCGACTTGGCGCCTTTGGTGGCGTAGGCTCGCACCGCAAATGGGCCTTTGAGAGGCGGTGGTTCGGCCGTGGCTGCCGCTGCGCTGCCGGCGCCTGCGAATAGGGGCGCAGCTGCAAGGCTGGCTCCCGCCAACATGATCTTGCGGCGGCCAATGGTGGCAGGCCCTTGGCCCATTTTGCTGTCGTCACTCATCCTTGCGTTCTCCTCAGGATCTTTGTCGGCTGGTAAATACTTCGTTGACTACCGGCACGGCGGTAAATACGTTGGGCCAGCCGGTGTAAAACGCCAGCTGGGTCAACATTTCTGAGGCTTGGGCCTGTGTCAGCCCGTTGTCCATGGCGCGATTGAGGTGCGCCGCCAGTTGAGCGACCTGTCCCGTGGCGATCAGCGCACTGACGGTGATCATGCTTCTATCACGCGGTGCCAGCCCCGGGCGCAGCCACAAATCGTGGAACAGCGAAGCGCTCGTGTAGTGAACAAGGCCTGGCGATACGGGGCCGACATTCTTGTCGACATACGCCGTGCGCACTTTCTCGGAGGCCAGGTCGATAGGCAACAGGGGAGGTGAAACGGGCGGTAATTGATCCGGCGTAATACCGCGCTTCGCAAATACGTCTTTGGTGATCAGGATGGTCGCGGTCGCATTACCCCACCCGCTATAGAACGCAAGGTGGTTGATGGTCTCAGAAATCTCTGAAGGCTTGACGCCGTTGTCCAGCGCCAGATTCAAGTGGTAGGCGAGTTCCACCGTTTGCTGTTTGGAAATGAGAACTGCCAGCGTGACCAGACTGCGATCGCGTGGTGACAAGCCCGGACGTTTCCATACCTCACCCAACAGAGTGGACTCGGTGTTATGGGCCAGCGCGGGAGATACCGCACGCATGTCATCCAGCGTTGGCACTGGCGCCGCTTCGCTAGACATGCGGCTCGTCGTCGAACAGGCAACCAGCAGCAGGGTGAAGCAGGCGATACCCGCCTTCGCGACGCTCACCGAGATGCCTCGTATTGGGCTTCTGTAACGGGTTCCATCCAATCGACATTCCTGCCGTCGACAGCTTCCTGGATCGCCATGTGAGTCAGGCCGGTGGTGGCCGTAGCGCCATGCCAGTGCTTGACGCCAGGCGGTGTCCAGATGACGTCACCCGGCTTGATCACTGTCTTCTCGCCGCCCACTTGCTGTACCCAACCGGTGCCCGCAGTGACGATCAACGTTTGTCCTTTTGGATGGGTGTGCCAAGCCGATCGTGCACCTGGCTGGAAAGTCACGGCGCCGGCTGAAACGGTCGATGGCGCCCGAGCTGCGAAGAGCGGATCGATTCGGGCGTTCCCGACAAAGTTAGCGGGTGCACCCATGATCGAAGCTTGCTCACCATTTCGGCTGATGGCCATGGCTTGGTCTTTGGGAATATCAGCACTGTGGGCAGACATCGTGGTGCACAGCACTATTGCGGCCAGCGAAGACGTTTTGATGAGTGCGCTCATGGAGAAGCTCCTGCTCTGTGGGCGGAGCTGACACGCTAAATTAGGATACTCGCTGGGACTACCGGTCAAAACCAACATGATCCGATGAGCCCTGCTCATCAATGTCACTCCACGCAGGTGGTGATGCATGCAGCCGCTTTAGAACGATGCTCTCAGCAATTGATGAGTGCGGCTCAGTAGAACATCCCGAATTTGCCCGGTATTCAGGGCCTTCCTTGTTGATTAGCGTGGGCGGACTTAAACACTCCTGCGCCAGCGCTCACTGATCTCCCAACCTGAAGAGG
>CAJCIO010000194.1 GCA_903970465.1 Gammaproteobacteria bacterium
CCGCGATGTCAGCCGGCCATTGAAAAAGTTTGCCAAAAGCCTCGATGAGCGCGCCGGTCAGGCACGGGAAATCCCGTTGCTGCTGGGTGAGCTGAGCAAGTTGCAGGGCGACGCCTTGTCGCAGCTTGAAATGCCCGAGCAGTCTGTTCGGCCTGGCTTGTTGCAGCGGTTGTTCGGTGGCAAGGAGCCTGGGGCGCAGGAGGCGGTGGTGCCTGGCGCGGAGGTCGAGGCGATTCACGGGCCAGCGGGGGGCGGTTCGGCACCGGCGCCCGTCGAGCGCGCCGATGAAGCCGTCGAACCGAGTGCTGTGGCGCCTGCTCCGGCGCCAGTGCTGGCGGGGGAAGTCCAGGCTGCCTCGGCAGCCGAGGAGAGGCTGGCCGCCCCCCCTGTCGAGGCAGCTGAGGCAGAGGCAGAGGCAGAGGCCGAACCGGCTACCGCAACCGTGGAGGCTGAGGAAAAAACCGTCGACACGCCTGCGGTAACGCCTGAGCCTGGAGCCGAAGCCGAAGCCGAAGCCGAAGCCGAAGCCGAAGCTGAAGTTGAGCCAGAGGTGTTAACGCAGGTGGATGCGGCCACCGACGCCGATACCGAAGTCGGCATCAATGAGCCAGTGGCCTCCTCGGCGCCCATCGTTCAACCCGACGCCGTTGACCCGTTGCCCCCAGCGCCAGCCGCCCCGCTGCCGATCTACCTCGACAGCCTGCCACTACCTCCCGTCATGGCCGAAGCCCTTGCCGCCATCGACCCCCATGCACCGGCCGAAGACATTCTCTACGCCCTGCCTGACACCCCCGAGCCGTCCTACAGCTCGGTGGCCACCCATATCGAGGACACTCTGCTGGGCCTGCTCAACGACCTGAGTGTGCCCGAACGACACCAGCCGCAGGCCGATAGCTTGAAAGGCCGACTCGAACACGGGTTGAACTGGTACGAACTGCTGCC
Source organism: Gammaproteobacteria bacterium (assembly GCA_903970465.1). GTDB lineage: Bacteria > Pseudomonadota > Gammaproteobacteria > Pseudomonadales > Pseudomonadaceae > Aquipseudomonas. The sequence continues at coordinate 943 of CAJCIO010000194.1, forward strand.
GATCCTCGACGATCTTGCGGTGCTTATGCTGGCGGTCAACGACAGCGGCCAGCATGAATTCGAGGCCTACCTGCAGGAGCTCAACCGGCGCCTCGAAGGCTTCCAGAGCCAGCTGCGCGAAGCCAGCGACGGCCATGCCGACAACCACAATGAGGCTCGCGAGATGGACAGCGAGCTGCGCGAACAGGTCGACGGCCTGCAGAGCAGCGTCGCGGGCGCCACCGACATCATCAGCCTCAAGGGCATCCTCGACAGCCGCCTTGAAGGCTTGCTCGGCACGCTCGATGCGCACCAGCAACAGCGCGACCTGCGCGAACAGGAGGTCGCGAGCCGCCTGCAAGCCTTGGCCGAGCGCGTCACAACCATGGAAACCGAGGCCCTTGGCTATCGCGAGCACCTCGAAGAACAACGCCAGAAAGCCTTGAACGACCCGCTCACCGGTCTGCCCAACCGCGCGGCCTGGAGCGAGCGACTCGAACGGGAGGTCGCGCAATGGCAGGAAACCGGCGATCCATTGATGCTGGCCATGATCGACCTCGACCACTTCAAGGTCATCAACGACAGTTACGGCCACTTGGCTGGCGACAAAGTACTGAAAATCATCGCGTCGCAATTGCAAAAACACCTGCGTCCGGGTGATTTCATTGCCCGCTTCGGCGGCGAAGAGTTCGTCGTATCGATGCCGCGTACGGCCCAGGCGGACGGCGCGGCAGTACTCGAGAGCATGCGTGCAGCGATCGAAGCTTGCCCGTTCCACTTCAAGGGTCAGCGGGTGACCATTACCACGTCCATCGGCTTCAGCGGCTTCAAACCCCATGAGCGCGCCGATGCTGTACTCAAGCGTGCCGACCAGGCGCTGTACAAGGCAAAAGAGGTGGGGCGCAACACGGTGATAGCGGGCTGACCTACGGTGCCTTGACCAGGCCCTCCGCCGGCATAGCCCGCTCTCACAGGGTGCGCGGTGCCTTTGTGGGAGCAAGGTTGTGCGTTCGGCGGCGAAGAGGCCAGCGGCGATTGCCCAAGTTCCAAGGCTCATCCCAAGATCCAAGGCTCATCCCATGGTCAAATCACGAAATTCCAATAACCTTTACGTTATGATATTGCATTGCCGCCTTCACACGTGTCTCGTTACCTTGAAACTATTCCGTTATCTCGCCGCCCCGCTGTTGATCCTGCTTGCTGCTTGCAGCAGCGAGCCGAAGATCGATCACAGCTTCCCTTCCGCCAACCACGACAGCCGCATCCAGTTCGTGGTGATGCACTACACCTCTGCATCGCTGCCCCGCTCGCTGGCCCTGCTGACTCATGGCGAAGTCAGCGCCCACTACCTGATCGGCGATACTCCGCCGACCATCTACCAATTGGTGGACGAAAACCAGCGGGCCTGGCACGCCGGAGAAAGCGAATGGGCGGGCCGTACCTGGCTCAACTCCAGCTCGCTGGGCATCGAAATCGTCAGCCCGGGCTATACCGACGGCCCCACTGGCAGGGTCTGGTACCCTTACACCGAGGGGCAGATCAACTCGCTGATCTACCTGCTCAAGGATATCCGTACACGATATAAGATCGACCCGCGCAATTATGTTGGTCATAGTGATATCGCGCCGTTGCGAAAACTTGATCCAGGGCCGATGTTCCCTTGGAAACGCCTCGCCCAGGAGGGTTTCGGGATCTGGCCGGATGCCAACGAGGTCGCCCGCTACAAGGCTCGATTCGATGTCAATCTGCCAAGCGCAGCCTGGTTTCAGCAACAACTTGCGCAGTTGGGTTATGCGGTCCCGCAGACCGGCGAGTTCGATGTTACGACTGTCCACGTCATTGCCGCGTTCCAGATGCATTATCGTCCAGAGCGTTTCGATGGCAGCGCTGATGCGCAAAGCGCCGCGATCCTGCAGACGCTCAACAATATGAAGTGATCTACCGGGAGCTCCCTTCCGGCTTTTTTCAACCCGCTACCACCCCGTGTAACCACCGGATTAACGTCGATGTTCTTTGCCACCGCAGCGCTGCGCAGTAACTTGGGCCGTCCCTGGATCCTGGCGACGCTGACGGCTATTGCAGCGGCACTGCTGCTCTCGGCAGGCAGCTACATGCTGGTCAAGCACGCCTTGGAGCAAAGCGAAGCCGAGCAGATGAACGCCCGCGGCGAACGTTTCCTCGACCGTTTGGAACAGATATTCGGCCAATTGCGCGAAGGCGTCGACCAACTGGCAGCGCAGCCGTCGCGTCAGTGTGATGCGCCGATGCTCGCGGCGCTTAACCAGGTTGGGTTCGATTACCGCTTCGTCTTCGAGGCGGCTTTCGTGGACGGCAACCAATCCTGCTCCAGTCGCCCCGGTCGGGCCACCGCCGATCTGGATCGGCCCCCGGATATCGAGGGTCCCACCTACAAGTACTGGCTGAACACTTCGACCGAGCCCAATGACAACCTGGCGGCGCTAATGCTGGGGCGCGGCAATTTCCGTGTTTCTACCTCCCGCGGGCACCTGACCGACGTCGTCGATCTGTCCGATAACGGCAGCCTGCTGGTGCTGCTCGACAAGGGCCAGCGTGCGGTGCCGGTGCTGGGCCCGCCACAGGTCTGGCCACCGACGCGCAATTGGCCGCCCAGCTCGGGCGACGCGCTGACCATCACCGCCGATCGCCTGATCTATCGCATGTCGACCAAATCCCCGGACTACCAGCTGGTATTGATCACCCCGCGCATCAACCTGATGGCTCGGCTGAACTCGCCATTGTGGTTGCTGTTCCCCGCGAGCTTGCTCATCGCCATCTTCTCCGGCTGGTCGGTGTTGGTACTGGTGCGCCAACGCCGCACCTTGAACGGTGAGCTGCAAGGTGCCTTGCGCCGTGGCGAGATACGCGTGTTGTATCAACCGATTTTCGATTTGAGCAGCCGCCGCTGCGTGGGGGCCGAGGCGCTGGTGCGCTGGCGGCGCCCGGACGGCACCCTGACCAGCCCTGACCTGTTCATTCCGCTGGCAGAGAACACCGGGCTGATTCGCGAGATCACCGACTTCGTGCTCCAGCAGTTGCTGGAGCAGCTCGGCCAGGTGCTGCGAGCCAACCCGCACCTGTATATCTCGGTCAACCTGGCGGCCTGCGATGTCATGGAGCCGCGCATAGGCGCGGTGGTAGGCAAGCTGCTGGATCTGTATCGAGTAGCGCCCCGCCAGATCGCCTTCGAGGTGACGGAGCGCGGCCTGATCGACGTGGTGCCCGCGCGGGAAAACCTGCAAAGCCTGCGCGATCTGGGGCATCAGGTATTGATCGACGACTTCGGCACTGGCTATTGCAGCCTGGCCTATCTGCAGACCCTGCCGGTGGATTGCCTGAAAATCGACAAGGCCTTCATCGATGCCCTCGGCCATGACGCCGCCAGCAGCGGCGTGGCCCCGCACATCATCCGCATGGCCCACGCGCTGGACCTCAAGGTGATCGCTGAAGGCATCGAGTCCGAGGCCCAGGCCATTCTGCTGGCCAGCGAAGGAGTCAATTATGGACAGGGCTGGTTGTTCGCTCAGGCACTCAATTCCCGCCAGTTCAGCGAGCTGATAACCCGCGGCCGACGCAAGAAGATCGGTCGTCGGGTCGAAGACGAAGCCTGAGCGCTGCCGTCAAAGCGACAGGCTCAGACCGGCAGCGTCATATAGAACTGCGTGCCCTGCCCAGGCCGCGAATAGACGCCCATCCGCCCGCCGTGCAGTTGCACGATCTCCTTGCACAACGCCAGGCCCAGGCCGGCGCCGCCCTTCTTGCGGCCGACCTGCACGAACGGTTCGAAGATCCGTCCCTGCTGGCCGTAGGCGATCCCTTCGCCATTGTCCTCGACGCTGATGATCACGCGCTCGGCATGCCGTCGGGCCTGCAGATGGATGCGGCCGTTTTCCGGGGTATGGCGCAAGGCGTTGTCCATCAGGTTGTCGATCACCCGATCAAGTTGTGCCTGATCGGCCAACAGCCGAGGCAAGGCTTCTTGCTCCTCGATGGCGAGCACGATGCCCTTCTCCTGCGCGGGCCCCTGATAGCGGGCTTCGGCACGCAACAGTAGATCGCTGATGGTGCAGGGTGCCAGATTGAGTTTTTGCTGACCGCTCTGGTAGCGGGAGAAATTCAGCAAGTCGTTGATCAGCTGCATCAGGCGCTGCATTTCTTCGTTGACCGTGCTCAGCAGGTCGTACTCCCGAGACGCCGGGTCGAAGCGCACTCGCTCTTGCAGCAGGCCGAAGGCCATGTGCATGCCGGTCACCGGGGTGCGCAGCTCGTGGGAGGCGCGCAGCACGAACTCGCTGCGCACTCGTTCGAAGGCGCGTTGCTCGGTGACGTCGTGAAGCACCATGACGGCGCCGAGGATCTGCCCGGTCGGGTGGCTGACCGGGGTCAAACTGTAGGACAGCAGGCGGGTTTCGCCCTCGACCTCAAAGCTCAGGTCCTCCAGCGCCCGCTCCAGGGAGCCGCCGCGCAAGATCAACTGCAGCTGTTCGTCCATCTCCGGACGCCGCAGCGCTTGGCCCAGGGGGTTGCCCAGCTGGCTGTCGTCCCAGCCCAGTTGGCGTTGCGCCACCGGATTGAGGTGTTCCAGCAGGCCTTGCCGGTCGATCATCAGCAAACCATCGTCGATGCTGTCGAGCACCGCCTGCAAGCGTTGCTGGCCGGCGCGCAACTCGTCGACATTGGTTTCCTGGTGGCGGCGCAAGGCCGCGGCCATGGTACCGAAGCGGTGCGTCAGCTGCGTCATCTCGTCGGCCGAAGAGGTCGGCAACGTCACGTCGAAATTACCCTGGCTGATATGGTCGGCGGCGGCCGCAAGCGCTTCGATCGGGCCGCCGAAACGCTTGGCGATGCCATGGGCGGTAATGAAGCCGATGATCAAAACCGCAATGCCCACCAGTCCCAGCAGCGTAGAGATCAGCACCGCGCGGTCGTGGGAGGCCATCTCACCCGCAGTGATCAAGTCGAGTGTGGCGCGATGGGTTTGGATCAGGTCATTGCGGACCTCGTTGAACGCCTTGTTCTGGGCGCCGTCGTTGCTGATGTTGCCCGCATTGCGCGCGGCTTGCGCCAAGGCTTCTACATAGCTCTGGTAATCGCCGGCAGCCTGCACGAAGGCACGCTGTTGCTCGGCGCTGATGGGCGCCGCGAGCGCTTCATCGAGCAGCGCGCGGAATTGCACCTGAGAGCGGCTCAGGGCGTCCTTGTCAGGCACGTTGTTCTGGGTCATGAACAACTGGTCGCCCAAGGTCTGGCGCAGTTTCAGACCGAGGTCCAAGGTAACGAAGTTGTTGTGAATCAGCGACTGCTGGGCCTTGGCCATCTGAATGACGCTGACCAGGCCCAGCAACAGGCCCAGCAAGGCAACAGTGATCAACGCGGAGATGCTCAGGAACAAGCGTGTCCGCAATTTCATGGGTAACTTCATAGGTTGTACTGTTTGCGTTTGCGGTACAGGGTCGAGGCGTCGATACCCAGGGTCTTGGCAGCCTGGTCAAGGGTGTCGCTGGTGGACAGCACCGCGCCGATGTGGGCTTTTTCCAGTTCGTCCAGGCTCAAGGCAGCGCCAATACGTGGCGCGTTGTTGATCGGTTGTTCGGCCATGCCCAAGTGGCTGACCTCGACCTTGTCCTTGGCGCAGATGATGCTCGCCCGTTCGATCACGTTACGCAGTTCGCGGATATTGCCCGGCCAGCGGTAGTTGAGCAGTGCCGCGCGGGCTTCTTCGCTGAAGGTCCGTGCCGGGCGGGCGTATTCCTTGACGAAGCGCGCCAGGAAGCGCTCGGCCAGGGTGAGGATGTCTTCACTGCGCTCGCGCAACGGCGGCAGGTGCAGGGTGATGACGTTGAGGCGGTAGAGCAAGTCCTCGCGGAAGCGGCCGTCGCGTACCATGTCTTCCAGATTGAGGTTGGTCGCGGCAAGGATGCGCACATCAGCCCGACGGGTCACCGGGTCGCCGACGCGTTCGTATTCCTTGTCCTGGATGAAACGCAGCAGCTTGGGCTGCAGAGTCAGCGGGAAGTCGCCGATCTCGTCGAGGAACAAGGTCCCGCCATCGGCCTGATTGACTCGGCCCAAGGTGCTTTCGCTGGCACCGGTGAAAGCGCCACGGCTGTGGCCGAACAGCTCGCTTTCCATCAGCTCGGCTGTCAGCGACGGGCAGTTGATGGTCACGCAGGATTTTTTCGCGCGCTTGCTCCAGCCATGGATGGCCCGGGCTAATTCGCCTTTGCCCGTACCCGATTCGCCGAGGATGAGGATGTTGGCGTCAGTACCGGCGACCTGCCGAGCGGTCTCCAGCACGACCATCATGGCCGGGCTGTGGGAATCGAGGCCGTCCTTGGGCTTGCGCACTTCGCCTTCCAGCGCTTCGAGGCGCGCCGACAGTTGCCGCACTTCCAGCTGCTTGGCGGTGGCCAGGCGCAGCTGGTCAGGGCTGCATGGCTTGACCAGATAATCCGCAGCACCCGCCTGGATAGCGTCGACGGCGGTATCCACGGCAGAGTGGGCGGTGACGATGACAACCCGCATCCAGGGCGCCTGCACACGCATCTGCGCCAACACGTCGAGGCCGTTGTCATCGCCCAGACGTAAATCGAGGAAGCACAGGTCGAACACCTGGCGCTGCAGCAACGCCTCGGCCTGAGCCGAGCTGTTGGCTGTCGCCACGCTATAGCCTTCGTCTTCGAGGCAGTAACGGAAGGTACGCAGAATGGCGGACTCATCATCGACAAGCAAAATTCGGCCTTGATGGTCCGTGCCTGGTTCCATTTTCCTACGCCTCTATCAGATTGGTCTTACAGAAACATCTTACGTTAGTCAGGGAAAAATCGTGCAAGTTGCAGGGTTTATTCTGATTCATTCCGCACCCCGCATGGTAGTTCGCTGAGAAAACAATCGCTAACTTTCTGATTTTTCTCCAAAACCTTGTTGTCAAAGGCCTGGCATGGGGGTTGCGAGACTAAGGGCAATTCAAAAACATGGAGAATAATCGATGAAAACACTCAAAACGCTTGCTCGGGCTTCGGCCACCGTAATGGTGTTATTGGCGCAAAGTGCGCCGAGTTTTGCCGCAGACGGCAGCTTGGCCAGTCAACTACAGGCAGCCAGGCAAGAGGGGTCGATATGGACGGCCTTCGCCCTCAACCGGCACCTGAGTCCGTTCAAGCTCGGGGTGGTGGTGCATCAAGGCACGGCGACGCTGAGTGGCGCGGTGGAAAACGAAGTGGATCGTGAGTTGGCCGCGCAGATCGCCGGGGACGTGGAGGGTATTACCAAGGTCGACAATCAGCTCAAGGTCGATGACCACCTGGCCGAGCAGATGCCCGCTCGACAGTCGCTGGCACAGCGCTTCGATGACGCGACCCTGACCGCCACCATCAAGTCCAAACTGCTGTGGAACACCAGTACCCGCGACCTGCATGGCAGCGTTGCCACCGAGAACGGCGTGGTGACGCTCAAGGGCAAGGCCCCGACTGCGGATGCCAAATTGCTGGCTGGCAGCCTGGCTGCTAATACCGAAGGGGTTTATCAGGTGAACAACCTGATCAGCCTGAGCGCCGCCGACACCTCGACCACGCGTGCCGAGACAGCCGCCAAAACCACCGAAGACGCCCTGAGCGATGCCTGGATCACCAGTAAGGTAAAGGCCAGCCTTCTATATAGCCGCAGCCTTGATGGCCTGACCATCAATGTCGAAACCCGCACCGGTATGGTCAGCCTTAGTGGCGATGTAGGCAGCAGTGAGGAAAAAACCGTGGCGTTGGAACTGGCACGCAATATCCGCGGGGTGAGAGGGGTCGATGCCGATCTGCTGAAAGTCGCAGTCAAGCCAGCGCTTTAGAGGCCCGCCGCGGAATAATGGCCGGGTCGTGCAAATCGCCCGAGCCGCCAGGGGTGGATCGTGCAGGATGAAGGTCGTAGGAGTGCATTAACATTCATAACTCACTGATTTTATTGAGATTTATTAAGTAACAAAATGTGGCACGGCGTCTGCAATAACCTCGGTAACAGAATTTATCGTCGTTGAACGCCAAGACCAATCCTTCAGCAGCCATCACTGAAGGTCAGGAGCCACAGGATGAACCGCACACCTCTCGCCACTGCTGCTGTTGCGTCCTCCCACGTTCAACAGGGTCTCTTCGTGTTGTTCGCCGTGCTGGTTACCTTGTTGGCTTGTACGGCGTACCAACGTATGACCCAGGCGCCTGAACCCTTGCTGCACATGATGCCGCACGCGGCGAGCTCGCACTTCAGTCCGGTCAGCAGCCGCGAGATGGAAGTGCCCAGCGCGCGCGACTTCGAACAAACCGCTGAGGTGAGCGCACCTGCCGCCCCCCAGCAGCGCTGGACGTTCTAAGAATCGACAGACGTTGCCATTGGCGGCGTCCCGGTAAACATCCGAGCCGAGCAGGCCGGAAGGCAATGCTTCAAACCTAGAGACGTAACATAAGGAGATACATCATGCTGAGTTGGGCAGTTACATTCCTCATCATCGCCGTCATCGCTGCAGTCCTGGGCTTCGGTGGTATCGCTGGTACTGCCGCAGGCATTGCCAAAATCCTGTTCATCATCTTTCTGGTGCTGTTCGTGGTGTCCTTCTTCATGGGGCGTCGCGGTCGACCCTGACCGTTGGTGTGGAGTCGCACGGACCAAGGGGCCGGGATGCTTTGACCTTAAGGGTTGAAGTGACCTAAGGGTACAGGGAGTACCTTCGACGAGGGCCGGGTCAGGGGATGCAGGTACGCCTGGAGCGCGCCGTTGTAGCGAGGGGGCTTGCGCCCGATAGAATGCCGGTCACCTTGCAGTGGCTTACAGACCCCTATCGGACCCAAGCCCCCTCGCTACAAGGTTGTCGCCATCAATTTCATGTTTTGATTTAGTTTCAGCATCTTTCCGTCCGGAAACTCGAACATTCCTTCGCTCCCACCCGCCCTATCCTCTACAGGCGCCTCTCTGCCTGCTTTTACTCATTCGACATTCCGAACGAAGTGGTAACGGCGATTTGCCCACCCAGACGAATATTTTCGCCTTATGCAATTCAGGCATGGCCCATGCCGATCCGGCATTAGACGGGCGTTTTCTCCGTGGGAATAGTGCACCCTTTTTTTCGTTAGCCAGCCCCGCTGTTAGGCGGTTGGCGAGCTTTTCCCGCAGCGCCGCGAGGTGCTCCAGGGTCACTGCAACAAGGGGTAATCTATGAAAAAGGCAAAACTCAGCCTGGCCTGGCAAATTCTCATCGGCCTGGTGCTCGGAATTGCAATCGGCGCAGCGCTCAACCATTTGGGCAAAGCCACCGCCGGCATGGAAGCCAAAAACTGGTGGGAAGACACCTCCTGGTGGATCAGCACCGTGCTGCAACCAGCTGGCGATATCTTTATTCGCCTGATCAAGATGATCGTGGTGCCTATCGTGATCGCCTCGCTGATCGTCGGTATCGCCGGCGTGGGCGATGCCAAGAAGCTGGGTCGCATCGGGCTGAAAACCATCATTTACTTCGAGATCGTCACCACCTTGGCGATTCTGGTGGGTGTGGGTTTGGCCAATGCCTTCCATCCCGGAGCAGGCATCGACATGAGCACGCTGTCGACTGTGGATATCTCCCAGTACCAGAAGACCACGGCCGAGGTGCAGCATGACCATGCCTTCGTCGCCACTCTGCTCAACCTGATCCCGTCGAACATCTTCGCCTCGATCTCCCGCGGCGACATGCTGCCGATCATTTTCTTCTCGGTGATGTTCGGCATGGGGCTGTCGAGCCTGCAGGCGGACTTGCGCGATCCGCTGGTGAAGGTGTTCCAGGGCGTCTCGGAAGCGATGTTCAAGGTCACTCACATGATCATGAACTACGCGCCAATCGGCGTGTTCGCCTTGATCGCGGTGACCGTGGCCAAGTTTGGCTTCAGCTCGTTGCTGCCATTGGCCAAGCTGGTGATCCTGGTCTACGTGGTCATCGCCTTCTTCGCCTTTGGGGTGCTGGGCCTGGTGGCGCGGATGTTCGGCTTCTCGATCATCAAGCTGATGCGCATCCTCAAGGATGAACTGATCCTCGCCTACTCCACCGCCAGCTCGGAAACCGTGCTGCCGCGCATTATCGAGAAGATGGAAGCCTACGGCGCGCCGAAAGCCATCAGCAGCTTCGTGGTGCCGACCGGCTACTCGTTCAACCTCGATGGTTCGACGCTGTACCAGAGCATTGCAGCGTTGTTCATTGCTCAGCTGTACGGGATCGATCTGTCGATCGGGCAGCAACTGATGCTGATCCTGACCCTGATGGTCACCTCCAAGGGGATCGCCGGCGTGCCGGGCGTGTCCTTCGTGGTGCTGCTGGCGACGCTCGGCAGCGTGGGCATCCCGCTGGAAGGCCTGGCGTTCATCGCGGGTGTCGATCGCATCATGGACATGGCCCGCACGGCGCTCAACGTGGTCGGCAACGCCTTGGCGGTGCTGGTGATCGCCAAGTGGGAAGGCATGTACGATGCCAACAAGGGCGAGCGTTACTGGAACAGCCTGCCGCACCTGCGCGGCAGAAGCGCCAAGGCGCCGGCCGGCAAGCCCGTCGCTGAGTAAGCCTGCCTGGCAAGCACAAGCCCCGACTGTTCGGGGCTTGTTTTTATCTGGCGCTTTTTGCCAGATCGGTTGGTAGTCCGGGTCCGCGCCGTTATCATCAGCGCATCGTTTTGGGGGTGTGACTGATGCTTAATGGCCTTTGGCTCGGGTTTTTCCTGGTGGCGGCGGTGTCCGGCCTCACCCAGTGGCTGGTGGGCGGCAACGCTGGGGTCTTCGCGGCGATGGTCGAAAGCATCTTCGCCATGGCCAAGCTGTCGGTGGATGTCATGGTGCTGCTGTTCGGCACACTGACGCTGTGGCTCGGCTTTCTGAAGATCGCTGAGAAGGCCGGTATCGTCGACTGGCTGGCGAAGGTCCTGGGGCCTTTGTTCGCGCGGTTGATGCCCGAGGTACCGCCGGGGCATCCGGCGCTGGGCCTGATTACCCTCAACTTCGCCGCCAACGGCCTGGGCCTGGACAACGCCGCCACGCCGATCGGCCTCAAGGCCATGCGCGCGCTGCAAGAACTCAATCCGCTGTCGGACACGGCCAGCAACGCGCAGATCCTGTTTCTGGTGCTCAATGCCTCGTCGCTGACGCTACTGCCGGTGACCATCTTCATGTACCGCGCGCAACAAGGTGCGTTGGACCCGACCCTGGTGTTCTTGCCGATCCTGTTGGCGACCAGTGCGTCGACGCTGGTAGGGCTGTTGTCGGTGGCGGTCATGCAGCGGCTGCGCTTGTGGGATCCGGTGGTGCTCGCCTATCTGATCCCCGGCGCCTTGTTGCTGGGCGCGTTCATGGCCTTGCTGGCCGGACTGTCGGCGGCGGCGCTGGCGAGTCTGTCGTCGATCCTCGGCAACCTGACGCTGTTCGGCTTGATCATCCTGTTCTTGTTGATCGGCGCGTTGAAGAAGGTGCCGGTCTACGAAACCTTTGTCGAGGGTGCCAAGGAAGGCTTCGACGTGGCCAAGAACCTGCTGCCCTATCTGGTGGCGATGCTTTGCGCCGTTGGCGTGCTGCGGGCTTCCGGGGCGTTGGGGTTCGTGCTTGAGGGGATTCGCCATGCCGTGGAATGGCTTGGGCTGGACGGGCGTTTCGTCGACGCGCTGCCAACCGCGCTGGTGAAGCCATTCTCGGGCAGCGCGGCGCGGGCGATGTTGATCGAGACGATGCAGAGCAAGGGTGTCGACAGCTTCCCGGCGTTGGTGGCGGCGACCATCCAGGGCAGCACCGAGACGACCTTTTACGTGCTGGCGGTATACTTCGGCGCCGTGGGCATCAAGCGCGCGCGGCACGCGGTGGGGTGCGCGCTGCTGGCGGAGTTTTCCGGCGTGGTGGCGGCGATTGCGGTGTGTTATTGGTTTTTTGGGGCTACTGCGGCTTGATGTAGTCCGGGCAGGCCTCATCGCGAGCACAGGTGTACGACCCTAGATACGCCAACACTGTGGGAGCAAGGCTTGCCCGCGAAAGGGTCGGCCTGGATCGCGCAAATTCATGACCCCGACGCTTTATCGCCATCCGCCACCACCTTGAACCGCAACACTCCGATCACCTGGCCATCTTCGGTCATCACCCGCACCTGCCAGTTGCCGACCGGGTCGCCGGGGAAGTTCTGCTTGTGGGTCCAGGCGCGATAGCCTTCCTTGCGCCCGCCATGGATATCCAGGGCGATACGGTCCATCTCGTTGCCGTTGAATTTCCACACGTGGAAGATTCGTTCGTCCAGCCCGCGCGGGGCGTTGATGGCGGTGTAGGCGAACAGTCCGCCATTGCGCACCTGGCTGGCAGTGACTTGCTGCAGGTCTTCGCCCGGCGTGCGGTTCTGGCCGTCGAGGCTGTCGGTGATGGCGTTTTCGGTCATCCATAAGGTGGCCGGCGGCACCCATGACCGCAGCAGCCAACCGCCGCCACCGATCGCCAAGGTCACTGCCACCAGCGCTACGCCACGGCGCCAGTGGGTAATAGGAAAGCTTACCGCCAGGCTCGGGAACGACAACAGCATGGCGGTGCCAAGGGCCAGCTTGAAGCTCTCGGCCGTGGTCAGGTGGAGGATGATTGGCAGTGCCGTCAGCATGGCCGCGAACAGCGTCAGGGTGTGCATGGCCATGAACAACCAGCGCCGCGGCGCCACCCATTTGTAGTACAGCGGGTCGATGATCGACACCAGCCCAGCGGCGGTCAGCAGCCCGGTGAAAATAGCCTGGCCGCTGTTCCAGCTGGTGGTGATGTAAAAGAACGGCAGGACGAAAAACAGGCTTTCCTGGTGGATCATCTGCGTGGCATAGCGCAGCAGGTGCGGCGGGATTTCGCGCTTGAACATCCGGGTGAATAGCTGGGTGAAAGCGTTTTCGAACATCAGCCACAGCCAGGTTAGCAGCATCACCACGGCGACCCAGCTCGCCAGGCCGGCTTGGCGATCGACCATGATGAAGCTGCCCACGCCGGAGATGAAACCGCCAATGGCGATGACCCCGGGGTAGCGCTTTATGAGTTCTATCAGGCGCAGGATAAAAAGCGGCATGGGTGGTGGATGTCTTGGTTTAAACAGTAAATGTTACAGGATACTTCAAAGGTGTACGCAGATCGTGATCCCTACCCTGTGGCGAGGGGGCCAGCTCACTACCCTTTGGAGCGGCGGCGCAACAGCAGTGTCATCCCGATCAGCAACCCCAGCGCTACTGCGGCGCTCACCGTCAACAGCTGATCCAGTTCGTCATAACTCAACAACGGCTTCTCCACCCGCACATACGGCGGCTCGGCCAGCAGCGCCTTGAGCGCCTTGTTGGCGTCTTCCAGGCTCACCTTGCGCAACCCCACCACCGGATTAGTGAAGTGGTCGTCGGCGTAATCGCCCAAGGCGTTCCAATAATAATCCGCCAGCCCGCTGTCGCCCTGGATCGCCCAGGCCTGCTGGTCGATCGCCACCTGCTTGAGGCGGGCGAAGGTGTCCGGGTCCATGCCGTCGCGGAGCAACTGCGCCATGCGCTGGGTGAGTAATCGCTCGGCGGTATCGATATCGTTGCGCTCGAGGTCGGCGTTCAGGCTCAGGAAGCCTGTATCGCCGAAAGCGTCGCGCTGGCTGCTCGGCCCGTAGGACAGGCCATGGGCCAAGCGCAGATCCTGGTACAAGGTCCAGTCCAGATAGCGTTGCACCAGATCGAAGGCCTGATCCGGGACGTCGTCCAGGGTCGGTTCGAGGTAATACCAATGCAGCCGGGCGCTGTCGCCCAACCATCCTTGCGTGATGGTGCGGCGTTGCTCGGCACTGCCCTTGACCAGAGTCGAGTCCGGGTGCTGGGTAGGGTCTATGGCCTTGAGCTCGCCCCAGGCGCGCTCGAGATAGGCCGGCAGTAGTCGATCCAACTGGCCTACCACTATCAGCGACATGTTGTTGGGCGCGTACCATTCCTTGCGCACGGCGTTGACCTGGTCCAGCGTCAGTGCCTCGACCGAAGGTCGCTCCTTGCATTTCAGGCCCAGTTCGATGGCCAATTGGTCGCTGGCGCCGTGACCGAAATCCTGATGGTCGAGCCAGCTCTGCAGATGCGAGGCGTGGCCGCCGTCTTCCCGGGTGACGATAGCTTTGGCGGTGTCGAGGGCCTGCTGGTCGATGCGGGTCTGGGTGAGTGCGGCGAGCAACAGGTCGAGCACCTTGCGCTGATTGCGCGAGGGGGCCTCGATCACGTAGGTGGTGTCGGTATCGCCGGTAAAGGCATTCCACTCGCCGCCCAGCGCCTGCATGCGTTCTTCGAGGCCGCCTTCACCGCGGGCGTCCAGGCCGCTGAACATCAGGTGTTCGAGCAAGTGGGGAAGCTCTTGATCGGCGCAGTTGAAATCGCTGAAACCGACCCCCACCACCAGGCGAATCGCCACGTGGCCGGGCTCGCTCCCTGGCTTGAGCACCAGTTGCAAGCCATTGGGGAGCAGATAGCCTTCGACCTGATAGCGGTCGGCAGCGGATGCGCAATTAACCTGGGTAACGCCAAGCAGTACTACGAGCAACAACAGACAACGCATTGGGCGAGTTTCCTTGCGGGAACCTGAAGAGTCCGCACGCCAGGCGGATGGGTCTGTCAGAACAGACTTCACGGTCCCCCGGATGTTCAAGTGCTTTTTATTCAGACGCCTTTGTTCACGTTGCTTCGCGGGCGTCGAGGCTGGCTTCGGTGGCCGCTTCGACGGCCTCCTCGACTTCGCTCTCGGACATCAAGGAACCGGTTTCCGAAGTGCCCAGCACCGCATAGGCGCTGCTGCAGAATAGCGAATTGAGGCGCTTCATGTCGGCGATCAGCTCCAGATGCAGCGAACTGGTCTCGATGCTCTGCACCACTTTGCGCTGCAGGCGGCTGACATGGGAGTGCGCCAGGCGCCGTTCCTGAGCGCGGAAGCGGCGTTTTTCTCGCAACAACTGGCGAGCGCTTTCCGGGTCCCCGGTGAGGAACACTGTCAGGCCCAGGCGCAGGTTGGCGATCAACTGGTTGTGCAGGCCGGTGAGCTCCTCGAGGCCGACATCGGAGAACGAGCGTCGCTGGGAGGTCTTCTGCTGCTGCACTTTGCGCAACATGCGTTCGATCAGGTCGGCGCTGAGCTTGAGGTTGAGGGTCAGCTCGATGATTTCAGCCCAACGTCGACTGTCGAGCTCGCCGAGGTCTTCGCGGGGCATCTGTGCCAGATACAGCTTGATCGCCACATACAGCGCCTCAGCGTCATCGCCCAGCGTTCGGACCTCCTGGGTGATGGCGGTCTGGGTGCCGCGCAACACGTTGAGCATCGCCGCCAGCATGCTGTCGATCAGGTCGCCCATGCGCAGGGTTTCGCGCACGGCGTTGGCCATGGCCAGGCTCGGGGTGTCCAGGGCTGCCGGGTCCAGATGGCGCGGCGCTCGCTGGCCGCTGGCTTCGGCACGCACGGGCAGGATATTGGCGCAAAGTTTTGCCATCGGCCCAACGGTGGGCAGCATGATCAGGCAGCGGAGCGAGTTGTAGAGCACATGGAAGCTGATCACCATGGTCTGTGCATCGTAGTTGAGGCTGTCCATCCAGCTCACCAGCGGGGTCAGCACCGGGATAATCAGCAGCAGCCCGATCAGCTTGTACAGCAGGCTGCCGAGAGCCACCTGGCGCCCTGCGGTGTTCTGCATGTTGGTGGAGATGAACGCCAGCAGACCGCTGCCGATGTTGGCGCCGATCACCAGGCCGATGGCTACCGGCAGGCTGATCACGCCGGATTCGGCCAGGGTCGCGGTCAATAGCACTGCCGCCAGGCTGGAATAGGAAATCATTGCGAACAGCGCGCCGATCAGGGCGTCGAGCAATATGTCGCCGGTCAGCGAGGCGAACAGGACTTTCACACCCTGAGCATGGGTGATCGGGCCTGCGGCTTCGACGATCAGTTGCAAGGCCAGAATGATCAGCCCGAGGCCGATGCCGACGCGCCCGAGTTGCCCGAGGGGTGTCTGCTTGCGCGACAGGAAGAAGATCACACCGAGGAATATCAGTAGTGGCGACAGCCAGGACAGGTCGAACGTCAGGACCCGCGACATGATCGCGGTACCGACATCGGCGCCGAGCATGATTGCCAACGCCGGAGTCAGCGCCATCAACCCTTGGCCGACGAAAGAGGTGGTCAGCATCGCTGTGGCGTTGCTGCTCTGCACCACGGCGGTGACCAGGATGCCGGCGATGAACGCCAGAGGCCGTTTCGACATGTTCTGGCTGAGCAGACGGCGCAACGCCGTGCCGTAGACCCGCAAGATGCCGGTACGGACGATATGCGTGCCCCAGATGAGCAACGCGACTGCAGAAAGTAGATTGAGCAGGGTCAGCATTGACGACGGCCCCCTGTTGGCTGCCCGTTAAGGGCTGATTCGAATAGACACCTGGTTAAGCTTTGGTCTGCTACCAGGCCGTGCGCCAGCATGGCACAGCGAATGAGATCTTTGAAACAAAACTGTCATATTTTTCATGGTCCTGCGGTCAGCACAGCCCTGTGGGAGCGGGCACAGCCCGCTGCCACAGGTCTCACGGCGTGTGCTTACTGCGCCTTTTTCTTCTTCGCGTGGCTGGTGCGCATCTTGATGTTGATCGCCTCCACTGCCAGCGAGAATGCCATCGCGAAGTAAACGTAGCCTTTGGGCACGTGGACATCGAACGATTCGGCAATCAGCACGGTTCCGACCACCAGCAGGAAAGAAAGTGCCAGCATTTTAAGCGACGGATGTTTCTCGATGAAGTCACTGATGACTCCCGCGCACAGCATCATCACCAATACGGCGACCACGATGGCGGCGATCATCACCGGTACATGGGACACCATGCCCACCGCAGTGATCACCGAATCCAGGGAGAAGACGATGTCGATGATCGCGATCTGCACGATCGTGTAGAGAAAGTTGCCGCCCTTGCCGCCCGGCGTGTCGTCGCCCTCCTCTTCGCCTTCCATGCCTTGGTAGATCTCCTGAGAGCTCTTCCAGATCAGGAACAGGCCGCCGAAGAACAGGATCAGGTCGCGCCCGGAAATCCCCTGCCCGAAGACCACGAACAGGTCGGCGGTCAGACGCATTACCCAAGTGATCGACAGCAGCAAAAGGATCCGCGTGACCATGGCCAGCGCCAGCCCGAACAGGCGCGTGCGCTTTTGCATGTGCTTGGGCATGCGGCTGACCAGGATCGAGATCATGATGATGTTATCGATCCCGAGAACGATCTCGAGGGCGGTCAGGGTAAAAAAGGCAACCCAGATTTCCGGGTTGGTCAGCCATTCCATGTCGTTTCCTTTGTAGTGAGGGGGCGTGCCCCCGACGGATTTTAACTGGCCCGCGTTAAGGGCCAGTTACCTGCCGTGGGTAAATGATAGTTATAGACTGCCGACCACCGGGAACACACCCATCACCAGTGCGCCGAGCAGGATCACCAGGCACACCAGCACTGCCCATTTGAGGGTGAAGCGCTGATGATCGCCGAATTCGATGCCCGCCAATGCCACCAGCAGGTAGGTCGAAGGCACCAGAGGGCTGAGCAAGTGCACCGGCTGCCCCACGATTGATGCCCGCGCCATCTCCACCGGGCTGATGCCGTAATGCGCGGCGGCCTCGGCCAGCACCGGCAGGACGCCATAGTAGAAAGCGTCGTTGGACATGAAGAACGTGAACGGCATGCTCACCAGCGCGGTGATCACTGCCAGATAAGGCCCCAGCGCATCCGGAATCACCGCCAGCAGGCTTTTCGACATCGCGTCGACCATGCCGGTGCCCGACAGGATGCCGGTAAAGATACCCGCCGCGAAAATCAGCCCGACCACCGCCAGGACGCTGCCGGCGTGGGCGGCGATGCGCTCCTTCTGATGCTCCAGGTTCGGGTAGTTGACGATCATCGCGATACTGAAGGCGATCATGAACAGCACTGGCAGCGGCAGCAGGCCTTTGATCAGCGCCACCATCAGCACCAGAGTGAGCAGGCCGTTGAACCAGATCAGCTTGGGCCGACGTGCCTCGGGGAATTGCGACACGCTGATTTCGCTGTGGTCGACTTCATCGCCAGGCAGGTGCAGCTCTCCCAGGCGCGCGCGTTCACGCTTGCCATAGAAGTACGCGATGGCCAGCAAGGCGACAACGCCGCAGGCCATGGCCGGAATCATCGGCACGAAGATGTCTGAAGGGTCTACATGCAGCGCACTGGCTGCACGGGCCGTCGGGCCACCCCAAGGGGTCATGTTCATGATCCCGCCCGCGAGGATGATCAGCCCGGCCATGATCCGTGGGCTCATGCCGATACGGCTGTACAGCGGCAACAGGGCGGCGACGCAGATCATGTAAGTCGTAGCGCCGTCACCGTCCAGCGATACCACCAGGGCCAGCACGGCGGTGCCGACCGAGACCTTCAGCGGGTCGCCCTTGACCAGCTTGAGGATCTTGCGCACGGCCGGGTCGAACAGCCCGGAGTCGATCATCAGGGCGAAGTAGAGAATGGCGAACATCAGCATGACGCCGGTGGGCGCCAGTTTGGTGATGCCTTCCAGCATCATCGGGCCGATCTTCGGCCCGAAGCCACCGAACAGTGCGAACAGGATCGGGACGATGATCAGGGCGATCAGCGCAGACAAGCGCTTGGTCATGATCAGGAACATGAAAGCGATGACCATGGCAAAGCCAAGGAAAGTCAGCATAGGGATACTCCAGGCGTAGCGCGGCTAGGGAAGGACGAACCGGATGGGGTCAGTACTGGGCGGCGGGGGCTGGAAGTATCGGAGGCGTAGCGAAGGCGGTTGTGCACGTCATTCAGGATCACCAATTGTTGTTGTCATAGGGCTGCACGCGGGCGTGCGAACCAGCCGGTCTGTTGCCGGGGTTGTGGTGATAGTAAGGGGCGAAGCTTTCAGGGAGCTTTCGAGGGTTCAATTCGATGTAACGGTTGTCCCTGCGGTGAGGGGGCTTGCTCCCGAGGGGCCGTTACTGACTACAGTGCTTGGAAGACCGGCCTCCCGAGAGCAAGCCGCCTCACCACAGGGATATTCCCGCCCTTGGTGTCGAGTTTAAAGCTCCAACCCACCAGCCGCCTTGTGCAACGCCCGCAGGTGCTCGCCGATCTGCTTGAGGTTGTCCTCGTTGGCGGTGATCTCGGCTTGGCGCTCAGGGGTTAGCAGCGTGCGCACTTCCTTGTCGAGATCGACGCTCAGGCTCAACAGCTGCGCCTGGCGCTGCTTGCTCTCGGACTGCAGGCGCTGCATCTCCGGCCCTTGCGGCAGGCCGTAGCCGTCGGCCCCCAGCAGCTCCGCCGGGCGGCTGAGGAAACCGCTGTTGGCGAGGATCTGCTGCAGCGTTTTGTTGGCGCTGTCCATGCCGCCATTCTTGAGATCGCGGGCGCCGAGGTACTTCTGCTTGACCTCATCCTGAGCCAGCAGCAATTGGCGTCGATAGCTGGCCTGTTCGAGCAACAGCAAGGCGGCACTGGTGCGCAGGTCGGCCTTGGCGAACCACGCGCGGCGGTCCGCGGCGGATTGTTCGAGCCAGCCTTCGACCGTGGTCTGGGGAATGTCCAAGTGCTGCTTGAGCACCTTGAACATGGCGGCGTAGCGATCCCGGTAGGAGTCGAAGCGGTAGCCGCGGCGCAGCGCCTCCTTGGGGTCTTCGAGCACGCTGCCATCGGCCATGCCGCGGCCTTCGAGTACCTGCAGCAAGCCGTTGGGGACGATGCTGTCGAGGTCGCCGAGCTTGGGATTGCCGGTGCCGCTGCGCAGCAGCTTGAGGTTCTCTACCGCGCAGTTGTTCGAGACGAAATAGTAGTTGCCGTCGTAGCTCCAGTGCATCTCGGCAGCGTGGCGCACCAAGGATTCGATTTCGCGGCGGGTCAGCTTCAGCGGCACCGAGGCCAGGCTGCGCAGTTCGGTCTTGGTGTATTCGTCGATCACCTGGGACAACGGCAGCACGAACAGCCGCGACGGGTACTGGCCCATCAGCCCGCCCCATGTAGAGAGTTGCACGTCGTTGACGAATGCCCGATAGGACAACACCAGGCTTTGGTCCAGATCGAGGCGGCAGTCCGGGCCCCGCGGACGCCCTGGAGCGCAGATCACCAGACGCAACATGCTGTGGCCCCAGCGGCTGACCCAGTTCTGATTGGCTTCGGCCAACAGGTAGTCGACCTCGTAGACGCGCTCGGGGTCAATGTGGCCCAGTGGCTCCTTGGCGAAGTCGCTGCCGGCATTGAGGTACGGCAGGCTCTTCTCGCAGGCGTCCTGATGGGCAGGTGCCCAGCCGAAATGATCGCGCAGGTATTCGAACAGCGCCGGGCGGCGGCAGGCGTAACTCGGGTCGAGGAGGAAATACTCCATGTTGACCGCGATGAATTCCTTCGGGCTGCTGGCTTCGTAAAGGTCGGGGCTGCGGGCCACCTGATGATTCTGGATTTCTCGTTCCCCGCGGCGGCCCACGTACTGTGGCCAGCCGGCCAGGTCGAGCAGGCGCGGATCGTCGCTCAGCGTGAAGCGCCGGGCCGTTTCGCCACGGCATTCGCTCGGCAGACCGACCTCGCCGAGGCTGGCGTTGCGCCGCGCACAGCGGCTGATCAGCAGGCGCTGATCCGGTGCCCACAGGCGGGCGCGATCGTAGATATGGGTGAGTTCGTGCAACACCGTGGCCAGCAGTTCTGCGCGCACAGTGCCGTGGGGCCGGCCGGTCTGCTCGGTGGCGGCACTGCCATCGGTGAGGCTGGCCAACTGGCGAATATTGAGGTCGAGGCTGGACACCGGCGACGCCTGTCCATAGGCGTCGTCAGGCATGTGGTCGGTCCAGCCGACCGTGATGCGTCGATCCAGGCGTTCGATAAAGCTCGGCGGCAGCGCGTGCATGGCGTCGTCAAGCAGGGTCTGGGTGGCCTGCACCTGTGCCGGCGTCAGACCCTGCGTTTGCAGATCAAGCTGCAGGGCGGCGACGGCGGTATGGCACGACAGCAACAGGGTGCAGGCCGTCAACCAGGCCCATAGGCGCCTCACAGCGCGAGGATGGCTTCGGCGAGGTCCTGGTCGCTGGCATTGCGGGCTTCAGGCACGGCGTTGCGCACGGCCACGAAGGCGGCTTCGAGTTGGGCGCCACGGATATCGCCATTGCTGCCAACGTAGCTGGCGGCATCATCCTTGGCTTCGCGGACGATTTTCGAGTCGCGGATCGAGGTGGTGGTGTCGGAGGTGAAGTTGATACTGCGACGCGAAGCATTGACGATGATGTTGCTGGTGGCGACGAGAGTGTGCGCTTGGGCCATGTCGGCCACGCACAGCAGGCCAAGAGTGACGGCGATCAGCGAGTTACGCATTGAGGTGCTCCGGATACAGATTGAGAAAGTGGCTATTGGACGAGAATTGCCTGCGCCAGTTCAAGATCACTCGCATGAAGTTTTGCGCTTCGTGTACGCAGGTAGTCCAGAGCCGACTCCAATTGTACCCCGCGCACCGCGCCATCGGTGGCGACAAATGCGGCCGCATCGTCGCGGGCATGCGCGACGATCTTGCGATCGAACGGCGCCGTGGTTACCTGGCTAGTGGCATAGCCAGTCATGACCACGCCTTGAGTCGTGGTGTCGAAGGCCATTGCCGAGGTGTTCCAGGCACAGAGCAGGCAGAGCGGGAGCAGATAACGCATGAGTCTCGGTATGTCGTTGAAGTCCATACAGGCTAGCGTAAAGGGCGGTTTGAGGGCCAGCGCAGAGCGGTGTATGGCAAAAGATTCATCTACCTCTTGTAACGAGCGGGCTTGCCGCCGATTCGGCATGTCAGCAATGCAAAACTTGCGAGACTGTTTTCCGGGGGCAAGCCTCCTCGCTACAGATTCGTCGCTGGCAATCAGATCGCCATGATCGCCTCGGCCAATTGCGCATCGGTGGCCTTCAGCCGTGGCTGTTCAGTACGGATGTACGCCAAGGCGCTTTCCAGCCGTACGCCACGGATATCACCTTGGGAGGCGACGAAGCTGGCAGCGTCTTCGCGGGCTTCACGGACAATCTTCTTGTCGCGCAACGAAGAGGACAGGTCTGTAGTGGTATCAGACGAAGCTTTCAGTCCACGCACGATGGAGTCGGTGGTGACGACAAAGCTGGACGCACTGGCCGCCAAGGGCAATGCCAGCAGCAGGGCAACGCCGAGCAGTCGGGAACGGAACATGTTGGTTCTCCTGGATCGATAGCGATATGAGAGAGAACTGCCCTGGGCAGCTCTGGCACTGTTCTATTAGAGCCGTTGCGGCAAGCCAATACCAGCGCTGCCTGCTGCGGTGCGCCTGATCGCGCCCGACGGGCTTTGCCAACTCGGCCAATTGATCGGCTGAGGTGTAATGAAGCAGCTATGAAAGGGTGGAATTGTACTGGTTCAATTTACAGAATATGAAAACTGTATATGTTTTTCACTGTTCGCGATGGCCCGTCTAACACTTTGATGCAAGAGACGATTTTTCGCCGGCGAAAAAAAACCGCCTGCAGTTGCCTGCGGCGGTTTCTCGGAATTTGGGGTGCTGGGGTGGGACACGTAGTCCTGGGCCAGCGGGTGTTGCTTAACGCCAGAAAGGCTTGCTCAGCTCTTCGGAACGTTGTGCTTCGCTGATACCGGCATCGGCCAGCAAGCGAGTATCCAGACGGGCCAATTGGTGGCGGCTGGCGATACGGCGTTGCCACAGCATCAGGTTGGCGAGTACGCGCAAAGGAGCAGAAGTCGAAGCGGTTGCAGTGCTGGATTTGAAGAGCAGGTCGGAACTTACGGTGCGTTCCATGGTGTACATCCTTCCGCTTGTGGCGGGTTCAGTCAGTGGTTTGTCTGGGAGTAATGATCCTCCTGCGCAGGCGTTCTCCCAAGGCACAGTTCAACTGTATTGTGAGGGCTCAGTTAACTGTTTTAGGGGACTGTTTTGATCGAAATTGAAGCAACTGTATGGGTCCGCACCGAAAAAGTGCTCGGCAAGTGAATTTGGCTGTTTTTTGATCGATAAACAGGGATAAAGAACAGGTACAGTAGTACAGTTTTTGAATAAAGGTGGTGACGGGGAAGGCGGACTGATACAGATGTGCGCAATCAGTCCACCAACTGTTCGATCAGCTCGCCAGCATCCGTCCGGTTTCTTCGAGATTGATGTGCCAAGCCAGTGCATCACGCAGGATGTGGGGGGTATGGCCGCCCATTCCGCAGGCCTTGTTGAAGTACTCGCTGAGCGCCTGGCGGAAGTCCGGGTGCACACAGTTGTCGATGATCACCCGTGCACGCTCCCGTGGCGCCAGGCCACGCAGATCAGCAAGGCCCTGCTCAGTGACGAGGATATCGACATCGTGCTCGGTGTGGTCGACATGGCTGACCATGGGCACCACGCTGGAGATGGCGCCGCCCTTGGCGATTGACTTGGTGACGAAGATCGCCAGGTGCGCGTTTCGGGCAAAGTCGCCTGAGCCGCCGATACCGTTCATCATCCGCGTACCGCACACGTGGGTGGAGTTGACGTTGCCGTACAGATCGAATTCCAGCGCCGTGTTGATTCCGATGATCCCCAGTCGGCGAATCACCTCCGGATGGTTGGAGATTTCCTGTGGGCGCAGCACCAGCCGCGACTTGTAGCGGTTGAAGTCGGCGAACACCTCTTCATGCTTGCGCGCTGACAGGGTCATGGAGCTGCCTGAGGCGAAGGCCAGCTTGCCAGCGTCGAACAGATCGAAGGTAGAGTCCTGCAGTACTTCGGAATACATGGTCATGTCGGTGAACGGCGAGTCGATCAAGCCGTGCATCACCGCGTTGGCGATGGTGCCGATGCCGGCCTGCAGAGGCATCAGGCTGTTGGTCAGGCGGTCTTCGCGTACTTCGTTCTTGAAGAACTCCACCAGGTGGTTGGCGATCGCCTTGGTGTCGTCGTCCGGTGGCAGTACGGTAGACGGTGAGTCAGGCTGGTTGCTGATGACAATGCCGGCGATCTTCGCCGGGTCGATCTGTACGGCGATGTTGCCGATGCGCGTGTCGGCCTTGAGCACCGGGATGGGCAGGCGTGTCGGGCGATAGCTGGGGATATAGATGTCGTGCAGGCCCTCGAGCTCCAGCGGCTGCGACAGGTTTATCTCGACGATCACCTGCTTGGCGAGGATGGCGAAGCTGGCGGAGTTGCCCACCGAAGTGCTGAGTACCAAGTGACCCTCTTCGGTGATGGCGACGCATTCGATCACCGCCAGGTCGACGGCCTTGATCTGCCGATTGCGCAGTTGCTCGACGGTGTCCGAGAGGTGCTGGTCAATAAACATCACGCTGCCGTCGTTGATGGCCTTGCGCAAGGTGCTGTCGACCTGGAACGGCATGCGCCGCGCCAGCACGCCGGCCTCGGTCAGTTGCTTGTCCAGGTCGTTGCCCAGGCTGGCGCCGGTCATCAGGCTGATCTTCAGCGGTGTCACGCGGGCGCGCTCGGCCAGGGCGGCAGGTACGGCCTTGGCCTCACCGGCACGGGTGAAACCGCTCATGCCGACGGTCATGCCATCTTCTATTAGGGCAGCAGCTTGTGCCGCAGTCATCACCTTGCTGTGCAAGGAGTCCAGGCGGATACGATCACGGTGCATGATTATTATCTCGGCTTCACGGGGCAAAGTGCGCAGTCTATTGAAAGCCAAGCTGCATGGCGCCGCGACCATGGTCGAAGTTGGGGTAAAACACTGTTACCGAAAGTGCAAAAAAAAGTGGGAGCGGGCTCTGTCCGCGAAGCCTTTGAAAGCTTCGCGGGAAGAGCCCGCTCCCACCAATGATCAAAAGCCTATTACTCCACAGCCTTGACCATATCCTCAATGACCTTTTTAGCGTCACCGAACACCATCATGGTCTTGTCCAGATAGAACAGCTCGTTATCCAGGCCGGCATAACCGCTGGCCATGGAGCGCTTGTTGACGATGATGGTCTTGGCTTTGAAGGCTTCCAGGATCGGCATGCCGGCGATCGGCGACTTGGGATCGTTCTTCGCGGCCGGGTTGACCACGTCGTTGGCGCCTAGGACCAGCACCACGTCGGCCTGGCCGAACTCGGTGTTGATGTCGTCCATCTCGAATACCTGGTCGTAAGGCACTTCGGCTTCGGCCAGCAGTACGTTCATGTGGCCGGGCATGCGACCTGCCACCGGGTGGATCGCGTATTTCACGGTCACACCGGCGTGGGTCAGCTTCTCGGTCAGTTCCTTCAGGGCGTGCTGGGCACGGGCTACGGCCAGGCCGTAACCCGGGACGATGATCACCGTGTCGGCGTTGGTCAGCAGGAAGGCCGCGTCGTCCGCCGAGCCGGATTTCACTGGCCGTGCTTCCTTGGCGCCAGCAGGCCCCGCATCCACCACCGCGCCGAAACCACCGCCGATCACATTGAAGAACGAGCGGTTCATGGCCTTGCACATGATGTACGACAGGATCGCGCCCGATGAGCCCACCAGGGAGCCGGCAATGATCAGCATCGAGTTGTTCAGAGAGAAGCCGATACCAGCCGCCGCCCAGCCCGAGTAGCTGTTGAGCATCGACACGACCACCGGCATATCGGCGCCGCCGATCGGGATGATCAGCAGCACGCCCAGCACGAATGCCAAGGCCAGCATGATGCCGAACGCGGTGTAGCTGCCCGTGAACATGAACGTCAGGCCGAAGAACAGCGCGCCCAGGCTGATCACCAGGTTCAGTTTGTGCTGTCCCGGGAACTGTACCGGTGCGCCCTGGAACAGGCGGAACTTGTACTTGCCGGAGAGCTTGCCGAAGGCAATGACCGAACCCGAGAAGGTGATGGCGCCAATGGCCGCGCCGAGGAACAGCTCCAGGCGGTTACCGGCGGGAATGGCATCGCCCAATTGCGCAACGATGCCTAAGGACTGCGGTTCAACCACAGCTGCAATGGCGATGAACACCGCTGCCAGGCCAATCATGCTGTGCATGAACGCTACCAGCTCGGGCATCTTGGTCATTTCGACGCGCTTGGCCATGATCGAGCCCACGGTACCGCCGACCAGCAGGCCGACGATGACGTAGCCGATGCCCGCCGTAGCGATCTCGCTGCCCAATTTGTAGATCAGCCCGACCGTGGTCAACACGGCCAGGGTCATGCCCAGCATGCCGAACATATTGCCGCGTCGCGACGTGGTCGGGTGCGAAAGGCCTTTGAGCGCCTGGATAAAGCAGATCGAGGCGATCAGATAAAGGAGGGTAACCAGATTCATGCTCATTATTTGGCAGCCTCATCCTTCGCTTTTGGAGCTTTCTTCTTGAACATTTCCAGCATGCGGCGCGTCACCAGGAAGCCACCGAACACGTTGACAGCCGCCAGGGCCACGGCCAGGGTGCCCATGGTCTTGCCCAGCGGCGTGACGGTCAGGGCCGCGGCCAGCATGGCGCCGACGATGACGATTGCGGAAATCGCGTTGGTCACCGCCATCAGCGGCGTGTGCAGCGCGGGGGTCACGTTCCAGACCACGTGGTAGCCGACGTAGATCGCCAGCACGAAGATGATCAGGTTGTAGACGCCGTGAGAAATCAGCATGTCTTCCATTATTGTTATCCTCAGCCGTTCTTGCGGATGATCGATCCGTCGCGGCACATCAGGCACGCGGCGACGATGTCGTCTTCGAGGTTGATGACAAGCGTGCCGTCCTTGTCGAACAGCAGCTTGGTGAAGTCCAGCAGGTTGCGGGCATACAGCGCCGAGGCGTCGGCGCCCACCTGGGCTGGCAGGTTTGTCGGCCCGGCGATGGTCACACCGTTGTGCACCACCACCTGGTCGGCCACGGTCAGGGGGCAGTTGCCGCCTTGCAGGGCCGCGAGGTCGATGACCACCGAGCCAGGCTTCATCTCGGCGACGGTCTCGGCGCTCAGCAACGTCGGTGCGCGGCGGCCGGGGATCAGCGCTGTGGTGATCACGATGTCGGCCTGTTTGGCGCGTTCGTGTACCGCTTGCGCCTGGCGTTGCATCCAGCTGGCAGGCATCGGCCGCGCATAACCGCCGACGCCCACGGCGCATTCGCGCTCCTCATCGGTTTCGTACGGTACGTCGAGAAACTTCGCACCCAGAGACTCTATCTGCTCCTTCACCGCCGGGCGCACGTCCGAGGCCTCGATCACCGCACCCAGGCGCTTGGCCGTAGCGATAGCCTGCAGGCCGGCAACGCCAGCGCCGAGTATCAGCACTCGCGCGGCCTTCACGGTACCGGCGGCGGTCATCAGCATCGGCATGAAGCGCGGATAGTGATGGGCCGCCAGCAGCACGGCCTTGTAACCGGCGATGTTGGCTTGCGACGACAGTACGTCGAGACTCTGGGCGCGGGAGGTCCGTGGCGCTGCTTCAAGGGCGAAGGCGGTAATGCCGCGCTCGGCCATCCTGGCAATGGTCTCGTTGTTGAACGGGTTGAGCATGCCCACCAGCACGGTGCCGGCCGGCATCAAGCTGAGCTCGTTGTCGTAAGGGGCGTTGACCTTGAACACCAACTGCGCGGCAAACGCATCGGCGGCAGTGCCAATGGTTGCGCCAGCGGCTTCATAAGCGCTGTCGGTGACGCTGGCAAGGATGCCGGCGCCGCTCTGGACGGTGACCTTGTGTCCCTGGGCGATCAATTTCTTGATGGTTTCCGGGGTGGCAGCCACGCGTGTCTCGCCCGTCTGTGTTTCGAGAGGAACACCAATGTGCACGTCGTTTCTCCGTGATCTTTTTAGAGTACCCAGCGCGCTACTTTTGTTATGAGGCAGCAAGATTGCGACTGGGGCGGCGGATCAGCACCAACCCGCCGCAAGTGGGCGGGGCGCGGCATTTTGCAGGGGTTACCGAGGCGCTTTCAACAGCATATGTAAGGCGGGCAGATTATTACTACATATTTAGCTGTGGTGCATTGACGCACTGATGCGCGTCAAAGCCATGGAATACAGGGGCTTCAGCGATTTTTGGAAGGGTTGAAATATTTTTGCGGCGTTACCCTCAATGCGGCAGAAAGTCGCGGAGAAAATCTCTAGAGAGCGCAGGGAATATGGGCTCGAAGCAGATTTTTGCCTGCTGTGGCATGGATGTCGTAATGGCGCCATATAGTTATATCTGTAGGTAATCCAGCTATATCACTACATCAAAACACCCTGATTTTGCTGGGCGTAGCGCCGGGCTTCGGCCGTCAGCCAATCCTGGAATGCTTTCAGGGATGCAGATTCGACCTTTCGCTCGGGGATCATCAATTGATAGGCCTTGCTACTGGTCAAGGCGTGCGCGTTACAAACCTTGAGTCTGCCCTCCTCCAATTCGCGGCGGATCAGGAATGGCGGGATCAGTGCCACGCCCATGTCATGCATGGCGGCCTGGGCCAGCATCGAGAACAGTTCATAGCGCGGGCCGGTCATGTCGCGCGACACATTCAAGCCCAGGGAGCCGAACCATTGACGCCAGGCATAAGGACGCGTGCTTTGCTGTAGCAGCGGCATTCCCGCCAGCGTGTCGGCGCTGAGGCTCGGCTGGTTGGCGAGGGTTGCCGGGCTGCAGACGGGCACAGGGGCTTCCATCATCAATGCATGGGCCTGCGTACCGGACCAATCGCCATCGCCAAAATAGATGGCCGCATCGAAGTCGGTATCGGCAAACAGGAACGGCCGCGTGCGGTTGGTGAGGTTGACGGTGATGTCCGGATGCAGCGCCTGAAAGTCCTTGAGGCGTGGCAATAGCCACTGAGTGCCGAAGGTCGGCACCACGGCGACTTCGATGACGTTGCTGCCCTGCTGGCCCATCACCGACAAGGTGTCGCGCTCTACGGCATCCAGTTGCGTGGCAACGCGGCGGCTATAGGACAGCCCCGCCTCGGTCAGTTTCACACCTCTGCGTGAACGGCGGAACAGCTCGACATTGAGGAATTCCTCGAGGCTGGCGATCTGGCGGCAGACCGCTCCCTGGGTCAGCGATAGTTCCAGCGAGGCCTTGGTGAAGCTCTCGTGGCGAGCGGCGGCTTCGAAGCATACCAAGGCCGAGGTGCTGGGGATTTTGCGGCGCATGTACCTATACCTCACTAGAGTGATGGCTGACTGGGCTTTATTGGCTTTATGGAGTGAGAAATTAGCACAACAGCATGCGAATTCCTCGTTTGCTTGCGGGCATTACTGCGCCTAGGCTCGTGGCATAAATCACCTGAATCGAGGGCGCGTACATGGCTGGCAAGGCAAGCTTCAACTGGATCGACCCATTGCTGCTTGACCAACAGCTGAGCGATGAGGAGCGCATGGTGCAGAGCAGTGCCGAACAGTTTGCCAAGGACAAACTGGCGCCACGCGTCCTTGAAGCCTTCCGGCACGAGAAGACCGATCCGGCGATCTTTCG
Organism: Gammaproteobacteria bacterium; assembly: GCA_903970465.1. GTDB lineage: Bacteria > Pseudomonadota > Gammaproteobacteria > Pseudomonadales > Pseudomonadaceae > Aquipseudomonas. Next base: position 30,289 of record CAJCIO010000194.1, read on the forward strand.
CGAGATGGGTGAGGTCGGCCTGTTGGGGGCGACTATTCCCGAGCAGTACGGCGGCAGCGGCCTCAACTATGTGTGCTATGGCCTGATTGCACGTGAGGTGGAGCGGGTCGACTCCGGCTACCGCTCGATGATGAGCGTGCAGTCATCCTTGGTGATGGTGCCGATCAACGAGTTCGGTACCGAAGCGCAAAAGCAGAAGTACTTGCCCAAGCTGGCGTCGGGCGAATGGATCGGTTGCTTTGGCTTGACCGAGCCCGACCACGGCTCCGATCCGGGCAATATGGTCAGCCGCGCGCGCAAGGTCGACGGCGGGTATCGCCTGAGTGGCGCCAAGATGTGGATCACCAACAGCCCGATCGCCGACGTGTTCGTGGTCTGGGCCAAGGATGATGCGGGTGACATCCGCGGCTTCGTCTTGGAGAAAGGCTGGGCCGGTCTGAAAGCGCCAGCGATCCATGGCAAGGTCGGGCTGCGGGCGTCGATCACCGGCGAGATCGTCATGGACAACGTGTTTGTTCCAGAGGAAAACATCTTCCCGGACGTGCGCGGGCTCAAAGGGCCTTTCACCTGCCTCAATTCCGCCCGTTACGGTATTTCCTGGGGGGCACTTGGTGCGGCAGAGTTCTGCTGGCATACGGCGCGCCAATACACCCTCGATCGCAAGCAGTTCGGGCGGCCATTGGCGGCGACTCAACTGATCCAGAAGAAATTGGCCGACATGCAGACCGAGATCACCCTCGCCTTGCAAGGTTGCCTGCGGCTGGGGCGCATGAAGGACGAAGGCACCGCCGCCGTGGAGATTACCTCGATCATGAAGCGCAACTCCTGCGGCAAGTCGCTGGAGATAGCCCGTATGGCGCGGGACATGCTTGGCGGCAACGGCATCAGCGACGAATTCGGCGTGGCGCGTCACTTGGTCAACCTTGAGGTGGTGAACACCTATGAGGGCACCCATGATGTCCACGCGCTGATTCTAGGGCGTGCGCAAACCGGCTTGCAGGCGTTCTATTAATAGAGGGGCGAATCATGGGTGCACTGTCGCATGTGCGGGTGCTGGATTTGTCTCGGGTGCTGGCGGGGCCTTGGGCCGGGCAGATCCTCGCCGATCTGGGTGCCGATGTCATCAAGGTCGAGCGTCCGCTCAAGGGTGACGACACCCGCGCCTGGGGGCCGCCTTTTCTCAAGGATGCCGAGGGCGGTGATACCAGCGAGGCAGCTTATTACTTGTCGGCCAATCGCAACAAGCAGTCGGTGACCATCGATTTTACCCGGCCGGAGGGCCAGCAGCTGGTGCGCGAGCTGGCGGCTCAGTCGGATATCGTGATCGAGAACTTCAAGGTTGGCGGGTTGGCGGCCTATGGGCTTGATTATGCGGCGCTGAAGGCGATCAATCCGCGGTTGATCTATTGCTCCATCACCGGCTTTGGTCAGACGGGGCCCTATGCGGCGCGAGCGGGTTACGACTTCATGATTCAGGGGCTCGGCGGGTTGATGAGTCTGACCGGTCGAGCCAACGCCGAGGAAGGTGCTGGCCCGGTCAAGGTGGGGGTGGCACTGACCGATATCCTGACCGGGCTCTATGCCACGGTGGCAGTGCTGGCCGCCCTCGCCCATCGAGATCTGCACTGCGTGGGGCAGCACGTCGATATGGCCCTGCTGGATGTACAGGTGGCGTGCTTGGCGAATCAGGCGATGAATTATCTGACCACGGGGGCTGCTCCCCGGCGGTTGGGCAATGCTCACCCGAATATCGTGCCTTATCAGGATTTTCCTACGGCCGATGGCGACTTCATTCTCACCGTGGGTAACGACAACCAGTTTCGGCGTTTCGCTGCAGTGGCCGGGCAGCCACAATGGGCGGACGATCCGCGCTTTGCGACCAATGCGGCGCGGGTGGCCAATCGGGCGCTGTTGATACCGCTGATACGCCAGGCAACGGTCTTCAAGACCACGGCAGAGTGGGTCGAGGTATTGGAGCAGGCGGGTGTGCCGTGTGGTCCGATCAATGATCTGGCTCAAGTGTTCGCCGATCCGCAGGTACTGGCGCGGGAATTGGCCATCAGCCTGCCCCACGCGTTGGCCGGGAGCGTCCCCCAGGTAGCCAGCCCGCTGCGGTTGTC
>CAJCIO010000195.1 GCA_903970465.1 Gammaproteobacteria bacterium
GCGCCCTGCACGTGGGCCTCGTGCGCTCTGGTAGACTGCTGCCCCTTCACAGACAGAGGGGCACATCCCATGAGCGAACCGGTCCGCTTGACCCAATACAGCCACGGCGCCGGCTGCGGCTGCAAGATCTCGCCCCAGGTGCTGGAAGTGATCCTCGCCGGCAGCGGCGCGCAGAACCTCGACCCGCGCCTGTGGGTGGGCAACGCTTCGCGTGACGACGCCGCGGTGTATGCCATCGATGAAGAGCGCGGCGTGGTCTCGACCACTGATTTCTTCATGCCGATCGTCGACGACCCTTACGATTTCGGGCGAATCGCCGCCACCAACGCGATCAGCGATATCTACGCCATGGGCGGCGACCCGATCATGGCCATCGCCATTCTCGGCTGGCCGGTCAACCTGCTCGCACCGGAGATCGCCCGTGAAGTGATTCGCGGCGGCCGCGCGGTGTGCGATGCCGCTGGCATCCCCCTGGCCGGCGGGCACTCGATTGATGCCCCGGAACCGATCTTCGGCCTGGCAGTCACTGGCCTGGTCGAGAAGCGCTTCATGAAGCGCAACGACACTGCCACCCTGGGCTGCACCCTGTACCTGACCAAACCCTTGGGCATCGGCATCCTCACCACCGCCGAGAAAAAAGGCCTGTTGCGCGAAGCCGACATCGGCCTGGCGCGTGACCAGATGTGCACCCTCAACACCCCCGGTAGTCGCTTCGGCAAGCTGGCCGGGGTCACGGCCATGACCGACGTCACCGGTTTCGGCCTGCTCGGCCACCTGGTGGAAATGGCCGACGGCAGCCGGCTGACTGCCCGCTTGCAGGCTGACGCGGTACCGCGCCTGGCCAGCGTCGATCATTACCTTGAGCAAGGCTGCATACCGGGCGGCACGCTGCGCAACTTCGACAGTTACGGTGGTCGTATCGGACCTGTGACCGAGTGGCAAAAGCATCTGCTCTGCGATCCGCAAACCAGCGGCGGCCTGCTGGTCGCGGTGACGCCAGAAGGCCAGGCGCAGTTCCTGCAGACCGCCACCGAGCTGGGCCTGGATCTGCAACCGATTGGCACGCTGATCGAGCGACAGACCCACGCTGTCGAGGTGTTCTGATGCGCGACAACAGCGCCGATCTGCGGCATATCTTCTTGAACGACATTCCGTTGATGGACGTGCGCGCGCCGGTGGAATTCGCCAAGGGCGCCTTCACCCAGTCACGCAACCTGCCGCTGATGAACGACGCCGAGCGCGAGGCCGTCGGCACCGCCTACAAGCAACAGGGGCAGCAGGCCGCCATTGAACTGGGCCATCGGCTGGTGTCCGGCGCCACCCAGCAGGCGCGTATCGACGCCTGGGCCGAGTTCGTCCGGCGCCAGCCCGAGGGTTATCTGTATTGCTTTCGCGGCGGCCTGCGCTCGCAGATCACCCAGCAGTGGCTCAAGGATGTCGCCGGTGTCCCGTACCCGCGAGTGCTGGGCGGTTACAAGGCGATGCGGACCTTCTTGATCGACACCCTCGAAGACGCGGCGCAGACCTGTGAATTGGTGATCGTCGGCGGCCTGACGGGTTCCGGCAAGACCGAGGTGCTGGTGGAGTTGGACAACGGCCTCGACCTCGAAGGCCACGCCAACCATCGCGGTTCAAGCTTCGGCAAACGGGTCAGCGGTCAGCCTGCGCAGATCGACTTCGAAAACGCCCTTGCCGTGGACATCCTCAAAAAGCGCCACCGCGGTGCCGAGTCTCTGGTGCTGGAGGACGAAGGCCGGGCCATCGGCAGCCGTGCCGTGCCGTTGTCGTTGTTCCGGCAGATGCAGGCGGCACCGATGGTGTGGCTGCAGGACAGCGTCGAGCGGCGGGTCGAGCGGATTCTCAAGGATTATGTGATTGACCTGTGCGCCGAGTTCGTCGCCGCCCACGGTGTGGAGGAGGGCTTCAATGCCTTCGCCGAACGCTTGCGTCAGAGCCTGACAAGCAATCTCAAACGCCTGGGGGGCGAGCGCTATCAGCGTTTGGCGGCGATCATGGACCACGCCTTGGCGTTACAACTCGCCACGGGTCAGGTAGACGCTCACCGGCAATGGGTCGAAGTGTTGCTCAACGAGTACTACGATCCCATGTACGCCTATCAGCGCGACAGCAAGGACGAGCGTATCGAGTTTGCCGGTGATCACGCTGCCGTCAGGGAGTACCTGCAACAGCGCCGCCGTGCCTGAGCCCGGCGGCGTTTCAAGCCCAGCGGTCAGAGCAGCAGCGCACCGACGGCCCCGCTGACGATGCCCACCAGCATGGTCAGCAACGCGACGACCACCAGCACCCGGCGGTCGAAGGATTTACGCAGCATCAACAGCGACGGCAGGCTGACACTCGGCAGCGTCATCAACAGTGCCACCGCTGGAGCGGTGCCCAGGCCCAGGCCCATGAGGGTCTGCACGATGGGGATTTCTGCCGCGGTGGGGATCACGAACAGCGTGCCGACGATCGCCAGCGGCACCAGCCACAGCCAGCTGTTGCCCATTGCGCCATCCACGTGGGGGAACAACCACACCCGGGCCGCGCCGAGAATCAGCACCGCCACCACGTAAATCGGGATGGTGGTCCAGAACAGCTGCCACAGCGTGCGCATCCAGCGTGTCAGCAGGCTGCCGGTGTCGGCGCTGCTGGCCACTTCAACCGCATTCACCGCTGCGTCCGGCAGGGTTTCTGGCCGCGAGATGCGCTGGGCAAACAACGCTACGCCCAGCACCAGCACCAGCCCGGCCACCAGGCGTAGCGCAGTGAACTGCCAGCCGAGCACGAAGCCCATGAAAATCAGCGTGGCCGGGTTGAGCACCGGGTTGGCGATCCAGAACGCCAAGGCCGCGCCCACCGACACGTTCTGCCGGCGCAGCCCGGCTGCCACGGGCGCCGCGCAGCAACTGCACATCATGCCCGGCAGGGCGAACAGGCCGCCGCGCAACGTCGAACCAAAACCGGCCTTGCCGAACACACGCAGCAACCAGTCGCGAGGGATCAGCACCTGCACCAGCGAACCGAGGATCACTGCCAGCACGGCGGCTTTCCAGATGGCCAAAAAATATACCTGAGCATAGGCAAGGGCGGCGCTCAGCGGCGAATCGGGATGATCGTTGATGATCGAGCCGCCAATGCTGTGGCTGTCGGCCGCGACGAACGACTTGAGGTAGTACGGCGACCACTTGACGTAGTACAGGCCGATCACGGCCACCAGCACGAACAGCGCAGGCTTGCACCAGAACGTCCAGGGACGCGAAGGAGAGGGGAGGGACTGGCTGGTCATGATGAAATCCGCAACGTAGGCAAACGGCGATGATACGCGATCGTTGCCCTGGCCGCAGTGCCGTATGGCTGGGCAGTCAGCGCTGCTCGACTCGATTCAAGAAGCGCCGGGTCCTCTCGTCTTCCGGTTCGATCAATATCTCGCGGGCGCTGCCGTCAGCCAGGATTCTTCCGCCTTCCATGAACAGCACCCGGTCGGCGATTTCCTCGGCAAACTTCATCTCGTGGGTGACCAGCAACAGCGTAGTCTTTTGCGCGTGGGCGATGGCACGAATCACGGCCAGCACTTCGCCGACCAACTCGGGGTCCAGCGCGGAGGTCACCTCGTCGAACAGCATCACCTGCGGACGCATGGCCAGTGCGCGCGCGATAGCGACACGTTGCTGCTGACCGCCGGACAGCTGGCCCGGGTAGGCCGCCGCCTTGTGCTGCAGGCCCACCAGTCCGAGGTATTCATGGGCACGCTGTTGCGCCTCCTCCTGGCTGAGCTTCAACACGCGCAGCGGCGCTTCAGTGATGTTTTCCTCCACGGTGAGGTGCGGGAACAGGTTGAACTGCTGGAACACCATGCCGACCCGATGCACCACCGGGGCTTTTGCCGACCATGGCCAACGCCAGCCCGGGCGTGGGGCGGGCACCGCGGCGCCGGCCACTTCGATACTGCCTTGCTGATAGGTTTCCAGGCCCTTGATCAGGCGCAGTACCGTGGATTTGCCGGAGCCGCTGGGGCCGATCAGCGCGACCTTTTGGCCTTGGGGAATGCTCAGGTCGAGGTGATCGATGACCCGAGTCTTGCCAAACGCCTTGACCACCTGCTTGAGCATTATCTGTGCCGGCGCACCTGGGGGGCTGTGAGGGAGATCAGACATGACGGCGCCTTTCGAGAAATTTGAACAACAGGGAAGTGGGCAGGCTGATCGCCAGGAACATCAAGGCCATGACCGTGTAGGGCTCGTTGTAGCGATAGGTCATGCCGGCGATCTGCTTGGTTGCCTGGAACAGCTCGGGGATGGTGATGACCGCCAGCAGGGGCGTTTCCTTGAACATGCCGATCAGGTAATTGCCGAGAATCGGCAGCATCGGTTTCAGCGCCTGAGGCAGGATGATGCGCTGCCAGGTCGTGGCGGTATCGAAGTCCAGGGCCCGCGCCGCTTCCCATTGCCCGGCGGGCACAGCTTCGATGGCGCCGCGATAGGCCTCGGCGATATAAGCACCGTAATACAGGCCTAGCCCTATTACTCCCGTTGAGATCGGCGGCAGAGTGATGCCGATCAACGGGAAGGCGAAAAACAGCACGTACAGTTGCACCATCAAGGGCGTGTGGCGAAAGAAGCTCAGGTAGCCACCGCTTAGCCGTTGCAGCCAGATGCTTTTCGAGCGCTGAACAATCGCCAGTACCAGGCCCACCAGCACAGCCAGTAAAAAACCCAGCACCACCACCTGCAAGGTGACCAGTAAACCCTGCAGCAGGTCCGGCAGGATCGACCAGGCAAAGGCGTAATCGAAATTCATCAAGTGGACTCCTGACGCCAGGCCGTGATGTGCCGCTCATAGCGACGCACCAGCCAGCTCAATGGCCACGCCATCAGGAAATAACAGACCAGCACGATGCACCAGATCAAGGTCTGTTGGCCCAGCGTGGTAATCAACTGCGCACCGGAGAAGGTCAGGTCGCTCAGGCTGATCAGCGACACCAGCGAGGTGGTCTTGAGCAGCTCGACCAGTTGATTGCCCATGGGCGGCAACATGAAGGGCAGGGCCTGGGGCAGGATGATCCGCCGCAACGCCGTGAATGAATCGAAGTCCAGGGCCCGTACTGCGTCGCGCTGGCCACGGCTGACGTTGGCCAGCGCCGAACGCACGATTTCCGACCCATAGGCCGAGAAGGTCAGGCCCAGGCCGATGACCCCGGTGGTCATCGGCGACAGCCTGATGCCGAACAGCGGCAGGATGAAGAACAGATAAAACAGCAGTACCAGCGCCGAAATACCGCGCAGGATTTCGACGTAGACCGTTGCGATCCAGCGCAGAGCACGCCAGGGCGACAGGCGCATCAAGGCGATGATGAACGACATCACCACCACCACGACCTGCGCGAGCACGGTGATTTCCAAGGTAAGGAGTGCACCCGAAGCCAACTGGCGCGCGATAAAGCCAGCAGTGTCTGGAACAGAGGGATCGAAAAACATGACATCAGCTCCAAACCCGCCAGTATTGGGTGGGTGAAGGTCAGCATTCACTCGCCTGAAGCGCCGGTTTCACCCGGCTTGGCGTGTACAGGACAGGCATCGAGACGTCTCGTTATGCATCCGGCGTGCGCCTGCGTCAGAGGCTGCAGCGTTGCTCGGCGGTCACGCTGGTGTCTGGCAGTTCGTTCTCGGTGTAGCCGTATTTCTGCAGGATCTTGAACAGCTCGCCCGAGGCACGCAGCTTGGCCAGTTGCGCGTTGAAGGCCGCGGTGAATTCAGGATCGTTCTTGGGCAGGCCGTAGGCGTGGTAATTCCAGGTCGGTTTGCCTTGCGCATCCGGAATCTGTTCAAAAGGCAGTGCCCGCTCGATGGCCGGGCTGTTGGCCTTTTTCACCAGGCTGATGATCTCCGCGTCCGGGAAGTACACCACGTCGACGCGATCGGCTTGCAGGGCGGCCAAGGCCTCGGTGTCTTTGTCGAACAGCACGACGTTGGCGTTGGCGATGCCGCTGTCCTTGGCTTCCTGTACCTGATTGCTGCCAGGCTGGGTGGCCAGTCGCGCTTTGCCGTTGGCGGCGACGTCCTTGAGGCTGTGCAGCTTCAGCGGATTGCCGGCCTTGACGATAAAGGCGCCGCCGGAGCGGGTGACCGGGTTGGAGTAACCGATCACCTTGCAGCGCGACGGATTGATGAACAGCCCGGCGCCGATCAAATCGAAGCGCCCGGCCGCGAGCCCAGGGACCAGTGAGCCGAAGTCGGTGATCGGCGTTTCAATCGTGCTGATGCCCAGCGGCGCGAGCACGGCTTTCAAGATCTCGACGTTGGCGCCAGTGGCTTTGCCGTCCGTGCCGATGTAAGCATAGGGCTGCTCGTTGGCGATACCGGCGGTCAGGCCGTCGGCACGACCCTTTTCCAGCAGGCCTGCCAGCGCGGGGAACGAGCACAGCGCGCTCAACAGCAGGGCTGATCCGAATACAGCGGGCAAAGATAGAGGTTTGAGGGCATTCATGAAGCAGGCTCCAGGGCGTGAAGAGAAGCGCATTCCTTGCGAAGATTGATCGTCGATCTGCAGCACCCTGTCGACGAATATTTGCGCTGTGCGGCCGCGGACAGCAAGCAGACTCGGCGCTATAAGAGGCTGTAAATATCAATCATATGGTTCTAAGGGATTACTGCTAAATATCTTTTATGCATAACCTTATAGGCATAATCGCGGGTGCCACGTATTGCCTGCCAAAGCCGGAAGGAGCGCTGATTTTCAACTTGCCGACAAAGCCGCAGCGGCGCTCGTGCAGGTCTTCCAGCAGCGCATCTAACTGTTCGAGCAGTTCACCCGCGCGGCGGCATAACAGCTCGCCTACGTCGGTGAAACGCAATTGTCGCGCGGAGCGGTCAAGCAGCCGAACGTCGAGTTTTTTCTCTATTTGCTGAAGCCGTTTGAGGGGGGCAGGCTCAGCTTGCGTGAAGTGTGCAGCAAGCTTTTGCTTTCACGGACGACCAGCAGGAAACGAATTTGCCTTGGTGGAAATCACCGCTGTCGCTGAACGCGTGGGCCTTCTTGGATGATGGCCGCGGCAGGTGCCGTGGCCATCCTCGATCGAGTCAACGTACCAGGCAAGGCGCCTTGTTATCGAAGCGCCAACCCGGAATCAGGAACTGCATGGCCACGCTGTCATCCCGCGCGCCCAGGCCCATGCCCTTGTACAACTCGTGAGCCTTGGCCACGGCATCCATGTCGATGTCCACGCCCAGGCCC
>CAJCIO010000196.1 GCA_903970465.1 Gammaproteobacteria bacterium
GGTCACCGGGTGGGTCATCATCAGCACTCCGCTGAGCAGCACGCTGAAGATCATCAAATACAAAAGCCCGTGCACCAGGCCCGCCACCCGATTATGCACTTCGGTATCCCGATCCCGCAGATACAACCACAGCCGCGCCAGGAAAAACGGAATAAACAGGCTGGTCAGCTGCGGATTGAGATTCTCGACCCACACCCGCAGCGGGTCCTCCGGCGCCAGCAGGCCAACCCCGAAACCACTGAACGTCGCCCACAGAATGATCAACGCCGACAGCCAATGCAGGCATTTGCGCGCGGGGGTGTAGGGGGATGCGGTTGACGTGGGGGAGGTGGTGGGCATAGCGGTTACCGTTAGCGTTTGCGAAACAGATGCATTTGCGCCGCTGGTATACGCCTATTGGACGTTTTTTGCACGGTGATTTTACTAACCGACACCAAGCGCCAACGCTCGCTGCTCGCGAAGCGGACAGCTGCCGAGCCGATCAGGAAGCTTTCCTTGTTCCATCGCCGATGCCCTGAAAAGGGTGTCCGAACTGCTGAGCCTGTTGAAAGCACCATTGCTCAGTGCGGCGCTGGGGGAGGAGCGTTTGCAGGGTGACAGGGCATTCAGCACGATGAACTCCTTGGTAGCCGCCAAGGCCGTGGTCGATTCGTTGATCGCTAACCTGGACCCTTCATCCCTGTGACCCAGCTGTTCAGCCGCAGCATTTCGGCCATTTGGGCTTCAAGCGATGCGGCTTGTTCAGAGCATGTAAATGCAAGCGCTGGAAAACCGTCGACGTATTTCGACCAACCTGACTACCCCAGCACCCCATTCACCCACATCCACACCGGCAACGTCACCGCCGACAGCACTGTGGTCAAGCAAATCGCCGAACTGGCCTTCTGGCTATCCTCCAACGTGCGCGAGAACCCCAGGGTATTGACCCCGCACGGGTTCGCCGCCATCAGCACCAGCACCCCTCGCGGCATGCCATACACCCCAAAGAACCGACACGCCACGATGACCAGCAACGGCATGATCACCAGCTTGGCGAGGGTAATACCCAACGCCTCGACACTGGGCTTGAGCCGAAACCCGGCCAGATTGGCACCCAGTACGATCAGCGCGCAGGGCAGGGCGGCTTGTGCAAGCCATTGCGCCAGCTGCATCAGCGGGACGGGCAGGTGCAAGTTGCTGAGGTTCAATGCCACGCCCGCCAGCAGGCCAATGATCATCGGGTTGGCGAGGCTGGCGACCAGGGTGCTGGCCTTGAAGGGTTCGTTGCCGGCGAAACTGTTGTACAGGCTCTGAAAGCTGAACAGCAGCAGGCTGTGCACGGCCAGCACAGTGAACAGCATCACCAGCCCGCCGCTGCCGAACAGGCCGGCCACCAGCGGGATGCCGATCAAGGCGTTGTTGCCGAAGGCGGCGGTCAAGCCGTAAGGCGTGGGGTGGCGGACAAAGTAATGGGTGACGCCGTTGACCAGCGCGAAAATCATCAAGGCAGGGATGAAGTAGGCGGCCAGCAGGGTCACATTCAAACCGTCGTGCAGGGGCGCGTTGGCCATGCCGGTGAACAGCACCATGGGCATGAACAGCGAGAAGGTGATGCTGCTCAGGCCTTTGTTGATCTCGGGTTTGAGCGGGCCGCGGCGAGCGAGGAAATAGCCGAGGATGATCAGCAGGAAAATCGGCAGGATGACTTGCGGGACGGCCACGGCGCTGGGCTCCTTGAATGCGTGCCGGGCATTATTGACCGAACAGACATCAGTTGTCGTACCCTTCTTGCAACGTCCGGTTTAGAGGGCTTCACGGTGGATATGGCCGGTAACCTGAAGTCCATGGCCGATACCGCCGGGTGCATCTCGATAGACTGACCCCTTTGGCCGCCCATGCGGCCTTTTGATTGTGCTGGGGGGTAAACGTATGAAGATGAGCAGGGCAGGCGTGACGTTCGCGGTGTTTCTCGGGGCATTGGCCGCGCTGCCGCCGATTGCTACGGACATGGCGTTACCCGCGCTGACCCGGATCGGCGATGCCCTGCACTCGACGCAGGCCCTGGCCGGGATGACCTTGAGCCTGTTCATGGCCGGCTTTGCCCTCAGCCCGTTCTTCTACGGGCCATTATCCGACCGCCACGGCCGCCGGCCACTGCTGGTGACTGGCCTGGTGCTGTTCGCGCTGGGCGGGGTGCTGGCGACGGTGGCGCCGAATATGACCGTCCTGTTGATCGCGCGCCTGCTGCAAGGCCTGGGCGCTGGCGCCGGGATGACCCTGGCCATGGCCATGGTGCGCGACAGTTTCGAAGGGCGAGTAGCGCAGTCGCGGCTGGCAGTGATCACCGTGGTGGCGAACATGGCGCCCATCGTTGCGCCGGCGCTGGGCGTAGCGGTGTTGGCAGCGATGGGCTGGCGCGCCATCTATGCGATCAATGCGGTGAGCGGCGTGCTGTTGCTGGTGATGGCCTGGATCGGCCTTGAAGAGACCGCTCCGCTAGTGCCCAACCCAGCCAAAGCCAGCAGCCTGATTCAGGATTACCGCGAAGCCCTGAGCCACCGCTCCGTACGCGACCATCTGTTGATCAACGCCCTGGCGTTCGGCTGGATGTTTGGTTACGTGGCCGGTTCGCCCGTGGTGCTGATCAAGCACCTGCATGCCAGCACGACCCTCTATTCGATCTTGTTCGCCTGCACGGGCGGCGGCATTGTCGCCGGTGCCAGCCTGAGTGGCTGGCTGGGCCAGCGCGGCGTGGCGCCCCTGCGGCTGATTCAAAGTGGCGTGATCCTCGCGGTGCTGGTCACGGGCGCAGCGGTGGTGATGTCGCTGACGGCGACCGCCACCCTGGTCACCTTGATGCCGTGCCTGGTGCTGGCCACCGCAGCATTCGGCATCCTCGCGCCTTGTGCCGCGCAGGGCGCACTGGAGCCGTTGCCAGCGCTGGCGGGCGTCACCGGCGGGTTGCTGACATCCATCCAAATGTTCGCCGGTGCCCTGGCCAGCTTGTTGGTGAGCCTGTTGCTGCCGCCGCTGGGTATACTCGGCATGACCGCCACCATGGCCGGTTTTGCCCTTTTGACTTTGCTGCTGGTGCTGGGCCTGGCGCGCGCTACGGCCGCCGACGCCGCACCGATGGAAACTTGAAGCCTTATGGAATACCTGCGTCGCCGCATTGAAGCTCAAATGCTCAGCATGACCGGCCTTGCGCTGGGCCAGATCGATTTCGAACAGCCCAAGGGCGACCCCGGCCTGTATGGCCCGGATGCGGTGTGCTGGCAGGTACACGGTGATTTCCCTTGCATGCTGATTGGCGGCATCACCGCCTTGCTGCTGCAGATGCTTCACCCACTGGCCCTTGCCGGGGTGTGGGATCACTCCAACTTCCGCGACGACATGACCGGCCGCCTGCGCCGCACCGGGCAGTTCATCGCCGGCACGACCTTCGCCGCGCGAGCGGACGCCGACTGGCTGATCGACAAGGTTCGCACCCTGCATGAAAAGGTCGTCGGTACCGCCGCAGATGGCCGGCCCTACGCGGCCAGTGATCCGGCGTTGCTGACCTGGGTGCACGTGGCCGAAGTGCACAGCTTCATGGCTGCGCATTTGCGCTATCTCAACCCCCACCTGTCGCTGGCCGAGCAGGATCGCTATTACGCCGAAACGGCGTTGATCGCCCAACGATTGGGCGCCGAGCAGGTCCCCACCGATGCCCGTGCGATCGCCGCTTATATTGACGGCATGCGTGGGCAGTTGTTGTGTGATGAGCGCAGTCTCGAGGTGTTGCGCTTGCTGCACACCGCGCCCGCGCCGAGCGTGCTGGCACGGCCGGTGGGGGCGTTGATGCTGCAGGCCGGGGTGGATCTTTTGCCGGATTGGGCCGCGCAACTGTTCGGTATCGACCATTCGCCGCTGCGCCGCAGCCTGGTGCGTGCCACCACGCAGCCCGTGGCGGGTGCGATGCGCTGGGCACTGCGCAATGGCTCGATCCACCGCGCTCGCAGACGCCTCGATCTGCCCCTCTAGCAGCCCCGATAAACAAAAGGCATGGTCCCGCAAGGCTTACGCATTGCCCTGACCGCGCCACCCTGTGCCACCCTCGACCTGAATAATAAAAACAAGGTCGTCCCCCATGAAATTGCTCGGCAAACTGTACATTCAGGTGCTGATCGCGATGGCATTGGCCATCGTGCTCGGGCTTGCCGCACCCTCCATCGCCATACAAATGAAACCTCTGGGCAGTGCCTTCATTGCGCTGTTGAAGATGCTGCTGGGCCCGATCATTTTCTTCACCGTGGTCCACGGCATCGCCCATATCGGCGACTTCCGGCGCCTGGGCCGGATCGGCATCAAAACCCTGGTTTACTTCGAGGTGGTCAGCAGCCTGGCGATGATTGTCGGCTTTACGGTGGTGTCGCTGGTGCGGCCCGGTGAGGGGCTGCACGCCAACCTCGGCGACAGCCTGAGTGCCGGCGAAGCGGCCACGGTCAACGCGGCGCTGTCCGGCGGCAGTTTCGACGTCGGGCACTTCTTTCTGTCGATCATTCCCAAAACCCTCGCTTCGGCCTTTGTCGAGGGCGATATCCTGCCGGTGCTGTTCGTTTCAGTGCTGGTAGGTATTGCCCTGGCACAGTGCGCCAAACCTGACTGGCTGGGTCTCAAACTGCTGTCCGAGGGCCAGACGCTGACCTTCAAGTTGCTCAGCTACATCATGCGCCTGTCGCCCATCGGCGCGTTTGGCGCCATGGCCGCCGCCGTCGGCAGCTTCGGTTCACAGACCTTGCTGTACCTGCTGCGCTACATCCTGACTTACTACGCCAGCACGCTGATATTTATCTTCCTGGTGCTGGGCAGCGTGGCGGCCCTGGCCGGGCTGTCGATCTTCAAGATACTGCGGGTCATCAAGGAGGAAGCCATCATCGCCATGGGCACGGCTTCCAGCGAGGCGGCGTTTCCGCGGTTGGTCGACAAACTGACCAAGGCCGGTTGCGATGAGGCTGTGGTCGGTTTCGTTCTGCCTGCCGGTTACAGTTTCAACATCGATGGTGCTTGCCTATACATGGCCTGCGGCCTGGGATTCCTGGCCCAGGCCACCGACACCAGCCTGACCCTCAGTCAGCAGATCAGCATCATGGCGGTGATGCTGCTGACCTCCAAGGGCGGCGCCGGTGCAGCCGGTGGGGCGGTGATCAAACTGGCTGCCACCTTGCAGTCGGTGCACGTGGCGCCACTCGGTTCACTCGGCCTGCTGTTCGGCATTGACCGGGTGCTGGCCATCGCTACCTCCACTACCAATGTCATCGGTAACAGCGTGGCCGTGATTGTGATCTGCAAGTGGGAAAAACTCTTCGATCGCGAACGCTTCGACGCCTGCCTGCGTAACCCTGATAGCTCTGGAGCCATGGCCGAGCAAGCGCCTGTCACCCCACAACCTGTCTTCAAGGAAAGCCTCAAATGACTATCCCAGCATCCCTGCAACATGTGGCCCTGATCGGTTTCGGTGAGGCCGGCGGCATTCTTGGTCAGGACCTCGCTGCCCAAGGCGTCAGCGTGCGTGTCTACGACCGGCTGTTCGAGGACGCGGCGCGGCGGCCCGCGCTGCAGGCCAAAGCTCAGGCTGCCGGTGTCGAGCTGTGCGAGAGTGCGGCCAGCGCTATCCAGGGGGTGCAACTGGTGATCTCGGCGGTCACGGCGGGGTCGGCCTTGCAGGTCGCCGAGCAGGCTGCCGTGCACCTGCAGCCCCAGCAACTGTTCATGGACATCAACTCCGTGGCACCTGCCACCAAGCAAGCCGCCAGCGCAGCCATCGAAGCCGGTGGCGGCCGTTATGTCGACGCCGCGGTCATGGCGCCGGTTCCGCCGCAGCGCTTGCAGACGCCGATTCTGCTGGGCGGTCAGCAGGCGCAGCTACTGGCCGACTGGCTGATCCCGCTGGGCTTCAATATCCAGGTGGTGGCCGATCGCATCGGCGTCGCCTCGGCCATCAAGATGTGCCGCAGCGTGATGATCAAGGGGCTCGAAGCGCTGACCACCGAGTGCCTGGCGACCGCCCGTCAATACGGTGCCGAAGAGCGGGTGTTGGCCTCGCTGCACAAAAGCTTCCCGGAAATGGGCTGGGATGCGCGTCAGCCCCATTACCTGATCAGCCGTGTTGCCGAACACGGTCGGCGCCGCGCCGAGGAAATGGAGGAGGTGGCCAGGACTGTGGCGGATGCGGGCGTCATCCCGCACATGAGCCGGGCCATCGTGCAGACTCAACGCGGCCTGGTCGAGCGGATGGCCGAGCAG
>CAJCIO010000197.1 GCA_903970465.1 Gammaproteobacteria bacterium
TCGGAAAGGATGAAGCCGCGATCGACGCCGCGCCGCCGTCGGCTGCCACGCAGGCGCATCCAGCCGCTGGCGAAGGCGTCGCTGTAATCGCCGAAACGGCGCATCCAGGTGCTGCCACCGGCCGAGGGTGGGGCGACGATCAGGGCGCTGCGCAACGCGGGATCGGTCTTCTTGAAGTCGCCGGCATAAAGGGTCGGCGGAATGTCGATGCCGCCCTCGCGGTACACCCGGTTCAACGGCTCCACGGCGCCATGACAGAGGATGGCGCCGATGCTGCGGTCGATGCCGTGCAACAGCCGCTGCGCCTTGCCGAAGGCATAGCAGAACAGCACGCTGGCCTTGCCCGCCGCAGCGTTGGCGCGCCACCACTGGTTGACCTCGGCGAAAATTTCGGCCTGCGGCTGCCAGCGGTAGATGGGCAGGCCGAAGGTGGATTCGGTAATGAAGGTGTGGCAGCGCACCGGTTCGAACGGCGCGCAGGTGCCGTCGGCCTCGACTTTGTAGTCACCGGAGGCCACCCAGACTTCGCCTCGATGCTCCAGGCGCACCTGGGCGGAGCCGAGTACGTGGCCAGCCGGATGGAAACTCAGGGTAACGCCGTGATGGACCAGGCGTTCGCCGTAGTCAAGGGTCTGCAGGTTGATGTCCTGGCCCAGCCTGGCACGCAAGATGCCAGCGCCGGGGGCGGCGGCGAGGTAGTGTTCATTGCCGGTACGGGCGTGATCGCCGTGGCCGTGGGTGATGATCGACCGCGGCACCGGGCGCCACGGGTCGATATAGAAATCGCCGGCAGGGCAGTAGAGGCCTTCGGGGCGGGCGATGACAAGGTCCATGGGCTGGCCGGGGTGGTGGGCTTGTCAGTTATGAGGGGGGTGGCTGGCTGGAAGTTCAGGTGGATTGGCCGAGCGACCCCTGTAGGAGCGGGCTCTGCCCGCGAAGGGGCAAAGCCGGCGCTGTGGTTCAGCCATTCAGGCAGTGATCTTGCTGACGGCTTCGCGGACAGAGCCCACTCCCACAGGGAGGCGGCCTGGATTACTT
Organism: Gammaproteobacteria bacterium; assembly: GCA_903970465.1. Lineage (GTDB taxonomy): Bacteria > Pseudomonadota > Gammaproteobacteria > Pseudomonadales > Pseudomonadaceae > Aquipseudomonas. Next base: position 1,039 of record CAJCIO010000197.1, read on the forward strand.
CCCAGGCACCAACGTCAACCGCTGCGTGCCATACGCCTTGTCGAAGTTCTGCCGCTGCATCGGGAACGACACGTACTGCGCCTTCAGCCAGGCATCGATACCGTCCGCATAGTGCGGGCTGGCAGGGTTGCCCGACTGGCCGGTGCTGTTGAGGCCCATCATCGGTTCGACCTGACCGAAGTCGACGATGATCCGCATCGCTGGCGCCAGGAAGGTGTCGAAGTTCTGACCGCCCCAGTGATAGGTCGACGCGTTCAACGTGCTCTGATCTCCGCCGGCCGGATAAGGCCCGCGATCAAGGGTGCTGCTGGCGGCGCTAAGGCCCAGGCGCTGGCTGGCGTCGAGCAGTGGCGCGAGCTTGGTGCTGTCGGACTTGAAGCTGTAGGTGTGCAACTTGCCCCACTGCCAGGCCTTGCGATCGCCCCCCAGCTGGTTGTCACCGGCGGTCACCGCAGCGGCCAGGCTGCGGGCCAGGATAGTCGGTTTGTCTTCCTTCTGCGGGGTCCGTACGTCATCCCAGAACGGGCTGTCCTCGCGGCCCAGCAGGTGATCGGCCTGGGCCGAGTAGGAGAGGTCGGCGTTGGCCACGAAGGCTTTCCAGGTCGGGCTGTCTTCCGGGCCCAGTTCGTCGAGGAAAATCTGCTTGGCGCTCTCTTGCAGGAACAGCTCGTACAGCGCCGCATCCGCCGAAGTAGGGCTCAGGCGGCCGTCGAACGCCATCAGACGTAAGTAGGCCTCGCGGGCCTTGGCGCGATCACCCTCGGGCAGCGCGTCGATGGCGGCCTTGAGTGGCTTGGCCATGCCCGGCGCTTCGAACATTTTCTTCAGTTTGTCGGCGAAGGTGGTGGTCTGATCGTACTGCATGGCGATCATGCTGCGGGTGTCCTGCTGCGTCGCGCTGGCCAACTGCGCCAACCGCTCGCTGCGCTCCGGGTAGTACCAGGAGTTGGACAGCTGCATGCCGTAGCCCTTGCCGATGGTGCGCTGGTTGGCGGTGCCGAGCCAGCCTTGGGCGGGGTCCTGATCATAGGGGTGCAGCATCGGGTCGGCGTAACCGTCCCAGTCGTAGCGCGATGTCCAACCCGGCGATGGCACCAGACCCAGGCCGTCCTTGCGGTTGGGGTAACGGCCGGTGACTTGCCAGCCGATGTGCTGGGCATCGGCGAACACCAGGTTCAGCGCCACTGCACGAATCTGCCGGCTGGCGTCGGAGGCCTGCTCCACGGTTTGCGCGCGGGACAGGTCGAAGAACGCGTCGAGGCTCTTGTCATCCTTGAAGTCCGGGGTCTGCAGGGCCAGGCCATAGCCGCTGTTGAAGCTGGAAGGCTGCAGGTCGAGCTGTTTTTGCCCCAGCGTGCCGTTGAGCAGGGGGCCGTGACGGGTTTCATAGACGGTCTCGCGGATCGGCTTCTGGCCCTTGATGAAGAACGTCTCGTTGCGCGCCATGGCTGGCTGCCATTTGCCGTCGACTTCGTACATCAGGCGGCTGCCTTCACGTTTGACCTTCTCCAGGAACAGGTCCTGGTTGTCGCCCATGACCATGGTCATGCCCCACGCCACCTTGCCGTTGAAGCCGGCGACGATGGCCGGCACGCCAGCGATGGTCACGCCAGCGGCCTGGTATTTCGGTGCGCTGATCTGCACGTAGTTCCAGGCCGAGGGCAGCGAGATCGGCAAGTGCGTGTCGTTGGCAAACAGGGTCTTGCCGCTGCGGCTGTGGGACGGCGCGATAGCCCAGTTGTTGGACGCAGCGACGCCAAGCATGCTGACGTCGGAGAGTTGCGCGACCACTTTGCCGAGGCCGTCGAGACTGGCCAGTTGACCGCCCAAATTGAGGCCCTTGAGCTTGCTGGTTTCGTCGAAGGGCAGGGCTTCATCGGGGTAGGTCGGCAGCAGCCAGGCGAGCTTGTCGGTGCCGACTTTTTGCGCCAGCACCAACGAGTTGATCTCTTCCTGGAGATTGACCGAGAGATTGAAGTTGACCAGGCAAAAGATCAGCGCCGAGTCTTCGGGCTTCCAGTATTCAGGCTTGTAGTCGGCCTGGGCGAGGTCCATCGGCAGGTTGTCGCGATAACGGAACAGGTAGGCGTTGACGCCACGGGCGTACACCTCGAAGAAGCGTTTAAGGCGTGGCGAGGCGCTGGCGTACAGCTCGTCGGCGCGGCGCTTGAGGTTGACGGTTCGCATGAAACGGTCGACGTCGAGCACGCCCGGGCCGGCCATTTCGGCGAGGCGCCCCTGTGCGAGCAGGCGCATGCCGACCATCTGGCTGATGCGGTCGCTGGCGTGTTCATAGCCCATGGCGAACAGCGCGTCGTGGAAGCTGCTGCTTTCGATCAGCGGCATGCCCAGGCGGTTGTGGCGGATCGACACGTTGTTGGCCAGCCCGGTCAGCGGTTGCACCCCGGTGGTCGGCGGCACGCTGGCGGCATAGCGGTCTTCAAGCCAGCCCTGGCAGCCGGCCAGGCTCATCAGCGCGGTGACGGCGGCGGCAGTGCCGAGGGTAGGGATAAAGCGAAGGCGGGCGGACGAGGCCATGGGTGAAACTCCTGCGGGTCTGGCGTCACAAAGGCGCTACGTTAGTGAGCGCATCGACGCCACGCAAGACGGGGCGGGGTGTTTATTTTCTCGTGCAGAACTCCCTGGCGATGATT
>CAJCIO010000198.1 GCA_903970465.1 Gammaproteobacteria bacterium
AGCAAAAACTGTTTACCGCGGACGGCAACCAGCTCACACGGATGGAGATGTACGCGGATACGGCCGATCCGCAGTTCTACAAGAGCTATGTGCAGAGTGGCATCAGCCGTGATCTACGCGCTGGGCTGATCAAGGAGCTGAAAGATTCCGGCGCGGGCCTGAAGGATGACGCGAGCAATCTCTATGACGCCGTAAAAAATAATCCTGGGGCTGCTGCGCAAGGCATCTGGACCGGAATCAAGAACGCTCCGGAAGCGGTGATCGAGGGCTTCAAGGAAACAGGTACGGCGCTGGGCGAAGGCGCTGCCGTCGCGTTCGATGATGACATCACGGCGAAACTGAACGCGATCTACGGGATGGACGTCGAGACTGCGCAGAAGGCGCTGTTATTCGTACGAACATCTTCTATATTGATAGGCGTTGGCGGCAAGGTAGCGAAGGAAGCGAGCGGTAAGCTGGCTGAGGCGGTGGGTAGCAAGCTCGACGATGTTTTGGTCGAGGCTGCTGCGAAGCAGAAGGCTAAGGGGGGATGGGTTGAGTCTCCGGCGCCGGACCTAAAGCCGGCTGAAACGAAAGTTGTTGGTGGTGATCGGCTTGCTGCTAATGATGGTAGTTTTGAGGGGCTGGGTGGGGGGGCAAAAGGGACAGGCGCGGCGTCAGAGACCGAGGCGGCGAGCTTCTTTGGTCAGCAAAGAAAGTATTGGTCTCAAGAGCCAATACAATTCAATGGCAATAAAGTTTATCAGAGGAATGACTTGGTAGATCCGAACAGGGTGGATAGCCAAACTGGTCTGAAAAATTTGGATCTCATGAAAAATGGATTGGCTCCATATGGGCCTGATGGCAAGAAGGTCAATCTGCATCATATGTTGCAAACCCAAGACGGTCCAATTGCTGAGGTTACGCAAAGCTTTCACCAAAAAAATAGTGGCGCTATTCATATAAATTCGGGTTCTGGTATTCCTTCTGGAATCAATAGATCGCAGTTTGAAAAATGGAAAAAAGACTATTGGAGAAGCCGGGCAAATAATTTTTGAGTTATGAATTTTAGTATTGGAGGTTATTATGGATATTGACATAAGAGATGCTGTCGCAGAGCTGAAAAGCGTTCGCATTCCTCTCCCAAATGCACAGCGACTTCCTGATGATGCCTTAATTGTTGCTTATGAGCGTGACCTCTGTATTTCATTTTCGAATGAGTATAAAATTTTTGTCAAAGAGGCAAGTGATAGTATTTTTAATGGCAAGGATGCGCTTCGATTAACCGTGGACAGAAATAGCCCGAGGGAGCTTCTGAACGTTGTTGCGGAGGCTCGAGAGCAAGGTGTTCCAAAGTCGTGGCTCCCCTTTTGCGAAGATAATGGGAACTACTATTGTCTTCTTGAGGATGGCTCTGTTAATTACTGGGCGCATGATGAACGCTCCAATGAAACTTGGCCCAGCCTCGCTAGCTGGATAAAACATGCATGGATAGATGGTGAATAGGATTTATAGTAATATTACTAACACCGGTCTTGCACCGGTGTTTCTGCACCACTTTTGCCGCCTTCCACCTTATCCCCTTTTTGTCGCCTTCTACCAAACGCAGTCAACGGATCAAATGGACAACCCACCTTATGGAGCACTACCGGCGGTGACAAATTTCGAATCAAGCAAATATCCAATGCAAAATCGGGAATCGCCGCTCAAAGCGCCTCCCCGGCAGAGTCAGGCCCTGCTCTGCTCCGTTCTCGCGGCCGGGTTATGCCTGATGCCCTTCATCGCACAAGCGGACGCCCCTAGTCCTGAAGCGATCCAAGAGTACCAGGAAGCAATGAAGGCTTCGGCAGAAGCCCAGCAGCTCGCGCCACAACTACAGGCGCTAGCTCAACCTGATATTCCGGTGACCGCTGAAAACAAGGCTGCAGCGCTGGCAACCGCAGACCAGCTAGTCGGCGCCACTCAACGCATGCGAGCTCACCTGGATAAAGCGGCGGCGTTGAATCACGCGGCCGCAATGTACGGAAAAGCCAAAATCGAAGCGGCCTTATCTCCGATCAAAGGCAGAGTTCGCGCCTGTGAGCTGTATGAGAAGTCGGCTGAGTTAGGACTGACGGCTGGCGCAGTCGAGTATTCGAAATGCAATTCCGGCATTCTCGAGCAATATAGCCAGCAGATGGCATTGCTCCAAGCCACGCTTGAGGGCAATGATCCTTATGCTGCTGACTATCCTTTACCCACCGCATTTTCGTCTTGTTTTCCGCGCAGCACAGTTGCCAGCAAACCCGAACAAGATGCCTATGAGCGCATTCTTGAAAACGGCGTCCCGCAAGGATTGGACCTAGATGATTTTCGAGCGGATGGGTACTACCGACTGGCCACCGACATCACTCAGCCAAAAGACGTTTCGATAAAACAATTCAAATTGGCTTTCAAGCTGGGGTGCCGTGACGACCCGCAAAATATGGCGAAATACCTGAAGCTGCCACCTCCATCCTTATCCCCGGAGTGATCGATGCGAAGGCAGATCAACCGCTGATGCGGGTGGAGCTTTGGTAAGTGGAGATTCAGCTCTCCACCGACCACCCCCGCTGGTCTCTGATAAGCACCTGCGCCATATCATGAGCCGGCAAAGGCCGGCTGATCAGATACCCCTGAATCTCATCACACCCTTGCTCTTTCAGTATCTCCAACTGCCCCTGCGTCTCCACGCCTTCCGCCACCACCTGCAACCCCAGGCTATGGGCCATGGCAATGATCGCCTGGGTAATCACCACATCCTCTTGCGCCTCATCCAGCCCGCGAACAAACGTCTGATCAATCTTCACGTAATCCACCGGTAGGCGCTTTAGATAGCTCAACGACGAATACCCGGTCCCGAAGTCATCGATCGCCAACTTCACGCCGATTTCCCGCAATTGCTGAAAGGTCTGGCTGATGTGCTCGATGCTGTCGAGCAGTTGGCTCTCTGTAAGCTCCAGTTCCAGGCAATGGGCCGGCAAGCCAGTGTCGTCGAGCACCTGGCGCACCAGGCTGACCAGCTTGCCTTGGCGCAGTTGGTGCACCGAGAGGTTCACCGACACGCGGACTTCGGCGAGGCCGTGGCGCTGCCATTGCTGGGCCTGCCAGCAGGCCTGGCGCAGGACGAATTCCCCGATGGGGCCGATCAGTCCGGTCTCGTCGGCCAAAGGGATGAATTCGCCGGGGAGCACCAGGCCGCGGGTCGGGTGGCGCCAGCGCACCAGGGCTTCGGCGGATTCCAGGCGGCCGCTGGCGACGTGGAGTTTGGGTTGGTAGAAGACTTCGAGTTGTTGCTCGTCGATGGCCTTGCGCAGTTGGTTTTCCAGTTGCAGGCGCTCAAGGGTGCTGGCGCGCTGGCTTTCGGTGAAGAACTGGAAGGTGTCGCCGCCCAGGTGTTTGGCGTGTTGCATGGCGGTGTTGGCCTGGGCGACCAGGTCGGTGGCGACGCGGGCGTTATCGGGCAGCAGGCTGATGCCGATGGAGGCGCCGATGATCAGTTCGTGGCCGTTGATCAGCAGTGGCGCGCGCAGTTTGCCGAGCAGGCGGCTGGTGACGCGGGCGAGGCTGGACAGGTTGGCGTAGGCGTCGAACAGCACGGCGAATTCGTCGCCGGCCAGACGCGCGATGGTGTCGGCTTCGGGCAGGGCGTTGCTGATGCGCCGGGCCATTTCCTTGAGAACCTGGTCGGCGGTGTCATGGCCGAGGCTGTCGTTGATCAGCTTGAAGCGGTCGATGTCGATGTGCAGCAACGCCAGCGCCCTGCCCCGCTGGGTTGCGCGCTGGGCGGCTTCTTGCAGGCGCTCGCGGAACAGCACGCGGTTGGCCAGACCGGTGAGTTCGTCGTAATGGCTGAGGAAGCGCATGCGTTCTTCGGAGGCACGCCGGCCGGACAGATCGGAGAAGAAGCCGACGATATGGCTGATGTTATCCAGCCGATCACGTACCACGCTGAGCTGCATCCACTGCGGGTAGAGTTCGCCGCTCTTGCGCGTTTCGACCAGCTCGCCTTGCCAGCCGCCGCGCTCTTCGAGGGCTTGGCAGATGGCTTGGAACTGCCGGCGGGCGTCGTGGCTGCACGGCAGTTCGATGAGGTTGAAGCCCATGGCGTCAGCTTCGCTGTAGCCGGTGATGGCGGTGAAGGCCTTGTTGACGGCCAGCACGCCAAAGGCGGCATCCAGTACCACGATGCCTTCGCTCATGGCTTCGAATACCGTAGCGGCCAGGCTCAGTTGTTGTTGCCAGGCCTTGCGTTTGCTGATGTCGGCGCGGGTGCCGATCATCCTCAGCACACGGCCGCGGGGGCCGCGCTCGACAGCGCGGCCATGGTCTTCGACCCACAGCCAGCGGCCGTCTTCATGGCGCACGCGGTATTCGACGCGGTAGTCGGTGGTACGACCCTTGAGGTGGTTGATGAGGGTTTTCTTCAACAGCGGCATATCGTCGGGGTGCAGGCGCGGGCGCAGGTCCTTGAGCATCAGCGACACGGCGCTGTCATCCAGGCCGAACAAGCGTTTGAGCTGGCTGTGGTGAACTTCGTCGGTTTGCAGGTTCCAGTCCCACAGGCCGAGTTCGCTGGCTTCTAGGGCGAGCGCCAGGCGTTCCTCGCTTTTGCTCAAGGCCTGGTTGGCCTGGTCCAGCGCCTGGCTGCGTTCGACGACGCGCACTTCCAGCTCCGCTTGGGTTTCACGCAGGGTGTCTTCGACAGCGCGGCGATGTTGCACTTCTTCGGCCAGCTCCTGGTTGAGCTGTTCGCCGTGGATGCGCTCAGCCTGCAGGCGTTCGATCAGCGCCTGGTTCTGGAAGCGTCGCAGCAGATTGCGCTCGATCAGGCGGTTGACCTGCCAGGCGACGATCGCCAGCGAAACCAGCAACATCAACCCCAGCCAGCCCCAACCGAGCTGGTGTTCGTCGCCCCACAGCAGCAGATAGCCGACCGGCGGCAGCAGGCACGGCAAAGTGAAAGTGAGGAACGCCGGCAGGCTGACGGCGTAGGCGATGCTGGCCGATAGCGCGGCGGCGCCGAGCAGGCCGAACAGCCAGGCCTGCTGGATGAAGCTGTTGACCGGCGTCAGGGCGATGGCGCCGGCAGCCAGGGTCAGGCCACTGAGGGCAGCGCCGAGCAAGAAGCGACGCAACCAGCACGGATCGGACTGGCGGGCCGGCATGGCGCTGTCGAAGGCGGCGACCTGGATCACCCGCAGGGCGGCGAGCAGCATTAGCCAGACCAGCCAGATGCTCACCAATACATAGTGGCGCGGACTCCACAGCAGCCACGAGCAGACCAAGCCATTGATCAACATGAACAGGGTAGGCAACAGCGAACCTTGATACAGCAGGCGCGTGCGCTCGACCGCCAGTTGCGCGGCAAACGCAGGGTCCACGGGCGGCGCGGCGTCCTCAGGAGATGCCGGGCGTGCGGAGGTGAAGGTCATGGTCGATATTCTTGTATTTGGTACCCATTAACGTTGATTGAGCATACACAATGGGGGGAAATATCCATAGCGGGTGCTGGCTTGCCCAGAGGTTGCCGATAAGTGGTGCACTGCGCCCGACAGGTAGCAAGAGGTCTTGCAGCCGATTCGGTGGATCAGTTGCTGGCAACGTTGGCTGATCCACCTTTTCGGGGGCAATCCCCCTCACTACAGGGGTACTCCGTGGCCGGTCGACTTAGCGGTGGTACAGCCCACCCATTTACCCCTAAAATGGCGGGATGCATGATGACCTCTCCCTCCTGTTGAACTCACTCAACGACGCCCAGCGCCAGGCTGTTGCCGCGCCGGTTGGCCGTCAGTTGGTCCTCGCCGGTGCCGGCTCCGGCAAGACCCGCGTGCTGGTGCACCGTATCGCCTGGCTGATGCAGGTCGAAAACGCCTCGCCGCACTCGGTGCTGTCGGTGACCTTCACCAACAAGGCCGCGGCCGAGATGCGCCACCGCATCGAGCAGCTGATGGGCATCAGCCCTGCCGGCATGTGGGTCGGGACCTTCCACGGTCTGGCCCATCGCCTGCTGCGCGCGCACTGGCAGGAGGCCAAGCTCAACCAGAACTTCCAGATCCTCGACAGCGACGACCAGCAGCGTCTGGTCAAGCGGGTGATCCGCGAGCTGGGGCTGGACGAACAACGCTGGCCGGCACGTCAGGCGCAATGGTTCATCAACGGTCAAAAAGATGAAGGCCTGCGCCCGCAGCACATCCAGCCGGGTGGCGATCTGTTCCTGGCGACCATGCGCTCGATCTACGAAGCCTACGAGGCCGCGTGCGCCCGTGCCGGGGTCATCGACTTCTCCGAGCTGCTGCTGCGTGCCCTCGATCTGTGGCGTGACAACCAGGGCCTGCTCGAGCACTACCAGCGGCGCTTCCGCCACGTGCTGGTGGACGAATTCCAGGACACCAACGCCGTGCAGTACGCCTGGCTGCGGCTGCTGGCCAAGGGCGGCGAGAGCCTGATGATCGTTGGCGACGACGACCAGTCGATCTACGGCTGGCGCGGCGCCAAGATCGAGAACATTCACCAGTTCTCGGACGATTTCCCCGATTCGCAGATGATCCGCCTGGAGCAGAACTACCGCTCCACTGCCGGTATCCTCAAGGCCGCCAACGCCCTGATCGTGCACAACACCGGGCGCTTGGGCAAAGAGCTGTGGACCGACGGCGGCGACGGCGAGCCGATCAATCTGTATGCCGCCTACAACGAGCACGACGAGGCCCGCTATGTAGTCGAGTGCATCGAGAGCGCGGTGAAGACCGGCATGGCCCGCAGCGACATCGCTATCCTCTACCGCTCCAACGCCCAGTCGCGGGTACTCGAAGAGGCGCTGCTGCGCGAGCGCATCCCGTATCGTATCTACGGTGGCCAGCGCTTCTTCGAGCGTGCCGAAATCAAGAACGCCATGGCCTATCTGCGGCTGATGGACGGCCGCGGCAACGATGCGGCGCTGGAACGGGTGATCAACGTGCCGCCACGCGGTATCGGCGAGAAGACCGTCGAGGCGATCCGCGAGCATGCACGCCATGCCGAAGTGTCGATGTGGGAAGCCATCCGCCAGCTGGTGCTCAATAAAGGTGTGACCGGGCGTGCCGCCAACGCGCTTACCGGCTTCCTCGAGATGATCGAGACCCTGGCGCTCAAAGTCGTCGACATGCCGCTGCACTTGATGACCCAGACCGTCGTCGAGCAGTCCGGGCTGATCACCTATCACCAGGAAGAAAAAGGTGAAAAGGGCCAGGCACGGGTTGAAAACCTTGAGGAACTGGTCAGCGCCGCGCGCAACTTCGAAACCACAGAAGAAGACGAAGACCTGTCGCCATTGGCGGCGTTCCTCGGCCACGCTTCGCTGGAGGCTGGTGACACTCAGGCCGACGAACACGAAGACAGCGTGCAGTTGATGACCTTGCACAGCGCCAAGGGCCTGGAATTCCCCCATGTGTTTCTGGTGGGTCTGGAAGAAGGCCTATTCCCGCACAAGATGAGCCTCGAAGAGCCCGGCCGCCTTGAAGAAGAACGGCGCCTGGCCTACGTGGGCATCACCCGGGCGATGCAGCAACTGGTGATGACCTACGCCGAGACCCGCCGCTTGTATGGCAGCGAAACCTACAACAAGGTGTCCCGGTTCGTACGGGAGATACCGGCCGGGCTGATTCAGGAAGTACGTCTGTCCAATAGCGTCAGCCGGCCGTTCGGCGGCGCGCAAAAGATGAACAACAGCAGCCTGTTCGCCAACGAAGGCATCCCCCAGACCGAATTCAGCCTCGGACAGCGCGTGCAGCATGCGGTGTTCGGCGAAGGCGTGATCCTCAATTTCGAAGGCGCTGGCGCCCAGGCCCGGGTCCAGGTCAACTTCGATGAAGGGAGCAAGTGGCTGATGATGGGCTATGCGAAGCTTGAGGCTATTTGACGCAGCCACTGGTCAACTAGCCGACTGAACGAAAGCCTTGAAGCGAGGGGGATTGCCCCGGATTGCGGTATGCCTGACACGGCCTGCCGGGTGTTGGCCCCCTCGCTAGGCTGGGAATCCTCAGCCCATCACAGGTTCGGTTATCCGAGATCTTGTAAAAGCTCGAAACAATCTGTCACTAGTCACGGCACAGCCACCTGTGCAAGATGGCTCACGTGCAATCCACTCTATGGGAATTCTAATGCAACGTTTTCTTAGCATCGCTCTGGCGCTGTGCATCGGCTTGACGATGAGCATCGACGCCAATGCCAAGCGCTTCGGTGGCGGTCAAAGCTTCGGCGCTGCCCCAAGCCATCAAGCTCGCCAAGCAGCGCCTAGCGCTCCTGCAGCCAGCCCATCGGCTGCTGGCCGCCCACCTGCGGCAGCCGGCGGCGCCTCGCGCTGGCTGGGCCCTCTGGCCGGCCTCGCCGCTGGCGGTCTGCTGGCCTCCATGTTCATGGGCGGTGGCTTCCAGGGCATGCAGTTCTTCGACATCCTGATCATGGCGGTCATCGCCTTCCTGATCTTCCGTTTCATCGCCGCTCGCCGCCGCAAGCAGCAAGAAGGCGTGCAAATGGCCGGCGCTGGCTCGCCATATCAGCGTGAGGTGTTCGAACAACCTGCCCAACCGGCACAGAATTCGATCTTTGGCAGTGGTTCGCCTGCTCCCGCTCGTCCGGTAATCAACGCGCCGGCCTGGTTCAACGAGGAGAACTTCGTCACTGCGGCCCGTGCTCACTTCCAGTCGCTGCAGCAGCACTGGGACGCCAACGAGATGGACAAGATCTCCGAGTTCGTGACCCCACAAATGCTGCAGTTCCTCAAACAGGAGCGTGCTGCTCTGGGCGACGGCTTCCAGTCCACCTTCATTGACGACCTCCATGTGCAATTGGAGGGTGTCGACGATCGCGCCGACAAGACCATCGCCACCTTGACCTTCAGTGGCGTGTCGAAGAACTCGCGTTTCGACCAAGGTGAAGTGTTCAGCGAAAGCTGGAACATGGAACGTGCCGTTGGTGAGAACCAGCCTTGGCTGGTCGCTGGTATCCGCCAGAACGGCTGATCCTGGCAAGTTTCTACATGAAACATTGCACCCGCGAACCCCGAGCATCTGCTCGGGGTTTTGCTTTTGTGGGATTGCACTAATATCCAGCTAAGGTATAACCGCAGCGCGTATTTGGACTGAGAGGTAGCACGACGTGGAAGAAGTCATCGAACAACTGCGGGAAGCCAACGAACCGGTACCCGTACCCCTTGAATTGCCCGACGAGGACCTGTTGGTCGAGATCGAAGAGCAGTTGTTCATCAACATTCCTTTTGTGTTCAAGGAATATTTGCTGACGGTCAGCGATGTGGTCTATGGCAGTTTGGAGCCGGTGACTGTGACCGATCCGGCGTCTCACACCTACCTGCCTGATGTGGCCTCAACCGCCTGGGACATCGGCGTGCCTCGCGAGCTGATCCCGATCTGCCAGGATGGCGATGACTACTACTGCGTCGAAGAAGACGGCACCGTGGTGCTGTGGAGCGCGGAAGAAGAGCTGGTCACCGAAGAAAGCTGGGAATCGGTGTGGCACTGGGCGCGGGATGTGTGGCTGGAAAGCTGAGTCATCTGCATCACTCCTGTAGCGAGGGGGCTAGCACCCGATAATGGTACTGGCACCATCGATGTGTGTGACACACCGAATCGGGGCAAGCGCCCCCGCTACAGGGCAAGGATCAAGGGTTTTGGTTGAGCGTTTCCATCAACGCTAGCTGCATGCGCGTATGCAAGCGCACGAACCACCTCCATAACACCGCCACCAGCACCGCCGCGATAACGGCAATCCCCAGCAGCAACTCGGTACTGGGCAAGATGCTCGCCGACAGCCCCGCCAGCATTACAAACATCACCACGAGGGCGCCCACCGGAATTACCTCGGCAATGATGCGCCGTACCCGCGCAGTATGCCGCCCGGCCATCTCCGGCTTGACGCCCATCTCAGCCAGTAACATCGCCAGCGCCTTGAGCTTGCGATACGCCGCTATCAGAAACGGCAACGACACCAGCAAGGCCGCACCGCAGATCAGCGCCTTGTGCCAGCCCACGTCACTGATCCACGCGCTCAGGTACTCGCCTATCTGTTCGGCGAAATAGCCCCCACAGAAGAACAAGGCCACCACCAGCGCCAGGTTGACCCCCACCTGCAACAGGATCCGCCGGATCATCGACGCCAGCAGCGCGCCCTCGCCCCGCGGCTGAATACTTCTCAGCCATTCGCCGTACACACCAAACACCCTGGCCATACGCACCGGCATCACCGCCGCCAGCTTTAGCGAGAGCGGGTCCGCAGCGCGTATCAGATAGGGCGTGAGCAAGGTAGTGATCGCCGAAACGGCCACCGCCACGGGGTAGAGGAAGTCACTGGTCACCTGCAAGGTCATGCCCAGTGCGGCGATGATGAACGAAAACTCGCCGATCTGTGACAACCCCATGCCTACTCGCAGCGAAGTCCGACCATCGTTGCCTGCGATAAAGGCGCCCAGCCCACAGGTCAGCACCTTGCCGAGCACCACGGCCACGGTGATCACCGCGATCGGCCAGGCGTAGGCCGCCAGGATAGACGGATCGATCATCAAGCCGATGGCAACGAAGAAGATGGCACTGAACATATCGCGGATCGGCTCGACGAGATGCTCGATCTTCACCAACTGCTTTGATTCGGCCATGATCGCACCAATCAAGAACGCCCCCAGCACCATGCTGTATTCCAGCTTGACCACCAACAGGCAAAAGCCGAAGCACAGCCCCAGCACCGTCACCAGGAGCATCTCGTTGCTTTCGAACTTCGCCACGTAGGCCAGCAGACGCGGCACCACCAGAATGCCGATAACCAGCGCCACCACCATGAACAGCGACAGCTTGCCGACCGTGGAAAACACTTCACCGGAACTGACACTGCCGCTCACCGCAATACCCGACAGCAGCGCGATAATGCCGATGCCGAGAATATCCTCGACGATCAACACGCCGAAGATCAGCTGAGCAAAGCGCTGATGCTTCATGTTGAGGTCGTTGAGCGCCTTGACGATGATGGTGGTCGAGCTGATCGCCAGAATGGCCCCCAGAAACAGCGAGTCCATGGCATTCCAGCCAAAGGCGCTGCCGATCTCGTAGCCCAGCCAGGTCATCAAGGCGATCTCGAGAAACGCGGCGATAAACGCCGTTGCCCCGACCTTGAATAATTTGCGCAAGCTGAATTCGAGCCCCAGGCTGAACATCAGAAATATCACCCCCAGCTCGGCGAGCGTCTTGATGGTGTCTTCGTCGTGGATCAGGCTGAACGGAGGAGTGTGCGGGCCGATGATGAACCCGGCGACGATATAGCCAAGCACCACAGGCTGCTTGAGCCGGTGGAAAATGATGGTGACCATGCCGGCGACCAGCATGATCACGGCCAGGTCCTGAATAAAACTGATGGCATGCACGCTGAGTCCTCCTTGGTGGCCAGAGAAATTGACCCCATCAATGGGGCGCATTCAAGATAACACCGAGACTCGGGCTGTCTGCCCGGTGCAATATGTTGAAACAGATCGCTTCACTGCGCGTTTTTTAAACGGCGCGCGTGACGAGCCTCGGGCTGCCAGCGTCCCGGAAGAGATGGGATTGTGAATACGGGCACAAGCGCCATAGAGCGTGCCGACACTCAACAGCAAATTACCGTGAGCACACTATGGAACCTGGAAACGCCCAGCTATCGATGACTGTCCTGATGACCCCGGACATGGCCAATTTTTCTGGCAACGTGCATGGCGGCACGCTCCTCAAATACCTCGACGAAGTGGCCTACGCCTGCGCCAGCCGTTATGCCGGCCGCTATGTGGTGACCCTGTCGGTGGATCAGGTGATTTTCCGCGAGCCGATTCATGTCGGTGAGCTGGTGACGTTCCTGGCTTCGGTCAACTACACCGGCAACACTTCAATGGAAGTGGGCATCAAGGTCGTCACCGAAAACATCCGCGAACGCTCGGTACGCCATACCAACAGCTGCTTCTTCACCATGGTAGCGGTCGATGACCAGCGCAAGCCGGCCCCGGTGCCGCCGCTGCAACCGGATAGCAGCGAAGGCAAGCGCCGTTACATCCAGGCCCAGCAGCGCCGCCAGATTCGTCAGGAGCTGGAAAAGCGCTATCAGGACATTAAGGGCGATACCCTTTAAGAGATGTGCCACAGCCGCTGATGCCTTCGCGGGCAAGGCCTCTCACGGGCGCAAGACTTTAGATCTGTGGGAGCAAAGCTTGCTCGCGAAGAGGCCGGCCCAGTCAGAACAACAGCCTGGTTCACTCCGCCAACCGTACTGCCTCAAACCGTAACCGCGGGTGCACGATACGATCCTGCGCCCTTACCAGTTCCAGCTCGTAGCTGGCGCAGGCCTGGGTTTCGAGCAGCACTTCATGCACCGCAGCGGCAGCGAACTCGAAGGCGCTGACCAGCTCGTCGCCCAGCAATACGCGGGCAAGGAACACCCCGGACGTAAGGTCACCCACCCCTACCGGCTGGCGCGGAAACGCCAACAACGGCCGACGCACCAGCCAACTGCCTTGGGCGGTGACCAATAACATTTCGAAGTCCTCCGGCTGCTTGCCGGGATAGGCCAGGTGCTTGACCAGCACCGCTTGTGGCCCGCGAGCCAGCAGCGAACGGGCCATGGCCACGCAGTCACCCAGCGACTGCGCCGAACGACCACAAAATGTATTGAGCTCCAACTGGTTGGGGCACAGCAGATCCGCTGCCGACACCGCCTCATCGAGCAGAAAATCGCTGACCTCGGGCGCCACGCTGCAACCCTTCTCCGGATGGCCCATCACCGGATCGCACAGGTACAACGCCTTGGGGTTGGCCGCCTTGATGCGCTTCACCACCGAGAGGATCGCCCGCCCCTGCGCCGGGCTGCCCAGATAGCCACTGAGTACGCCATCGCAGTTGCCCAATTCACCAATCCCGGCGATGCCGTCGACCAGTGCAGGAATTTGCTCGGAAGCCAGCACTTCTCCCGTCCACTGACCATACTGTGTGTGGTTGGAGAACTGCACAGTGTTCAGCGGCCAGACATTGACCCCGACCCGCTGCATGGCGAACACCGCCGCGCTGTTACCAGCGTGGCCGAACACCACGTGGGACTGGATGGCGAGCAGATGTGGCGTACGTTTCATGAAAAAACCCTGGAGCAGTCTGCGGAAAATTCAGGCCCGCAGTATGGCGCTAAAAGTACCCTGTACGACAGACCGAAGACACAGTTAAGCTGAGCGTACTTATCGGAGCATTCGTCGATGTTGACCCTCGGAAATATGTTGGTGCTGATGTTGCTCGCCACCGGTGCGGCATGGCTGTGGCATAACCATGGATTACGTGAAAAGGCGCTGGCGAGGGTCAAGCAGCATTGCGCCAAGCTCGACCTCGAACTACTCGACGAAAACGTCGCGTTCAAGCGCATGACCTTCGCCCGCGATGGCAATGGTCGCAAGCGCCTGGCGCGGATTTACACTTTCGAATTCACCGTCACCGGCGAGCAGCGCCATCCCGGGACGATCACGCAGTTCGGCCCCCATTCGGCGACGATCGAGCTGGCACCCTACCCGTTCGAGATCAAGACTCAGCCCACCGCTGAGGTGATCGAAATGAGCCAGTGGCGCCAGGAACACAAGCGTTGGCGGCCCTGACGCCCTAAGGGGCTTGCCGCCGAAAATGGTACAGACACCATTGATGTGGCTGACGTGCCGAATCGGCGGCAAGCCCCTTCGCTAAAGAAGCAAGGTGTCACGCAGACTTGCATCCAGAGCCGTCTCGTCCTGAGGCGCACTGAAAATCAATTCGATACGCGAATCTCGGCGCCATTCGCTGGTTTTCCACAACGGAATCACGTTATCCACCGCGTTCATCGACTGCCACCCCGCGGGGCTGTGGATAATCAGCTTGGCCCGTTGCCAGGCCTGTCTTCCAAGCCAGGTTTCGATCTTGATCGGGTTGAAACGCGTAGCTGAATGCCAGCGCCAGCCTATGCTCCAGCTATCAGGCTGTGGATTGATTTGCCGAATCGGGTTGCCCGGCAATAGCAGCTGTGGATAAGAGGCCCCCTCCGCCGGCAGAGCCTGCTCCCACACGGGCAGCCTATTCCCTTGTGGTAGTGGGCTCTGCTGGCGAATTCCACCAGGTAGCGCCGATAAAGGAACCTCCCCCTCATCCGTCCAATACAACGGTACCGTGGGCAACTGCGAAGATATCCACAGGCGTTTATCCCCATCCACCTCGCGCGATTTGTTCATCACCAACAACCCTGCCCCGGCCAACGCTTCCCGCTGCGACGTCGGCAGGAGTTGTCCACAGGCCAAGGCTGCCGCATCGAGCACCATGATGCTCGGCTGCACGTCCAGTACCCCGCGCCATGGCGCCTCGTTCAACTGTTCGAGCAACTGCGCCGGATGCCCCAACCCCGAGGGCTCGATGAACAAGCGGTGCGGTTTGGACCGGCGTAACAACCGGCCCAAACCGATCTGGAAAGGCGCGCCATTAACGCAGCACAAGCACCCTCCCGCCACTTCGCCGAGTGCGATACCATCTTGCGCCGTGGCGAGCAACGCCGCATCCAGGCCGATCTGGCCGAATTCGTTGATCAGCACCGCCCAGCGTTCGCCCGCTGGCCGCTGCGCCATCAACTGGCGGATAAGGCTGGTCTTGCCCGCGCCCAAGGGCCCGGCAATCACATGAGTAGGGATGTTCTGCAGCATGTTCAACGGCTTTGAGAGAAGGTTATCGATGCACCTGGCGGCGGCGCTGTTGTCGCTGTGCGCCAGTGCTCAGGCGCTGGCCGAAGCCTGCGTGGTACATACTCAGGCCGAGCACCTGGACGTGCAAGTATGCCAGCAGAACATCAGCATCCCGCAACAGCTGTTCCACGATGGCTTCTGCGAGCCCAACTTACCGGGCCAGAAGGTTACCGTGCAATACGTGGAGCAGTGCCCGCAGGGTGCCTTTGGGGTGTGCAGCGGCGCCCATGTGGATAACATGCCGTACCGCCAGGATATCCATTATTACGGCGTCGCCAGCGATGCCGCCTACTTGCGGCCGTTTTGCGAGCAGAAGAGCCAAGGCAAGTGGCTGATCCCCGGGCTGCGGTGAGGCTGCTGACGCCTTCGCGGGCAAGTCTTCTCCCACAGGGCTGTAGATCTTGTGGGAGCCGGGCTTGCCCGCGAACGCGTCAGCCCAGTCACTATAAAACCCCACTCAAGTACGCGGCTTCACCGCCCCGCAATTAGGCCCCTTCCACACCGCGCGCGTATTCATGCTGCCCTTCTGCTGAGTACCCGTCGCGTTGAAAGTACCCACCACGTTAGTGGTGAACTCGCGATCACTGAGGAACTGCGCCTGCCCGGTGCCCTGGGCTTTCGGGCAGCTGAAGCGAAACTTCCAGACATTGCCATTGCGCTCGGTAATCTGCTGAGTGCAGCCCGACTTTGGGTCCGTCAGGGGAATATCGTCACTCTTGACCTGGGCCGCCGTCAGGCACGATTGAATGCCGTTGCCACCCACCGTGATGCCTTGCTTGGACAGAGTCTGCTCGATCATCGCGCGCTGCTCCGGCGCCATGTTCTTCAACTGGCCAAGCATGAACTGCATGTCAGGCATAGCGTTGCCATCGACCTGCATGTTGCTGGTGGTCAGCTCCCACAGCCCCGGCTGCAACATCTGCGCGTGGGCCAGCGGCGCCAGCAGGCTGCCAAGCAGGGCCACGACCGGTAGACATCTCTTCATGCAACACTCCTGAAAAATGGCAGTACCCGGCAAGCCGCCGGATAAAGTTTTAGACGCCCAAAGCGTGATTGCGTTGCAGCGCCGAATAAATAGAGACATTGCCCTTCAGACGTGGTCTGTTAAAGCATCGACCCGCATTCCAGGCCCGGCATGGATTATCACAGTCCCACGTTTTTTTACTATGTATTCGGCTTCATTCACCTGCTGGGGATCGCCGCCGCCCTGCACGCCGTGTTCACGGTGCGCACCGCGCAAGGCTCGATTGCCTGGGCGCTGTCACTGCTGTTCATGCCCTATGTCACCCTGATTCCCTACCTGGTATTCGGCCGCAGCTCCTTCGACGCCTACATCGAGGCACGTCGCCAGGCCAACCAGGAAATGCACACGGCCATCGCCGACCTCAACTGGCGGCCGTGGGTAGAGGAAGCGCTGGCCGCCAAGCAGTCCGATTCCTATGATTCACTGCGTGCCATGCGCAAGCTGGGGCGCATGCCTTGCCTGGCGAACAACAAGGTCAGTCTGCTGATCAATGGCGACGCCACCTTCGATGCGATCTTTGCCGCCATTCGCGAAGCGCGCCAGGTGGTGCTGATTCAGTTCTTCATCATCAAGGACGACGCCATTGGCCGGCGCCTGCAGCAGGTCCTGCTCGAAAAAGCCTCCCATGGCGTCGAAATCTACGTGCTGTACGACCAGGTCGGCAGCCACGCCTTGCCCCGCCAGTACGTCGAAACGCTGCGTAATGCCGGGGTCAAGATCCGCGCCTTCGCCACTCGCCGCGGCTGGCTCAACCGCTTTCAGGTCAACTTCCGCAACCACCGCAAGATCGTCGTGGTCGATGGGCTGGTGGGTTTCATCGGTGGCCATAACGTCGGCGATGAATACCTGGGCAGCAACCCGCGCCTGTCGCCCTGGCGCGACACCCACGTGCAAATGCACGGCCCGGTGGTCGCCTCGCTGCAGGAATCCTTCGCCGAAGACTGGTTCTGGGCCTCGCGCCGCCTGCCGCCGCTGATCCTCCCGGACACCTATCCGGACGAAGGTGTGTTGTGCCAGGTACTGGCCAGCGGCCCGGCGGACCCGCAGGAAACCTGCTCGCTGTTCTTTCTGGAGGCTATCCACAGCGCCACGCGGCGCATCTGGATCACCAGCCCATATTTCATTCCTGACGAGTCGATGCTGGCTGCCTTGCGCCTGGCCGTGCTGCGCGGTGTCGACGTGCGCATCCTCCTGCCGTCCCGCCCGGACCACCGAATCGTCTATGCGGCCTCGAGCCTGTTCGCCTTTGAAGCCATCCGCGCCGGGGTGCACATCTATCGTTACACCCCGGGCTTTTTGCATCAGAAAGTCGTGCTGGTGGACGACGAGATCAGCGCCATTGGCAGCGCAAATCTGGACAACCGCTCCTTCCGGCTGAATTTCGAAATCATGCTGCTGACGGTAGATGCGGCGTTTGCGGCAGAAGTGCAAACCATGCTCGAACGCGATTTTGCCGAATCAAAGCAGGTGACGTTGGCCGACAGCAAAGAGGTGCGACGCCTCCAAGCGCTCGGCATGCGTATCGCCCGGCTGATCTCGCCTATCTTGTGAGGTCCGGCTGAGGGCCTCTTCGCGGGCAAGCCTTGCTCCCACAGGTGTTCGACTCTGGAACTTCTTGCACTGTGGGAGCAAGGCTTGCCCGCGAAGAGGCCTTGCATTGATTCACAAGGCAGCCAAACTCACCGCCAACTGCTGCAAAAACCAATCGTTATCCTCCACACTCCCCACCGACACCCGCAGGTAATCGGTATAGCCTGCCTCCCGCCACGGCTTGACGATCACCCCACGCGACAGCAATTGCGCGTTCACCGCATCGGCTGCAAACCGCGTGGCGAAGAACAGAAAGTTGGCCAGCGACGGTACTGGCTGCAAGCCCATATCCTGCAACGCCGCCATCATCCGCGCCCTTTCGCTGGCGACATGAGCCAGCGTCTGCGCCAGGTGCGCCTCGTCCGCCAACGCGGCCACCGCCGCCACCTGTGCGCAACGGTTGACGTTGAACGGCGTGCGCAGTCGATCGATCAGATCCGCCAGCAACGGATCGCTGACGATCCCATAGCCGACCCGCAAGCCCGCCAGCGCGTAGGCCTTGGACAGCGTGCGCAGCAACACGTAGGGCTTACTGCTCGCCTCCAGCAGCGCCAGACAATCGGGATAGCCCGGCGCGCCCTGGGCATACTCGAAATACGCCTCGTCAAACACCAGCAACGTCTGCGGACCGAGGTTATCCACAATGCGCTGCAACTCATCCACAGTCAGTGCGCTACCCACCGGATTGGACGGACACGAGAACATCAGCAACCGAGTACGCGGCGACAACGCAGCCAGCAAGCCGTCGACATCGATGCGCAAATCAGCCGTCATGGGCACGCCCACCACCTCGGCACCCACCGCCTGTGGATAAAGCAGATGCAAACCGAACGACGGCAGCACTGTGACCACTTGGTCGCCATGATCAAGAAACACCCGACTGATAATTCCCAACAGGTCTTCCGAGCCATTGCCAAACACCAGTCGCGCGGGATCAACTGAGAATTTCGCCGCCAAGGCCTGACGCAACTCGGAGCAATTTGGATCGGGATACAGGCCGATCTGCTGGGCCTCGGCCG
Source organism: Gammaproteobacteria bacterium (assembly GCA_903970465.1). Classification (GTDB taxonomy): domain Bacteria; phylum Pseudomonadota; class Gammaproteobacteria; order Pseudomonadales; family Pseudomonadaceae; genus Aquipseudomonas. Next base: position 18,371 of record CAJCIO010000198.1, read on the forward strand.
CCACCGCTCGCACCACATCCGGCGAGGGCCCGAAGTGGTTTTCGTTGCTGCCCAGCTTGGCGATCCGCTCCAGACCGTAGCGCTCGCGCACTGCCTCGATGGACAGTCCGGCGTTATAGCTGGCGAGCTCGCGCACTTCGCGGCGGGCCAAGGCGTTGAGCCATTGATGATCGGTCATTGCGGGTTCTCGAAAATAGGAGGCTGTGGATAAGGGATCTGTGGATAAGCTCGCTGGAACAGCTGGGCGGAACCAAGCGTGTGGATATCCGGTTTGCCGATCAGCGTCATGGCCAAGCGCAGTTCCTGCGCCAACAGATCCAGCGACTGCCCGGCGCCCTGCTCACCCGCTACCGCCACCCCATACAAGGTCGCGCGCCCGAGCAACACCGCCTCCGCCCCCAGCGCGCGGGCCTTGAGGATGTCGGTACCACGGCGAATACCACCGTCGAGCAAGATCGCCAAGCGGCCGCGCACCGCTGCAGCGATGGCTGGCAGGACCTCGATGCTCGCGGGCGAACCATCGAGCTGGCGACCGCCATGGTTGGTCACGACAATACCGTCGAGCCCCAACTGCGCGGCACGTTCAGCGTCGGCGGGATGCAGCACGCCCTTCAACAACAGCTTGCCCTGCCAACGATCACGCAGCCGCTCTAACGCTTGCCAGTCGAGTTCGGCATCCATTTGCGCGCCGATGAAATGCGCCGCCCCCGCGGCATTGCGGGCATCGGCCGGCAAATACGGATCGAGATTGCCCAGACTCGGCATGCCGTGCGGCCACAGAGCTTGGCGCATCCAGCGGGGATGGCATAGCACGTCGAACTTGTTACGCCAGGTGAGCTGACGCGGGCGCACGAAGCTGCGCTTGTCCCACTCCCGATTGCCCAGCACCACCGCATCCGACGTCAGCAGCAGGGTCTGGACGCCCACCGCCTCGGCGCGCTTGAGCAAATCCTCCTGAATGCGCGCCTCGCGCAGGCAATACAGCTGAAACCACAGATTGACGCCAGGCACCGCCGCGACGATCTGTTCCATGGAACTGGTCGACACCGTGCTCAGGCAAAACGGCAAGCCCCGGGCAGTAGCCGCCTTGGCCAAATGCACGTCGGCATCGCGATACAACATGGCGTTGTAGCCCGTCGGGCCGATCATCATCGGCAGCGCCAGCTTCTGCCCCAGCACCGACACCTCGGTGGCGGTGGTTGAAGCGGCCACCAAGGTACGCGGCACCAGGCCGATATCGGCAAACGCGGACACATTACGCGCCAGGGTCAACTCGTCCTCGGCCCCCCCAGCCAGGTACTCCCAGGCAAAGCGCGGGACACGCCGCCGCGCCAGGGCAGCCATTTCGGCAATGCTACGCACGCGCAGGCAGTCTGTTCCGGTGTAATAACGTCGCATGAGGCAGGCAGGCTCGCTGGGGTCGGGAGGAAGAAGTTCGCTAGCTGTATATACCGGTAAAGCAAGTTGCAGACCAGTCGAGGGGAGCAACGCTCAATCGCTCTGCCTGCGCGATAACGCGGCATCCTATATCGGCCCGAAGGTTCAGCTCACCCGCACTCCAATAGGTCATATTCAATATAAATGCCCGTTATCAGCGCGCTTGCCGAAGAGTTTTGCACTCTCGACCCTTGATCGCAACGGGATGTTGCAGCTCCCGACAATAAAGGCTGCTAAGGTTTTTGACCGTCAGGGGAATAATGCGGCACGTAACCTGCTTACCTGTATATACCAGTCAAGATAGCTGTGCCGCACCTGCGCCGTACCCATACTCTCAATACCGAAGCGAGAACTGTCATGAGTCAGCTGCTGAAGAACGGAATGCGTAACGTGCTGGGCGCTTGTGCCCTAGCAATAGCCATCGGCGCAGTAGCCGCCGAGCCGACCGCGGGGATGAAAGTCGAAGCCGGGACCTTCAAGGTCGGTGTCGAGCCTTGGCTGGGCTATGGCCAGATCCATGTCGCAGCCGCCCATGATCTGTTCAAGAAAGCCGGCCTGAGCGGCGTCGACGTGGTCAACTTCAGCGAAGACAAAGACATCAACGCCGCCCTGGCCAGCGGTCAGATCGACGGCGCCACCATCGCCACCCACACTGCCATGGGCATGGTTGCCGCCGGCCTGCCGGTGAAGATCGTGCTGTTGCTCGACCAGAGCATCACTGCCGATGCCATCATCGCCGCGCCAGAAATCAAATCCATCAAGGACCTCAAGGGCAAGGAAGTCGCCTTTGAAGAAGGCACCACCAGCGACATCCTGCTGCACAGTGCCCTGGCCAAGGCCGGCATGCCCTGGAGTGACATCAAGCCGGTGCCCATGCCTGCCGCCAACGCTGGCAGCGCGCTGATTGCCGGGCGCGTGCCGGTGGCCGTCACCTACGAACCCTACCTGAGTGCCGCCAAGCAACAGAACCCCAAGGTCAACGTGCTCTACAGCGGCAAGGATGACCCTGGTGTGATCTCCGACGTGCTGGTGGTCCGCGAAGAAGTCCTGGAACAACGCCCAGGCCAGGTGCTGGCAATGATCAAGGCCTGGGACTCGGCCTTGACGCACTACAAGGGCGACACCAAGGCTGACCGCGCGATCATTGCCAAGGCTGTCGGCGCCTCCACCGAAGAACTCGAAAGTGCATTCGATGGCGTGCAGTTCTACTCCCTTGCCGACAACCAGGCGCAATTGACCGGCAGCTTCACCACCGAAACCTTCCCGCACATCCTCAAGTCGGCCTCTGCTGCCGGCCTGGTACCGGTACCGGTAGAGCCCGCGAAGATGATCGATTCGCGCTTCGTCAAAGCCCTCAAGTAATCCTCGCCACCCCGGCGGCGCCCAGCCGCCGGTTGCAAGCCTCTGATTCAGGAAGCGTCACGTGAATACCAACCATGACCTTGCGGCAGCGACACCTCGGCGGCGCAAGCGCGGCACGCTGTTCGTCATCGGTCGCCAACCGGAGCGACCCGGTTATCTGAGCATTTCCATCGGCGTCTTCGTCTTGCTCGCCCTCGCCTGGTGGGCCGCCACCAACCTGGGGCTGGTCTCGCCCATCTTTCTGCCCAGCCCGCAAGCGGTCGGCCAGCGCTTGGCCAAACTCGCCACGGACGGCACCCTGTGGACCGACCTGCGCGTCAGCCTCTACCGCATCGCCATCGCGTTTGCGATTTCTTCGGTGATGTCGATCGTCATCGGCGTGCTGGCCGGCTGCTACGGCTTCTGGAAAGCCTCCATCGAGCCCTTCGTCGATTTCGTCCGCTACATGCCGGTGGTGGCCTTCGTGCCGCTGACCATCCTCTGGAGCGGGACCGGCGATGTGCAAAAATTCCTCATCATCTGGATGGGCACCTTCTTCCAGCAAGTGTTGATGGTCATGGATTCGGTCAAGCGCGTGCCTGCAGACTTCGTCGGCCTGGGCCGCACGCTGGGCATGAGTGACCGGCGCATCCTCATCAAGATCGTCCTGCCCAGCGCCTTCCCGGGTATCTGGGACGCCCTGCGCATCAGCCTCGGCTGGGCGTGGACCTGGCTGGTGCTGGCCGAACTGGTGGCCTCCAACTCGGGCCTCGGGTACCGCATCACCGTGTCGCAGCGGTTCTTCCAGACCGACACCATCATCGGCTACATCCTGCTGCTCGGCGTACTCGGGTTGATCACCGACCAGGCCATGCGCGCCGCTGAAAAAGTATTGTTCCGCTACAACCGGAGGCGCCCATGAGCACCCTGACCATCCAAGGGCTGACCAAGACCTTCGTCACCGGCAAGCAGCGCAAGCAGGTGCTCAAGGGCATCGACCTGACCCTGGCCGACAACGAGTTCGTGTCCATCGTCGGCACCTCGGGCTGCGGCAAAAGCACCTTGCTGTCGATCGCGGCGGGCCTCGAAGACTATGACGATGGCGCAGTGAGCGTGGACGGCGCAGTCATCGATGGCGCCGGCATGGACCGCGGCGTGGTGTTCCAGTCCTACACCTTGCTGCCCTGGCTGACTGCACGGCAAAACGTCGAGTTCGCCCTCAAGGCCGCCGGGCGCAGCGCCAGCGAATGCCGTGAAGTCGCCGACGAACACCTGGCGCTGGTCAATCTGAGCGCTGCCGCCGATGCCTTCCCCAATGAATTGTCGGGCGGCATGAAGCAGCGCGTGGCCATTGCCCGGGCGCTGTCGTATCGCCCCAAGATCCTGTTGATGGACGAGCCGTTCGGCGCCCTCGACGCCATGACCCGGCGGCAGATGCAGGAGTTGCTCACCCAGGTCTGGGAAACCCATCGTCTGACCGTGATGTTCGTCACCCACGATGTCGAGGAAGCGGTGTTCCTGTCGGACCGGATCGTGGTGATGGGCATCGGCACGATCAAGGCCACCTTCGACGTGCCGCTGCCGCGCCCGCGCCATGAAGAACTGGCCAGCAGCGCGGACTTCATCGACCTGCAGCGCCAGGTCCTGCGCTCGATTCGCGGCCAAGAGCCCGTACGCGCCTAACCCATTCGCTTAGAGAGGTTCATCATGCAACAGCCATCGTTCCACGACCTCAGCCAGGCCAGCGCCCTGCCCGTCGAATTGTTCAAGCGCACCGAAGCTGACCTTTCGTTTTTCGTCGAGAAGGTCAAACCGATCATCGAGGCCGTGCGCACCGAGGGTGATGCAGCGCTGAAGCGCTTTGCCCGCGACTTCGACAAGGTCACCGCCGAGGACATGTCCGTGCGCGCCGAGGAGAGCGAGTTTGAAGCCGCCTTCGCGCGCATGGACCCGGCCGTGATCGAGTCGATCAAGTACGCCGCCGAAAACATCTTCGCCTTCCACGAAGCGCAAAAGCCCGAGGAGATGTGGCTCAAGGAGATGCGCCCCGGTGCCTTCGCCGGCGACCGCCATGTGCCGATCGACTCGGTGGCCTGCTACGTACCGCGCGGCAAGGGCTCGTTCCCCAGCGTGCTGCTGATGACCACCATTCCGGCGGTCGTCGCTGGCGTGCCGCGCGCGGTGGTGATCACCCCGCCCGGCCCGGACGGCAAGGTCGACGACGCGACCCTGGTAGCAGCACGCCTGGTGGGCATCAAGGAAGTCTACAAATGCGGCGGCGCCCAAGGCGTTGCAGCCGTGGCCTACGGCACCGAGAGCGTACCCAAGTGCCTGAAGATCGTCGGCCCGGGCAGCCCCTGGGTAGTCGCGGCCAAGCGGCAGCTGTCCAACCTGATCGACCCCGGCGTTCCGGCCGGCCCCAGCGAAAGCCTGATTCTGGCCGACGCCACCGCCAAGGGCGAACTGGCCGCGCTGGACCTGCTGATCGAATCGGAACACGGCCCGGACTCCTCCGCCTACCTGGTGACCAACAGCCGCGCGGTGGCCGAGGCCGCCATCGCCGCGTTGCCCAAGCTCTGGGCACAGATCGATCCCAAGCGCGCCGAGTTTTCCCAGGCGGTGCTCTGTGGCGACCACGGCGGCATCGTGCTGACCAAGGACTTCGACACCGCGGTGGAATTCGTCAATGAATACGCGCCGGAACATTTGGAGATTCTTGCCGAAGAACCCATGGCGGTCATGACCCGTATACGGAATGCCGGGGAGATTCTGCTGGGCAATTTCACCCCGGTGACCCTGGGCAATTTCGTGCTCGGGCCTAATGCGGTGCTGCCGACCAACGCGGCGGCCAAGACCAACGGGCCGCTGTCGGTGTTCGACTACATGAAGCGGATTTCGGTGGGTTACGTGACCCGCGCAGGTTATCCACAGCTGGCGGAAAAGGCCCACGGGTTTGCGGTGTATGAGGGCTTCAGCGCACACGCATTGGCGGTGTCGCCGTTGCGGATGAAGATTATCGACGGGGAGTAATCTGCCAGCCATGACGGCCGCTTCGCGAGCAGACCCCGCCCAACAGGTGTACGCATTTCAGTATGGGAGCAAGGCTTGCCCGCGAAGAGGCCAGCACAGATTGCAAAAAACCGCAGCCCTGACGGAGACAAACACAATGCAAGCCATCCGCTTCCACGGCAAAGGTGATCTGCGCCTAGAAGAGATCCCGGCCCCCGCCGCCCCCGAGCCCGGCTGGGTCACCCTGAAAGTGCGCGCCGCCGGCA
>CAJCIO010000199.1 GCA_903970465.1 Gammaproteobacteria bacterium
CCACCGCGCACTCACTATTTAGCTGTGCCTTTAGAAAGCTCCATGATCATCCGCGTCAGCAGGTAAATCCGTGGCGAGACGCTTTCGACTTCGGCGTATTCTTCGGGGGTGTGGATGTTGCCGCCGACGATGCCAAAACCGTCCAGCGTCGGCACGCCAACACTCGCTGCCAGGCTTGCATCGGCTGCGCCGCCGCTGCCTTCGAGGGTCAGCGCGCGGCCCAGTTCGCCGTAGATGCCTTGGGCGACAGCCACCAACTTGTCGGTTTCGGCGGTTTGCGGCATCGGTGGCAGGCCACGAATCAGCTGGGTCGACACTTCGGTATCCGGGATCAGTTTGTCAGCCGAGACTCGCGCGAGATCCTTTTCGATCCGGTCGAACTCTTCCGGCACGGCTGCGCGCACATCGGCCTTGGCGCTGGCTCGATCAGGGATGACGTTGGTGCGGTCACCGGCATTGATCACAGTAAAGTTGATGGTGGTCTTCTTCTCGGCATCGCCCAGTTTTCCTAGTTGCAGAATCTGGTGTGCCGCTTCCATCGCCGCGTTACGGCCCAGCTCCGGTGCGACGCCCGCATGGGACGCTTTGCCCTTCACGTCGACAACTGCCGTCGCGCTGCCTTTACGCCAGACAACCAGACCGTCAGCGGGGCGACCCGGCTCCAGGTTCAGCGTCACATCGTGCTGCCTGGCGGTTTTCTTGATCAGGTCGGTCGCAGCGTCCGAACCGGTTTCCTCGCTGGCGTCCAGCAGGAACGTGATCTGCGCGTAGTCGGTAAACTTCAGGTTTTTCAGAATCTGCAGCGCGTAGATCCCGGCAACGATGCCGCCCTTGTCGTCCATCACGCCGGGACCATAAGCGCGTCCATCCTTGATGTGGAATGGCCGGGCGGCGGCCGAGCCTTCCTTGAACACCGTGTCCATGTGCGCCATGAGCAAGATCTTCGCTTTGCCCGTGCCCTTGAGCGTGGCGATCACATGGTTGCTTTTGTCAGGGGGCGTATTGGGGAAGGTCTCAATGGTCGCCCCGAGCTTTTTCAACTCCTCGACGACAATGGCGCTCACCTTGCTCAGGCCCGGCTCGTAACCGGAGCCGGAATCGATGTTGACCAATTGCTCCAACAGCTTCAGCGCAGGCTCCTTGGCTTGCTCGGCGCCAGCCTGAACCAGTTTGTCGGGCGTCGCTGCCTGAGCGAGGGAGCCGCCAGCAAAAGTGACAGCAAGCGCCAAAGCGCAGGCGAGGGCAGAGCGCGGAAGCATTAACGGCATGGGTCGTTCCTTGAGTGGGGTGGATTGATCAAAAGATCTTGGCGATTCTAAACGCAGATGCGCCGTAGCTTGAAGTTGCGGCGTTGAGCGTGAGATTGCGTCCATTGAGAATGTAGTGTGACGCCAGTCATGTCGGCTCGTTTGCCTACACCTCCCGCAACCCCTGCGCCGTATTCAAATCAGTCACCAGCACATCCACAAAGCCGCCCTTGAGCGCGCCACGAATCGCCTGAACCTTGCGACTCCCGCCCGCCAAGGCCAGCACCCGCTGCACGTTGTGCAGCTTGGGCAATGCCATTGACACGACGAACTCTTCGTCTTCGTCGAGCACCGGCTTGCCGTTGGCGTCGAAGTAGCGCAGGCAGATGTCACCCACCGCGCCGCGCTCGGCGAGCACCCGCAACATTTCCTCGGTGTAGTAGTTGCCGCTGTTGCGTAGCAGTTGCGACGGCTCCAGTTCACCGACGCCGACGATGGCCAGGGTGACGCTGTCGAAGCGCTCGATGACTTCGCGCACTTCGTCCATCTGCATGATGCGTTCGCGGCTTTGCACGGACTGCTCGATACTCTGGGAGGGCAGCAAGTAGGCGGGGCAGTTGAGCAGCGTGGCCAGGCGCTGGGTCAGCAGGGTAGCTTCGAAGGCCCCCTTGTTGCCGACCCCGCCTAGCAGTTGCACCACTTCGCGCGCAGCCTGGCGCCCCGGCAAACTGTGCAGGTGCCCGACCATGGCACGAATCGTGGAACTCCAGGATGAAATACCGATGCTGTCATCGGCGTTCAAGGTGGTTTCCAGATAATGGGCGGCGGCGGAGCCGATCGCCTGCTTGATGCTTTCTTCGTCGTCGGGCACGGTCGCTTCGACCACGATCACCCGGCGCACGCCATAGCGCTGTTGCAATTCGCGTTCAAGTTCCAGATGCAGCCCTTGAGGGCGCATCACGGTAATCTTGACCACGCCCTCCTGCAGCGCCCGCTGCAAGGCGCGGCTGATGAAGGACTGTGAAAGGTCGAGCTGAGCCGAGATCTGCGACTGCTTCAAGCCTTCTTCGTAATAGAGGCTGGCAATTTTGGTGATCAGACGCAGTTCTTCGATCTGGCTCATGACTCTCTCGATGACGGGCTTGTACAGTAACTATCAGTTCACTACCGCCAGCATCATAACAAATCACGACATGATCAAGCCGCCGTCGATGTTGATCGCCTGGCCAGTCAGGTAGGCGGCGTCGTCGCTGGCAAGAAACGCCACCAGGCCTGCTACGTCTTCGGGTTTGCCAGCGCGGCGCATGGGAATGTTGCCGACCCATTCGGCCATCAACTCGCCTTTGGCGTATCGCTTGTGTTCGGTGCTGAGGATCTGCCCCCACACGCGGTCGTTGTACTCCCACATCTCGCTTTCGATGATGCCAGGGCAGAAGGCGTTGACGGTGATGCCATGGCGCGCAAGTTCCAGCGACAGGCTCTGGGTGATGCCGATCACGCCCATCTTGCTCGCCGCATAATGCGGGGTGTAAACGAAGCCCTGGCGGCCCTGGCCGGAGGAGGTGTTGATCAGCCGACCGCTGCCCTGTTTGACCATGTACTTGGCGGCTTCTCGGCAGCAAAGCCAGACGGCGGTCGTGTTGACCTGCAGCACTTTGTCGAAGTCACTGCGGGGCATGCTGTCGAAGTGGTCGATGGTGATGATGCCCGCGTTCTGCACCGACACGTCGATACTGGCGAAGCGCTCGAAGGCTGCGGCATACATCTGCACCACCTGTGCTTCGTCGGTGACGTCGACGCCCAGCGCCAGGATCTGCGCGCCGTGCCTGCCGGCGATCTGCTCGGCCGTGGCGGTCACACGAGCCAGGTCGTTGGAGGCCATGACCAGGTTCGCCCCTTCCCGGGCGAAGCGCTCGGCGATCCCGGCACCGATGCCGCGGCAGGCGCCGGTGATGACGATGGTCTTGCCAGTGAATCGTTGCGACATGTCATGCACTCCTGAGGGGCTTACCAGCAAACGAAACCACCGTCGACGATCAGGTCGACGCCGGTGCAGAAGGACGCGGCCTGGCTGGCCAGAAAGATTGCCGGGCCGACGATCTCATCGACCGCGGCCATGCGTCCCATCGGCGTGGTTTGCTCGAATATTTTTACCTGCTCTGATACTTCCGGTCGGCTGTTCATGGGCGTAGCGGTGTAGCCCGGGCTGATGCAGTTGACCCTCAGGCCCTTGTCGGCCCACTCCATGGCCAGGCTTTTGCTGAGGTGGATGACCCCGGCCTTGGACGTGTTGTAGTGGGCCTGCAGCAGGCCGCGGTTGACGATGCTGCCGGACATCGAGGCAATGTTGACGATGGCACCCTTGCCGCGCGGCAGCATCACCGCCGCTTGCGCCTGGCAGCTGAGGAAGATGCCCGTCAGGTTGACGTCGAGCATGCTCTGCCAGCGCTCCAGCGTCAGCTCTTCGGCGGCCTGGGCGTTAGCAATGCCTGCGCAATTGACCGCCACGCTCAGCTCGCCCAATTCGCTTTCGCCGCGGGCAACAGCGGCCTCCAGGCTGGCCTTGTCGGTCACCGTGCCGCTCAAGGCCAAGGCGCGACGGCCCAACGCCTGGATGCGTTCTACGGTCTGGCCAATCCCGGCGCTGCCGGGCAGGTCGAAGCACGCCACATCGGCGCCCGCCTGGGCCAGGCCCACGGCAATGGCCTGGCCAATGCCGCTACCGGCACCGGTGACGAATGCGGTTTGCCCATCGAGTCGAAAAATTTGCATACAGGCTCCGTTATTTGTTGGTTTTGTAGGGGGAGGGCTCAGGCCGTGGCCAGCTCCATGACGGTCACCGGCGTGGCCTGCCCGCGCTCAAGAATGCCCATCTGCCGGCCGCGACTCATGACCATCACCCGATGCGACAGGCCGAGTACTTCGTCGAGGTCGGAGCTGACCACGATCACCGCCATGCCGGTGGCCGCAAGCTGTGCGATCACCTCGTAGATGGCTGCGCGGGCGCCGACGTCGATGCCGCGGGTCGGCTCATCGAGAATGAATACCTTGGGGTTGCGCGCCAGCCACTTGGCGATGACGACCTTCTGCTGATTACCGCCCGACAGGTTCGCCACCGCCTGTTCAGGTTGGCCCTTGACGCCCAGGCGGGCGACGGCCTTGAGGGCGAAGTCGCGCAGACTGGCTGGCATCACCCAGCCCTTGCCCTCGATCAGGTCGGTATTGCCATAGGCGAGGTTGTCTTCGATGCGGTGGCTGACGATCACACCTTGCTGTTTACGATCCTCGGGCACCAGCACCACGCCGGCCTGGATCGCCTGATTAGGGTTGGCAAAATGCCGGTCCTGGCCTTCGAGCTGCACATGGCCCTGGATGTTCTGGGCCGCACCGGCAATGGCCCGTACCAGCTCGGTACGCCCGGCGCCGACCACCCCGGCGATGCCGAACACTTCGCCGGCCCGCACACTGAAGTCGATATCGTGCAGGGCGAATTCACGGCAGGTCAGGTTCTTGATCTGCAGCACTACCCGCGCGGAAGGCTCGGTCAGCGTCGGAAAGATCCGCTCCAGGCTGCGCCCCACCATTTCTTCGACCAATTGGCGTACCGGCAACTGGGCCGTGGCGTGCACGGAAATCTGCCGGCCGTCACGTAACACCAGCACGCGGTCGGCGATGCGGGCGATTTCTTCCAGGCGATGGCTGATGTAGATGAACGAAACGCCTTCAGCCTTGAGCCGCTCGACCTGCTTGAACAGCAACTCGGTTTCTTCGCCACCGAGCGCCGCGGTGGGTTCGTCGAGAATCAACAGGCGCGCCTTGAGGGTCAGGGCCTTGGCGATTTCCACCAGTTGCTGGGCAGCGACACTCAGCCCGGCGACCTTGCGTGACGCCGGCACATTCAGGCCCAGGCGTTGCAATTGCTGGTCGGCCTGCGCCTCGATGTATTCACGGTCGACGCGCCCGTTGCGCACGGGCAGTCGGCCAACGAACATATTTTCGGCGATCGACAGCTCCGGCAGCAGGCGAATCTCCTGGTGAATGAGGCCGATCCCGGCATCCAGTGCGGCCCCCGGGGTGGCCGGGGCATAGGGCTGCCCGAGCCAGGTCATGCTGCCTCCCGCATCGGGCTGCACGACGCCAGCAATGATCGACGACAAGGTCGACTTGCCGGCGCCGTTCTCGCCCAGCAGGGCCA
>CAJCIO010000200.1 GCA_903970465.1 Gammaproteobacteria bacterium
CCACCTGGGCCGCCCAGGCGGCGCCGGGCCAAACGCTATATATCGGTGGGCCACGCAGCTCGACCATCGTCCCGGACAGCTTTGACAGCTATCTCCTGATCGGCGACGAAACCGCCATTCCCGCCATTGCGCGCCGTCTTGAAGAACTGCCGGCCGGGCGTCGGGTGATCGCCGTGGTAGAAATCGAAGACGCCAGCGAGCGCCAGCCGTTGCTCAGCGCGGCCGACGTCGAAGTGATCTGGGTGGAGCGGCACAGCGCGCAACTGACCGATGTGGTGAGCAAACTGACCTTGCCAGCAGGCAAGCTGTATAGCTGGGTGGCGACCGAAGCCTCGCTGTCACGCAAGCTGCGGCGGATCCTGCTGGATGAGCACAAGGTCGATGACCAGGCGCTGAAGGTCGCCGGCTACTGGCGCGTCGAGGGCGATAACGAAGAGTAAAGGGCTGAACACCTCGCTACAGGGTCAGTTGGCGTTTTGCGATCAGATGGTCAACCACAATGATCAGACCGCCAACGGCCAAGAAGCCGCCCAACACCCCGAAGGCGTTCATCCACACCCGCCAATATCCCAGCTTCAGTACATCGACGAACGGATACGGATATACCCCCAGCGTATCGCCGCGAATCAGGATGCAGGCGAAATACGCCGTCGGGTACAGCGCCCACAGCGGCAGGTGCCAGGCCCGCAACTGCCCTTTGGGCACCCACCCCAGCCAATACCCCAGAAACACCACAGGCATCACGTCATGGAGAATTTCGTTGGCCAGCCACTGCCAGCCTCGCGGGTCCCACAGGTCGCGCAGCAACAGGCTGTAGGCAATCCCCACCAACACGATGCTGGTGGTCACCCCGGCAATCACCCACGGCAGGCGAAACCAACGCGCCATGCGACCCTGATGACGACTGGTAGCCGCTGTCAGCACCGCTGCCGCCAGGGTGTTGCTCAGCACAGTAAAAAAACTCAGAAAAGCCATCAGCCCGCCCAGCAGACTGGCCTGCTCTTGCCAGCGGGCGAACAGTATCAGGTACAGCTGCAAGCCCAGCCCGAACCAGGCCATGCAGGCGACGGTCAGCACGGCGAGTCGCAAACGCTCGCCAGATAGCCCGAACAGGTGAGGTGCGTTATCCACTCAGCGTTTGGTGCGCTGCAGTTTGACGTAGAGCCGCTCGACCTTCTCGCGCGCCCAAGGCGTACGCCGCAGAAAGGTCAGGCTCGACTTGACGCTCGGGTCGCTCTTGAAGCAGCGGATATCGATACGCTCGGCTAGCCCCGACCACTCGTAGTGCTCGACCAGCGTGGTGAGGATATGTTCGAGGGTGACGCCGTGCAGCGGATCGGAATCGGAAGCAGTCACAGCGCAGCGCTCGATGGGCAAAGGGTCATCTTGAGGGTCCAGTGTCGGCAAAGCGGCAACCTTAGCCTAGAGCCACGATAGCGCAAAGCGCTGAACGGGGGTGTCGCGAATAAATCTTCACCCGGCGCACACGTTCTCATAGCACCCCGCCTCTGCCGACGGCGGGCTCGTGAAGCGATTTTGCGCCTCGCGGCGACATATTCTGAAACTAAATAGCCTCCTAACGGCTCTACGCATGACTCGGGACATTTGAACCCGATACCAATAATTAACGCACGATGGAGTTTCCCCCACGATGAACAACGACGGGACAAACAGTCGCAAGCGGCTACTGCCCAGCCTGCTCGGGCTGGTGTTTCTACTCATGGGCCTGGCCCTGCTGGCCGGCGGCGTCAAGCTGGCCAGCAGCGGCGGTTCGCTCTACTACCTGATCACCGGCATCGGCATCCTGCTGGTCGGCTTCCTGCTGCTGGCCGGACGCGCCGCCGCGCTGGGCCTGTACGCCATCGTGCTGTTCGCCAGCAACCTGTGGTCTTTATGGGAAGTGGGCCTGGACTGGTGGCAGCTGGTGCCGCGCCTGGCCCTGTGGTTTGCCTTCGGGATCATCCTGCTGCTGCCGTGGTTCCGTCGTCCGCTGCTGTGGGGGCAAACCTCGAACCTGGGCAGCAAGGGCCTGACCGTCGCCGTGGTGCTGGCCGGCCTGACCGCCCTGGCCAGCCAGTTCACCAACCCCGGTGAAATAAAAGGCCAGCTCGACCGCGACACTGCCGGCACCACCAGTGGCGCGCCGGCCATGCCCGAAGGCGACTGGCAGTCGTACGGGCGCAGCGGTTTTGCCGATCGCTATTCGCCACTCGCGCAGATCACCCCGGACAACGCCAGCCAGCTCGAACCGGCCTGGACCTTCCGCACCGGCGACATCCCAGGGCCCAATGACCCGATGGAAACCACTGCCGAGAACACCCCGCTCAAGGTCAATGGCATGCTCTACGTGTGCACGCCGCACAGCCAGGTCATCGCGCTGGACCCGGACACCGGCAAGGAAATCTGGCGCTTCGATCCGAAGATCAGCACCCAGAAAGCCGAAAACTTCAAAGGCTGGGCGCACATGACCTGCCGCGGCGTCTCCTACTATGACGACGCCGCCTACGCTACCAGCGCGCCAGCCACCACAGAGGCCAGCCCGGTCCCCGTGGTCGAAGCCAGCACGCCGGTCGCCAGCAGTTGCCCTAAACGCATCTTCGTGCCCACAGCCGACACCCGTCTGATCGCCCTTAACGCCGACACCGGCAAGATGTGCGAAGACTTCGGCGACAAGGGCCAGATCGACCTCAGTGCCAACATCGGCAGCTTCGCTGCGGGCGGCTACTACTCCACTTCACCCCCAGCTATCACGCGCAATCTGGTGGTCATCGGCGGTCACGTCACCGATAACGTGTCCACCGACGAGCCATCCGGCGTCGTTCGCGCCTTCGACGTGCACGATGGCCACCTGGTGTGGAACTGGGACAGCGGCAACCCCGACGTCACCACGCCCATCGCGGCGGGCGAGCACTACACCCGCAACTCGCCGAACATGTGGTCGCTGATGAGCGTCGACGAGAAACTCGGCATGCTCTACTTGCCCATGGGCAACCAGATGCCCGACCAATGGGGCGGCAATCGCACTCCTGAATCGGAGAAATACAGCGCGGGTGTCACCGCCCTGGACATCAACACCGGCCACGTGCGCTGGACCTTCCAGTTCACCCACCACGACCTGTGGGACATGGACGTCGGCGGCCAGCCGAGCCTGCTGGACATGAAAACCAGCGATGGCATCAAGCCGGCGCTGCTGGCTTCGACCAAGCAGGGCAGCATCTACGTGCTCGACCGCAGCAACGGCAAGCCCATCGTGCCTATCGATGAAGTGCCCGTTCCCCAGGGCGCAGTGGAAGGCGACCACACTTCGCCAACCCAGCCTAAATCGGAGCTCAACTTCATGCCGCCGCCACTCAAGGAGCGCGACATGTGGGGCGTGACGCCGTTCGACCAGATGCTCTGCCGTATCGACTTCAAGTCGCTGCGCTATGACGGGCCGTTCACCCCGCCATCGCTGCAAGGCTCGATCGTCTACCCGGGCAACTTCGGGGTATTCGACTGGGGCGGTATTTCGGTCGATCCGGTCCGCCAGATCGCCTTCGTCAACCCGAGCTACATGGCCTTCCGCTCCAAGCTGGTAGCGGCTGCCGATGCCGCCAGCGGCCCGGGTCGCAAGAGCGAAACCGAAGGCGTGCAACCCAACAAGGGCGCGCCGTACGGGGTGATTCTCGAAGCGCTGCTGTCGCCCATGGGCCTGCCTTGCCAGGCGCCGGCCTGGGGCTATGTGGCAGCCGTGGACCTGACCACCCACAGGACGATCTGGAAGCACAAGAACGGCACCGTGCGCGACAGCTCGCCGATCCCGATCCCGCTGACCATGGGCGTGCCAAGCCTGGGCGGGACCTTTGTCACCGCCAGTGGCGTGGGCTTCCTGAGCGGTACCCTGGACCAGTACCTGCGCGCTTATGACATGCGCAATGGCAAGCAGCTGTGGGAAGGCCGCCTGCCTGCGGGTGGCCAGACCACGCCGATGACCTACACCGGCAAGGATGGCCGCCAGTATGTGCTAGTAATGGCTGGGGGCCACGGCTCACTGGGCACCAAGCAGGGCGACTATGTAATGGCCTACGCGCTGCCGAAAAAATAAACCGCGCAGCGGTATGAGAGCGGCCCCTTTTGGGGCCGTTTTTTTTGGCGTCCACGCTGGCCTCTTGGCGGGCAAGTCTTACTTCCACAGAATCAGCAGACCCTGAGTGGCAAGCCTTTGTGGACGAGGTCGCGCGTTCGGCGGCGAAGAGCACTGTTGCAGATTAAACAAAGATGAATCCCGCCAGCCGATCTTTTATTAATAAAATAATATCTATAATCTCCGCGCCGAAGACCACTGAACCGTTTAACTATTCGTAATAATCCATACATTTTGCCCGGATACTCCCCTCTCTCGGCAAAGGGTTTGAACAGTTAACCCTCTCGTCCTTCTGCTCTTCATCCCCGACGCACTGGCGCCGCCGATTTTGCAACTCCCCATAACGTGGCACGACGCCCACAGACCGAGCGCAGGTTGAATCCTGAACTATGCTCGAACGACTGAAATATGCTGATACACCTCGGAGAAAAGACCTATGAGCACTGATGGTGCTTTGAGTAGAACACGCCTGTGGCCCAGCCTGTTGGGCCTGGTATTCGCCGTCCTGGGCGTGATCCTGCTGGTACTGGGCGTCAAGCTCGCCAGCCTGGGCGGCTCGCTGTATTACGTGATCGCCGGCGTCGGCATCCTCGTCACGGGCCTGCTGTTGCTGGCCGGGCGCTCTTCGGCCATTGGCTTGTATGCCGTGGTGCTGTTCGCCAGCACCGTCTGGTCGCTGTACGAAATCGGCTTTGACTGGTGGCAGCTGGTGCCGCGCCTGTCGCTGTGGTTCGTGCTCGGCCTGCTGCTGTGGCTGCCGTTGTTCCGCAACCCGCTGGTACGTCGCACGCCTGCGCCGTTCGCCACTCGCGCCTTGGGCGTGGCGGTGATCCTGGCCGGTGCCTGTGCACTCATTTCGCAGTTCACCAACCCCGGTGAAATCAACGGCGATATCGGCCGCGACGGTGGCGATCTCGCCAGCGCTGCCCCGGCTCAGCCCGACGGCGACTGGCAGTCCTACGGCCGCACCGAATTCGGTGAGCGCTACTCGCCGCTCAAACAGATCACCACCGCCAACGTGGGCAAGCTGCAGGAAGCCTGGCGCATCCGTACCGGTGACATGAAAACCGACAAGGACCCGGTAGAAATCACCGACCAGAACACCCCGCTCAAGGTCAACGGCATGCTCTATGCCTGCACGCCGCACAGCAAGGTACTGGCGCTGGACCCGGACACCGGCAAGGAAATCTGGCGCTACGACCCACAGGTCCAAGGGCCCAACAACAACGATTTCACGGGCTGGGCGCACATGACCTGCCGTGGCGTGTCGTACTACGACGAAGCCAGCTTCAGCAAGTCCGACGCCATCAGCACACCCGCAGCCCTGTCGGACCAAGGCAAGGCCATGGCTGCCGAGTGCCCTCGTCGCCTGTTCCTGCCGACCGCCGATGCGCGCCTGATCGCGCTCAACGCCGACACCGGTAAAGTCTGCGAATCCTTCGGTGACAAAGGCACGGTCAGCCTGCGCACCAGCGAAGGCCCGTTCACGCCAGGCGGCTACTACGCCACCTCGCCCGCCGCTATCACCCGCAACCTGGTGATCATCGGTGGCCACGTGACCGACAACGAATCCACCAGCGAACCGTCTGGCGTGATCCGTGCGTTCGACGTACATGACGGTCACCTGGTGTGGAACTGGGACGCCGGCAACCCCGACGAAACCACCCCACTGCCAGCCGGCCAGACCTACACCCGCAACTCGCCGAACATGTGGTCGCTGGCCAGCGTCGACGAGAAATTGGGCCTGGTCTACCTGCCATTGGGCAACCAGATGCCTGACCAGTGGGGCGCCAACCGCACCGCCGGCAGCGAAAAATTCAGCGCCGGTACCGTCGCGCTGGACATCGACACCGGCAAGGTGCGCTGGAACTATCAGTTCACTCACCACGACCTGTGGGACATGGACGTGCCCAGCCAGCCAACGCTGATGGACATCAAGACCCCCGAAGGCGTCAAGCAGGCGCTGATCCAGCCGACCAAGCAGGGCAGCCTGTACGTGCTGGACCGCAAGACCGGCGTACCGATCGTGCCGATCCAGGAAATCTCGGTACCGGGGGGCGCCGTAGAAGGCGACCACAGCGCGCCGACCCAGGCACGCTCAGAGCTGAACCTGCTGCCGCCCAAGCTGGATGAAAAAGCCATGTGGGGGGTCACGCCGTTCGACCAACTGCTGTGCCGTATCCAGTTCAAGTCGCTGCGTTATGAAGGCCAGTACACTCCACCGTCCACCCAGGGCAGCATCATCTACCCGGGTAACGTGGGCGTGTTCAACTGGGGCGCGGTGTCGATCGATCCGGTTCGTCAGCTGATGTTCACCAGCCCGAACTACATGGCATTCGTCTCCAAGCTGGTGCCGCGTGCCGAAGTGGCTGCCGGCAGCAAGCGCGAAAGCGAAACCGCCGGTGTGCAACCAAACACCGGCGCGCCGTACGCGGTGATCATGCATCCGCTGATGTCGCCGTTCGGCGTACCGTGCCAGGCGCCTGCCTGGGGCTACGTGGCCGGTATCGACATGACTACCGCCAAAGTGGTGTGGAAGCACAAGAACGGCACCAGCCGCGACAGCTCGCCAGTACCGCTGGGGCTCAATCTGGGCGTGCCGAGCATGGGCGGGTCGATGGTCACTGCCGGCGGCGTCGGCTTCCTGAGCGGCACCCTTGACCAGTACATCCGAGCCTACGATGTGCGCACTGGCAAAAACCTGTGGTCCAGCCGTCTGCCAGCAGGTGGCCAGGCGACGCCCATGAGCTACACCGGCAAGGACGGTACGCAGTACATCCTCGCGACCGTCGGTGGCCATGGCTCGCTGGGCACCAAGATGGGCGATTACATCATTGCCTATAAATTGGCCCCGTGATGGCTTGATGCAAGACTAGAAATGGCTCCCTGCGGGGGGCCGTTTTTTTGTCTGCAGCAAAGGCCACGCGCTGCCTACCTATCAGATCTGTCAGTTGTGGGGTTGCCCGAAACATCGTCTGATCAACCTTTCACATTTAGCTGAAAGGAATGATCCGATGGCCAGTATCACGCCAGTTCCACATGTCAGACTGCTCGCCTGTGACTGGGCCAATACCGTGACCGGGCGCACCACCGCTGAAGGCACCACGACGTTCGCCCATACACCCTTTGGCCATCGCTCGCCTGAGACGGATGAAGACGACGGG
>CAJCIO010000201.1 GCA_903970465.1 Gammaproteobacteria bacterium
GGCGGGATTGATGCTGATCATGGGGGCGGTGCCCGGCATGCCCCACATCGCCTTCATCAGCCTGGCTGCGGTGGCCGCTGGCGGTGCCTACCTGTTATGGAAAAAACAGAACGAAGTCAAACAGTTGCTGGTCGTAGAAGCACAGCGTCAACAAGATTTGCTGCCATCGCCGACGCGCAACCAGGAAACCAAGGAACTGGGCTGGGATGACGTCACGCCCATCGACATGATCGGCCTGGAAGTGGGCTACCGGCTGATTCCGCTGGTGGACCGCAATCAGGGTGGGCAACTGCTAGCGCGGATCAAGGGAGTGCGCAAGAAGCTCTCCCAGGATCTGGGTTTTCTCATGCCGACCGTGCACATCCGCGACAACCTCGACCTCGCGCCCAGCGCATACCGCTTGACCCTTATGGGCGTGATCCTGGCCGAAGCGGAGATCTATCCCGACCGCGAACTGGCGATCAACCCGGGCCAGGTGTTTGGCACGCTCAACGGCATCAACGCCAAGGATCCGGCTTTTGGCCTGGACGCGGTGTGGATCGAACTCAGTTTGCGTAGCCAGGCCCAGTCATTGGGGTACACTGTCGTCGATGCCAGTACAGTAGTGGCCACTCACCTGAACCAGATTCTGCAAAAGCACGCCCATGAATTGATCGGGCATGAAGAAGTCCAGCAACTGCTGCAGGTGCTCGGCAAAGGCTCGCCCAAGCTGGCCGAAGAGCTGGTCCCTGGGGTGTTGTCGCTGTCGTCGTTGCTCAAGGTCCTGCAGGCGCTGCTGGCCGAACAGGTGCCGGTGCGCGATATCCGCAGCATTGCCGAAGCCATCGCCAACAACGGCGGCCGGAGTCAAGATACCGGCGCGCTGGTCGCTGCAGTGCGCGTCGGATTGTCCCGGGCAATCGTGCAAAGCATTGTGGGCATTGAGTCCGAGTTGCCTGTTATCACCTTGGAGCCCAGGTTGGAACAGATTTTGCTCAATAGTCTGCAGAAGGCCGGAATGGGTCAGGAAGACGGCGTTTTGCTGGAGCCAAGCATGGCAGAGAAACTCCAGCGTTCGCTGATCGATGCCTGCCAGCGTCAAGAAATGCAAGGCCAGCCGGCGATTCTGCTGGTGGCCGGGCCGGTACGAGCGATGTTGTCGCGCTTTGGCCGGTTGGCGGTTCCGAATTTACATGTACTGGCGTATCAGGAAATTCCTGACAACAAGCAAGTTACGATCGTCGCGACAGTAGGGCCCAACGGCTGAGGGTGATGGGTTATGCAAGTTAAGCGTTTTTTCGCAGCCGATATGCGTCAGGCCATGAAACTGGTCCGTGACGAGCTGGGCGCCGAAGCCGCGATCATCGGCAACCGTCGGATCGCCGGCGGTGTGGAACTGACTGCCGCGCTGGACTACAAGCTTTCGGCGCTGGCGCCGCGGGTCCCTAACGTCGAGCTCGAAGACGAGCTGCGCAAGACCCAGTCGCGCATCGTCACCGCTCAGGCGGAACTCGGCCAGCGTGGCGAGAGCAGCATCACGCACACCAACCGCCAGCTGTTCGCCGGCCTGCCGCTGACGGCTGCCGAGCCATTGATCGAAGCACGCGTCGAGGAGGCCGCGCGTCCGGTAGCGCCTTTCGCCCCCGCCCAGCCTGGCGTCGACCAGCGTCTGTTCGACTCCATGCGCTCGGAGCTCAGCGGCCTGCGCGAACTACTCGAAGTGCAACTCGGCTCCCTGGCCTGGACGCAGTTGCAGGGCAGCCGTCCGCAGCAGGCCAACCTCTGGCGCCGCCTGCAGCGCATCGGCCTCAGCGGCCCGCTGTCGCGCGACCTGCTGGCCCTCGTCGGCGATATCGAAGAACCCCGCCAGGCCTGGCGCATGCTGCTCGCGCACCTGGCCCGGATGATCGTCACCCCTGAGGTCGAGCCTCTGGAAGAGGGCGGTGTGATCGCCATGGTCGGCCCTGCCGGCATGGGCAAGACCACCACCCTGGCCAAGCTGGCCGCCCGTTACGTGCTCAAGTACGGCGCGCAGAACATCGCGCTGGTGAGCATGGACAGCTTTCGCATCGGTGCTCAGGAACAACTCAAGACCCTGGGCCGCATTCTCAATGTTTCGGTTACCCACGTCGATCCTGGGCAGTCCTTGGGTCAGGCGCTGGAGCCGCTGCTGCGCAAGCGCGTGGTGTTGATCGACACCGCCGGCCTGCAGGCCAGCGATCCGGCCCTGCGCCTGCAACTGGAGAGCCTGGCCGGTCGCGGTATCAAGGCGCGCAATTACCTGGTTTTGGCCACCACCAGCCAGAAGCAGGTGTTGACTGCGGCCTATCACAGTTACAAGCGTTGTGGCCTGTCGGGTTGCATCCTCACCAAGCTGGATGAAAGCGCCAGCCTTGGCGAGGTGTTGAGCCTGGCCATTCACCACGCCTTGCCCGTGGCCTATCTGACTGATGGCCCGCGCATCCCGGATGATCTGCATTTACCGCGCAAACATCAATTGGTCACCCGCGCGGTGAACATGCAAATGCAAGAGGAGCCCAGCGAAGAGGCCATGGCCGATATGTTCGCTGATCTCTACCACAGCCCCGGCAAGCGCGCGGGTTGAGGTAAACAAACAATGAAAACGTTGCAATCCACCTGCATCGATGGTCTGCCAGGCAATCTTCAGATGATGAAGCGCAGTCAGTCGTGTGGCCTCGGTCTAAGTGACAAGGTAAAGAACGAACATGGGTAGCATGCATCCCGTACAGGTGATCGCCGTAACCGGCGGTAAAGGTGGCGTCGGCAAGACCAACGTGTCGGTGAACCTCTCACTGGCGCTGGCGGAACTTGGCCGCAGAGTCATGTTGATGGACGCCGACCTCGGTCTGGCCAACGTCGACGTGTTGCTCGGCCTGACGCCCAAACGCACGCTGGCAGACGTCATTGAAGGGCGCTGCGAGCTACGTGACGTGCTTCTGCAGGGGCCCGGCGGGATTCGTATCGTGCCGGCTGCCTCCGGGACGCAGAGCATGGTGCACCTCACGCCTGCCCAGCATGCCGGCTTGATCCAGGCGTTCAGCGACATCGGTGACAACCTCGATGTGCTGGTGATCGATACCGCTGCCGGCATCGGCGACTCGGTGGTCAGTTTCGTGCGCGCCGCCCAGGAAGTCCTGCTGGTGGTCTGCGACGAGCCCACCTCGATCACCGATGCCTATGCATTGATCAAATTGCTCAACCGCGACTACGGGATGAATCGCTTCCGGGTCCTGGCCAACATGGCCCAAAGCCCGCAGGAAGGCCGCAACCTCTTTGCCAAGCTGACCAAGGTGACTGACCGCTTCCTCGACGTGGCCCTGCAGTATGTGGGTGCCGTGCCGTACGACGAATCGGTACGCAAGGCTGTGCAGAAACAACGTGCCGTCTACGAGGCCTTCCCGCGCTCCAAATGCGCGCTGGCCTTCAAGGCGATCGCCCAAAAGGTCGACACCTGGCCCTTGCCTGCCAACCCACGTGGGCACCTGGAGTTCTTCGTCGAACGATTGGTTCAGCAAACCAGTGCGGGACCTGTCTCATGAGCGCAAGCGGATATCGGATGTACAACAAGGCGTCGCGCGAGTCTCAGCAGTATCAACTGATCGAGACTTACGCACCGCTGGTCAAGCGCATCGCCTATCACCTGCTGGCGCGTCTGCCGGCCAGTGTGCAGGTCGAGGATCTGATTCAGGCGGGGATGATCGGCCTGCTCGAAGTCTCGACCAAGTACGACTCCAGCAAGGGCGCCAGTTTCGAGACCTATGCCGGTATCCGCATCCGTGGCGCCATGCTTGACGAGGTGCGTAAAGGCGACTGGGCACCGCGTTCGGTGCACCGCAATACGCGCATGGTCAGTGACGCGATTCGTTCAATTGAAGCAAAAACCGGTCGCGACGCTAAAGATCACGAGGTTGCGGCCGAACTCCAGATGAGTCTGGACGATTATTACGGGATTTTGAACGATACCTTGGGCAGTCGCCTGTTCAGCTTCGACGACCTGTTGCAGGACGGCGAGCATGAAGGCCTGCACGAGGAGGGCGCCAGTGGTAGCCCCGAACCTTCGCGGGGCCTGGAAGACGAGCGCTTTCAGGCAGCCTTGGCCGATGCCATCGCGAACTTGCCGGAACGGGAAAAACTGGTGCTGTCGTTGTACTACGACGAGGAACTCAACCTCAAGGAGATCGGCGAAGTGCTGGGGGTCAGCGAATC
The DNA here is from genome assembly GCA_903970465.1 of Gammaproteobacteria bacterium. Classification (GTDB taxonomy): domain Bacteria; phylum Pseudomonadota; class Gammaproteobacteria; order Pseudomonadales; family Pseudomonadaceae; genus Aquipseudomonas. The sequence continues at coordinate 4,207 of CAJCIO010000201.1, forward strand.
GCGGGTCAGCCAGCTGCACAGCCAGTGCGCGGCGCGTTTGCGCAGTCGCCTGGGCGAGTGGCGGGCAAGATGAAGTATTGAAAAGGCCCGGTGGCCTGAGCCGAGCACCTGTGGAAGCAAGGCTTGCCCGCGAAGGCGTCCGTACTAACGCCTTCGCGGGCAAGCCTTGCTCCCACAGGAGGCAGCCCACGCCACAGGGTCGAAGCAACACTGCGGTCTTGATGTGAAAATAACTGGTTTTGATTGATCGCGCACCCAGGTGCTGGGTGCGTTAAAGACTGCTTGGAGGTCTACTTGGACAAGAACATGAAAATCCTCATCGTCGACGACTTTTCGACGATGCGGCGGATCATCAAGAACCTGCTGCGCGATCTGGGGTTCACCAACACCTCGGAAGCCGACGACGGCCTCACTGCATTGCCGATGCTGCAAGCTGGCAGCTTCGACTTTCTGGTGACCGACTGGAACATGCCCGGCATGTCGGGTATCGACCTGCTCCGTCAGGTTCGCCTTGATGACCGGCTCAAAAGCCTCCCAGTGTTGATGGTGACGGCCGAAGCGAAGCGTGAACAGATCATCGAAGCTGCCCAGGCCGGCGTGAACGGCTATGTGGTCAAGCCTTTCACTGCGCAAGTGCTGAAAGAAAAAATCGAGAAGATCTTCGAGCGCGTCAACAGCTGAATGACGCCACGGGGGCAGCAGTATGGACAAGCAATCCAGTTTGGGTGACTTCGAGTCGACCCTGAAAAAGAATGCCCAGGAGTTGGTCGAACGCCTGGAACAAGGCAATTTCGGCGAAGCGGTACAGCTGATCCACGAGTTGAATCAAACTCGTGATCGCGGTCTGTATCAGGAGATCGGCAAGCTCACCCGTGAGCTGCACAGCGCGATCGTCGATTTCCACATCGATCCGAACATGCCTCAGGCCGAAGAGGTGTCGCAGATAACCGACGCTTCCGAACGGCTGTCCTATGTCGTGCGCCTGACCGATGCCGCCGCCAACCGCACCATGGACCTGGTGGAGCAAAGCACGCCGATCATGGGTTCGCTGGCTGACGACGCCGCCAGCCTGCGCCAGGACTGGCAGCGCTTTCAGCGTCGAGAAACGTCGCCCGACGAATTCCGCGAGCTGGTCAAGCGCGTCGACGGCTTTCTGACGCGCAGCGAAGCCGATTCGCGGCAGGTCTCCTCGCACCTCAACGATATTCTGCTGGCCCAGGATTACCAGGACCTCACGGGTCAGGTGATCAAGCGGGTCACGCAAATGGTCACTGAAGTCGAAAGCAATTTGCTCAAACTGGTGCTCATGGCCAGTCAGGTTGACCGTTTTGCAGGGATCCAACACGACCATCAGAAGCTGCGCGACGAAAAAGATAAAGAAAAACATCCCACCAGGGGTGAAGGTCCGCAGATTCATGCCGATACACGTGAAGACGTTGTATCCGGACAGGACGACGTCGACGATCTGCTGTCCAGCCTGGGGTTCTAGTTTCCAGAAACTGATGACGGTCAACGAATTCCAGGGAGCACCCACATGAGCTTCGGCGCCGATGAAGAAATCCTTCAGGATTTCCTGGTAGAGGCTGGCGAGATCCTCGAGCAACTCTCCGAACAATTGGTAGAGCTCGAGAGCCGGCCAGATGATGCGGATTTGCTCAATGCCATTTTTCGCGGATTCCACACTGTAAAAGGCGGCGCCGGATTCCTCCAGCTCAATGAGCTGGTCGAGTGCTGCCACATCGCCGAAAACGTCTTCGACATCTTGCGCAAGGGTGAACGTCGCGTTGACTCGGAGCTGATGGACGTGGTGCTTGAGGCGCTCGACGCCGTCAACAGCATGTTTGGCGAAGTGCGTGAGCGCACCCAGGTCACGCCAGCAACGCCAGAGTTGCTGGCCGCCCTGGCGCGGTTGGCCGAGCCGGCCAGTGCCGACGAAGTCGCCGCAGCGCCTGCGCCGGTCGAAGCGGTGGCTGAAGAAGCCGCCGATATCACCGACGACGAATTCGAATCCCTGCTCAGCAGCCTCAGCGCTTCCAAGGCCGAAGCTGAAGCCCAGGGCCCGGCCCCGGCTGCGCCAGCACTTGCTGCAGTCGCGACGGCGCCCGCCAGCGGTGACGAAATCACCGATGACGAGTTCGAGTCGTTGCTCGACCAGTTGCATGGCAAAGGACAATTTTCGGCGCCTGCCGCAGCACCCGCCAGCCCCGCTGCAGCCGCAGCGAATGGCAAGGCCGCGGCCAGCGATGAGATCACCGACGACGAATTCGAAGCCTTGCTCGATCAGTTGCACGGTAAAGGCTCTTTCGCCCCTGACGCCGTTGCGCCAGCCGCTGCTGCCCCGGTGGCGCCTGCAGCCAGTGCAGCGCCGGCGGGTTCGGCGGATCTGATCTCGGATGATGAGTTCGAGTCCTTGCTGGACGAGTTGCATGGCAAGGGCAAATTCACCGAAACCGCCGTCGCTGCTGCACCGGCGAAAGCCGCAGCGCCAGCTGCCGCCAAGCCTGCGGCTGCCCCGGTCGCCGCCAAGGCTGAGCCAGCGCCTGCCGCCAAAGCAGCGCCTGCCCCGGCTGCAGCTCCGGCACCTGCTCGTGCAGCTGCGCCGGCCGGCGAAAAGCCTGCCACCACCGAAGCGGAAACCACTGTACGGGTCGACACCGCGCGGCTGGACGAAATCATGAACATGGTCGGCGAACTGGTACTGGTGCGTAACCGCCTGGTGCGCCTGGGTGCCAACAGCGCCGACGAGTCGATGCAAAAGGCCGTATCCAACCTCGACGTGGTTACCGCCGACCTGCAGACCGCGGTCATGAAGACCCGCATGCAGCCGATCAAGAAGGTCTTCGGGCGCTTCCCGCGGCTGGTTCGCGACCTGGCGCGTCAGCTCAAGAAAGAAATCAACCTGGAACTGGTGGGCGAAGAAACCGACCTCGACAAGAACCTCGTCGAGGCCCTCGCCGATCCGTTGGTCCACTTGGTGCGCAACGCTGTCGACCACGGCGTCGAAACCCCCGAAGAGCGTGAAGCCTCAGGCAAGCCGCGCGGCGGCAAGGTAGTACTCTCGGCGGAACAGGAAGGCGACCATATCCTCTTGTCGATCTCCGATGACGGCAAGGGCATGGACCCGCAGGTGCTGCGCAACATCGCAGTCAAGCGTGGGGTCATGGACAAGGATGCCGCCGATCGCCTGAGCGACACCGAATGCTACAACCTGATCTTCGCTCCGGGCTTCTCGACCAAGACCGAGATCTCCGATGTGTCGGGCCGTGGCGTGGGCATGGACGTGGTGAAAACCAAGATCTCCCAGCTCAACGGCACCATCAACATCTACTCCACCAAGGGCCAGGGCTCCAAGATCGTCATCAAGGTACCGCTGACGCTGGCGATCATGCCGACCCTGATGGTCATGCTCGGCAACCAGGCCTTCGCCTTCCCGCTGGTCAACGTCAACGAGATCTTCCACCTCGACCTGTCGCGCACCAACGTGGTCGACGGCCAGGAGGTGGTGATCGTGCGCGACAAGGCCTTGCCGCTGTTCTACCTCAAGCGCTGGCTGGTGTCCTCGGCGGCTCATGAAGAACAACGTGAAGGCCATGTGGTGATCCTCTCCGTGGGCACCCAGCGCATCGGCTTCGTGGTCGACCAGTTGGTGGGCCAGGAAGAGGTGGTGATCAAACCGCTGGGCAAGATGCTCCAGGGCACGCCAGGCATGTCGGGTGCCACCATTACCGGTGATGGTCGCATTGCCCTGATCCTCGACGTACCGAGCATGCTCAAGCGCTATGCGGCACGGCGTATCTGAATAACGGCCAGGCGGCGCCTCGCGCGCTGCCCGGCCTAATGGAGTGTTTATGGCAGTCAAGGTCCTGGTGGTGGATGATTCCGGTTTCTTCCGCCGCCGTGTCTCGGAAATTCTTGCCTCGGATAGCACTATCCAGGTCGTCGGCACCGCTACCAATGGTCGCGACGCCATCGACCAGGCCATCGCGCTCAAGCCCGACGTCATTACCATGGACTACGAGATGCCAATGATGGACGGCATCACCGCGGTGCGGCATATCATGCAGCGCTGTCCGACGCCGGTATTGATGTTCTCGTCGCTGACCCACGAAGGCGCTCGCGTCACCCTCGATGCGCTGGATGCCGGGGCCACGGATTTCCTTCCCAAGAATTTCGAAGACATCTCGCGCAACCCCGATAAAGTCAGGCAGATGCTGTGCGAGAAGATTCACACCCTCGCGCGCAGCAACCGCCGTAGCAGCTTTGCCGCTGCGGCGCCGGCCCCGGCTGCCCCCGCAGCACGCCCGGCCCCTGTGGGCGCTGCCCCTGCGGGAGCTGCCCCTGCGGGAGCAAGGCCTGCCCGCGACAGCGCCACCCGCAGCGCCGCGCCTGCACCGGCTGTACGCAGCCCAGCCCCGCGCGCAGGTAACGATGCCCCGGCTCAAGCGCTGTCGCCACCGCCCAAGCGCAAATCCTACAAGCTGGTCGCCATCGGCACCTCCACGGGTGGCCCGGTCGCGCTGCAACGCGTGCTCACGCAACTGCCAGCGAACTTCCCGGCGCCGATCGTACTGGTCCAGCACATGCCGGCGGCCTTTACCAAAGCCTTCGCCGAGCGCCTCGACAAGCTCTGCCAGATCCAGGTCAAGGAAGCCGAAGACGGCGACGTCCTGCGCCCCGGCCTGGCGCTCTTGGCGCCTGGCGGCAAGCAAATGATGGTCGATGCCCGCGGCACGGTGAAAATCCTCCCCGGCGACGAACGCCTCAACTACAAACCGTGCGTGGACATCACCTTCGGTTCTGCGGCCAAGTCCTACGGCGACAAGGTGCTGGCGGTGGTGCTGACCGGCATGGGCGCCGACGGCCGTGAAGGCGCGCGTCTGCTCAAGCAGGGTGGCAGCCAGATCTGGGCTCAGGACGAAGCCAGTTGCGTGATCTACGGTATGCCCATGGCGATCGTCAAAGCCAACCTCGCCGATGCCATCTACAGTCTTGACGATATCGGTCGGCACCTGACGGAGGCCTGCGTCTGATGGATGTGTTGAGCCTGATAGGGATCATCCTGGCCTTTGTCGCGATCGTCGGCGGCAACTTTCTCGAAGGCGGCAGCATCTATGCGCTGCTCAATGGCCCGGCCGCTCTGATCGTCATCGGTGGCACCCTGGCTGCTGCGCTGTTGCAGACGCCCCTGAGTGCCTTCGCGCGCTCGCTGGTGATCATCCGCTGGATCATCTTTCCGCCACGCATCGACCTGGCTCGGGGGATCGACAACGTCGTGACCTGGAGCCTGATCGCGCGCAAGGACGGCCTGCTGGGCCTTGAGTCGGTAGCTGACAGCGAACTCGATCCCTATGCCCGCAAAGGCTTGCAGTTGCTGGTCGACGGCGCCGAGCCGGAAGCCATTCGCAGCATCCTCGAGGTCGATTTTCTGACCCAGGAAAACCGCGACATTCAGGCCGCCAAGGTGTTCGAATGCATGGGCGGTTACGCGCCCACCATCGGCATCATCGGTGCGGTCATGGGCCTGATTCACGTGATGGGCAACCTCGCCAATCCGTCGCAGCTGGGCAGCGGCATTGCCGTAGCGTTCATTGCCACGATCTATGGCGTGGCCAGTGCCAACCTGGTGCTGCTGCCGACCGCCAACAAGCTCAAGGCGATTGCCCATCGTCAGGCCCGTTATCGAGAAATGATGCTCGAAGGCATCTTGTCCATCGCCGAGGGTGAGAACCCGCGGTCCATCGAACTGAAGCTGCAAGGCTTCATGGAGTGATGGAGTAGCCATGTCTCGCCGCCGCAATCGACAGCCCGAGGAACACGAGAATCACGAACGCTGGCTGGTGTCCTACGCGGACTTCATCACCCTGTTGTTCGCCTTCTTCGTGGTCATGTACTCGATTTCCTCGATCAACGAGGGCAAGTACAAGGTGCTGTCCGAAACGCTGGTCGGCGTGTTCAACGATCAAGCCAAGTCCACCAAGCCGATTCCTATTGGTGAGGACCGCCCGCAGACCGTGACCCCGGTGCAGCCGCTGGTGCAGGACGCCGATGACACCGACGCGGCAATAAGCAAGGCCGACGCCCTGCAGACGATCGCCGATGATGTGCGCAACGCCTTTGGCGACTTGATTTCCTCCAACCAGTTGACCGTGCGCGGCAACGAGCTGTGGATCGAAATCGAGCTCAAGTCCGGGTTGCTGTTCGGCAGCGGCGACGCGATCCCCAGTGATCTGGCGTTCACTATCATCGACAAGGTTGCCGGTATCCTCAAACCCTTCGACAACCCCGTGCATGTCGAAGGCTTCACTGATGACCAGCCGATCCGCACGGCGCAGTACCCGACCAACTGGGAACTGTCGTCGGCGCGGGCCGCCAGTATCGTGCGCATGCTCGCCATCGATGGCATCGCCCCGCAGCGCATGGCCGCAGTCGGCTATGGTGAATTCCAGCCGATCGACACCAACACCACCGCCGATGGCCGCGGTCACAACCGTCGTGTGGTGCTGGTGATCTCGCGCAACCTCGAGGTGCGCCGCAGTCTGACCGGCTCCGGTACCGCTGGGGCGACGCCGGATGCGGCATTGCGGCGTGCTGGCACACAAAGTGCACCGGCTACGACAAATACACCGGCGAAGAGCGGTGCCGTCAAAAGCCCGTCACCCAAACCGTGAGTCATCAACACCTGGATCTCGGGCTGCGCCCTGCGCGCAGCCGGGAGGAAGCCGCACAATGAGAGTCTGGGCAGTAGCCAATCAGAAAGGTGGCGTCGGCAAAACCACCACTTCGATCGCCCTTGCCGGGTTGCTGGCCGAGAGCGGCAAACGCGTGGTCGTGGTCGACCTCGACCCCCATGGGTCGATGACCAGTTATTTCGGCTATAACCCCGACGAACTCGAACACACGTGCTTCGATCTGTTCCTGCACAAGGGCGCCGTGCCTGACGGCCTGCCGGGGCAGCTGCTGCAATCCACCAGTCATGAAAATATCTCGCTGTTGCCGTCGAGTACCGCACTGGCGACCCTGGAGCGTCAATCGCCTGGCCACGGCGGTTTGGGCCTGGTGATCGCCAAGAGTCTGGCGCAACTGTGGCAGGACTTCGACTACGCCATCATCGACAGCCCGCCGTTGCTCGGCGTGCTGATGGTCAATGCCCTTGCGGCGAGCCAGCAACTGGTGATCCCGGTGCAGACCGAGCATCTGGCCGTCAAAGGTCTCGAACGCATGGTCAGCACCCTGGCGATGATCAATCGCTCACGCAAGCAGCCCTTGCCGTACTGCATCGTGCCGACCCTCTTCGATCGCCGCACCCAGGCCTCGCTGGGCACCTTGCGAGTGTTACGCGACACCTGGCCGGAGCATATCTGGCATGGCTACATTCCGGTCGACACGCGCTTGCGCGATGCCAGTCGGGCCGGGGTGACCCCCTCGCAGTTCGATGGCAAGAGCCGCAGCGTGGTCGCCTATCGCGCCTTGCTCAAGCATCTGTTGACGCAACTGCTCGTAACGCAGGTGGCGTGATGAATCGTCCTTCGAATCGCAACTCGCGTCCTCAACTCGCCTTGCAGTCGTATCTGGATGCGTTGCTGCAGGACATCACTGAAGAACTGCCACCGAGCAACGATGAACGTCTGGAGGCACCTTCCAGCGTCCCTGAGGCGGTCACCGACGAGTTCCAGGCTGCCGTGCTGGAAGAAAAAGCCCGGGATGCCGCCAAGGTCAGGCATTCGCCCGCACCAGCGGTCGCGCAGCCAGCCCTGATCGACAAGCCGACCACCCCGCTGAGCCGCTGGGCCGAGCCTGAGCCTAGGGTCGCGCAGCCGTTGCTGTTGCCCAGTGAACCGCCGCTGTTCGAGCTCGAAGAGCCCGATTTGCAGCTGGAATTGCCAGTGCCTGAAGTGGCCCGCGCCACTGCGCCCGTGGAACTATCACCGGCGTCTAGCCCCTTGAGCCTGGCGCCAGAGCCTGGCGAATCGCCGCTCACTCGCGTTGACGCACTGGTGGATGTACACAAATCGCCGACCGGTGCTCAAGTCCCGGCGCCAATCACCGATAACAAGCATAACGCCAGTACTGATGGCCCACCGGCGCTCGGCGCCGATGGCCGTCCATTGTGGGCGAGCGAGCCGTTCGAGTGTCTGTTGTTCGACGTCGCCGGCCTGACGCTGGCGGTGCCGCTGGTGTGCCTGGGCTCGATCTACTCCCTGGCGGGCCAGGAGCTGACGCCGTTGTTCGGTCAGCCTGAGTGGTTTTTGGGGATACTTCCCAGCCTCAGCGGCAACCTGAAGGTGCTCGACACCGCCCGTTGGGTGATGCCGGATCGCTATCGGAATGATTTCAAACAGGGCCTGCAGTTTGTGATTTCGGTACAGGGCTATGAGTGGGGGCTGGCGGTGCATCAGGTCAGCCGCTCGTTGCGCCTGGACCCGAACGAGATCAAATGGCGCTCCCAGCGCGGCCAACGGCCATGGTTGGCGGGCACCGTGATCGAGCATATGTGCGCCTTGCTCGACGTTGCGGCGCTGGCTGAGCTGATTGCCAGCGGCGCCGCCAAACAGATGGAAGCCACGGCCATTCAGGCGGCCAAGGCTGCAGCCAAACCGGCTGCCAGGGCGAAAAGATAACGGCACGCGGCATGAGCCTCGGCGCCACCGAATGTTGCACTGAACACACACCGCCGCAGGCGGTTTTCGAGAGGTTAGGGGTATGAATAAGTCGTCTGCACAGGGTTCCGAAGATCCGATTCTGCAGTGGGTCACCTTCAAGCTCGATAACGAGACCTACGGCATCAATGTGATGCAGGTCCAGGAAGTGCTGCGCTACACCGAAATCGCCCCGGTACCCGGCGCGCCTTCCTATGTACTGGGCATCATCAACCTGCGCGGCAACGTGGTCACGGTCATCGACACCCGTCAGCGTTTCGGCCTCGACTCCAGCGAAATCAGTGACAACACCCGGATCGTCATCATCGAGGCCGACAAGCAAGTGGTCGGCATCCTGGTCGACAGCGTCGCCGAAGTGGTCTACCTGCGCCAGTCCGAAGTCGAGACCGCGCCGAACGTCGGTAACGAAGAGTCGGCCAAGTTCATCCAGGGCGTGTGCAACAAGAACGGCGAGCTGCTCATCCTGGTCGAACTGGACAAGATGATGAGCGAAGAAGAGTGGTCGGACCTGGAGAATATCTGATTGTTCGCCGAGATCGCGGTCATTGTCCTGGCCCTGTTGTGGGCCGGGACCGTGGCGATGTTCCTGTCCTATACCCGCAAGCAGAAAAGCCAGGAATTGCAGCGCGCCGAGCTTGATGCTCGGCGCGACTTGCGCCTCCGCGAACTGGCCAAGCGCATCGACGACTACCAGCAAGGCACCGTGCGCATGGGCGATGCCATCCATGAACTGCGCGCGGTCGTCGCGCCGTTGCCGGACAAGCTGCTGCAGATTGAACAGCGTGATCCGGAGAGCCTGTCCTTCGCTCAGGCGGCCAAGCTGGTGGGGATGGGCGCTTCCATCGATGAGCTGACTCAGGCGTGCGGGTTGACGCAGGCTGAGGCAGAGTTGATGAAGAAGCTGCATCGGTCTTGAGGATCATCAGCGGCGTTCCTCGTACCCAGTCTTGAATCTGTAGGATTCACTGGCCTCTTCGCGAGCAAGCTTTGCTCCCACAGGTGTGGGAGCAAAGCTTGCTCGCGAAGGCAGTTGTGCAGGCGCCGCATCAGTCCTGTGTCAACCGATGCGTGGCTGGTGTCACGTCCCTCTCTGTCGGTCCTGCCGGCTCGACAAAATCCCCCGGCTTCTTGCCCTGCAGCCGCCACGCAAAAGCGATGATCACCGCAATCGTGCGGTACAACTCCTGCGGAATACTGTCGCCCAGCTCCAGCCGCGCGAGCATCTTCACCAATTCGGCATTCTCGTAGATCGGCACTTCGTATTCCCGCGCGACGGCGAGGATGGCTTCGGCCAGTTCGTCGTCGCCCTTGGCGGTGAGGGTCGGGGCGTTCTGGCGGTCGTAGCTCAGGGCAATGGCCTGGCGTGGGGTTGGCTGTTTCATGCGTTTTCGTCCACCCAGCGGTGTTCCAGATGTGTGCGTTTGCCGCGTGGCGCCACGCCTTGGTGGCAGTCCAGGTCGGCGACTTGCAGACCGGCGCTGACCAATTGTTCGCGCAGATAACCGAGTTGCGCGGCGATCATTTGCGCGGTGCCGGGGACTTCGGCCCACAGTTGGCTGCTGAGGCTGCCTTGCTGCAATTGCGCCTGCACTTGCAGTGGGCCGAGCGGTGAC